>CAYHRT010000095.1:0-14187 GCA_964359085.1 uncultured Bdellovibrio sp. | reverse complement strand
TTACATGTAACTGGCCTGATGGGTCTATCGTCGCAGGACATCCCGCTCGTCCTTTGAAAGAATGGCTGCGTAGCGAAGCCAAAATGCGAAGTTTGATTAAACGGGAAGAAAAGGATTCTTGATATGCTTTTTGACAAAAAACAGGTGATGGCCTTTTTACCCCATCGTGATCCATTCCTTTTTGTTGATAGCATTGAATCTATCGTGTGTGGCAAATGGCAGTGGGGCCAGGGAATATTGGCGGATAATCGGGAAACTTTAGGCACCATTATTACAGCGAAATATTTTACTAGACCTGATTTAGAAATTTTCAAAGGACACTTCCCTGGGCGTCCCATCTTCCCAGGAGTGATTCAGGTTGAGATGATGGCGCAGGCATCAAGTTTTGTCATTGTGCTTAATCATGCTGATCCATTTGGGCCGACTCATAGTGAGATGGCCTTGGCTTCTGTTAGTAATGCCAAGTTTCGTCGCCCCATACTTCCCAATATGGATTTAACTATTGTAGCGACTTGTAATCGTTACCGAGGCCAAATTATGGGTTGTGACTGCCAAGTATTTTATAACGGTGATTTAATGTCTGAAGCCAGCGTTTTGGCTTCGGTGAAATTTTAGAGGTGATTTATGAGTCAAAATGCGAAAGTTCACTCCACGGCCCTTCTTTCTGGGGAAGTCATTTTAGGTAACAATGTTGAGATTGGCCCGTATGCAATTTTAGATGGAAAGATAAAAATCGGTGATGGGACAAAAATCTATGGGCATACCATTATTCGTGGCAATACAGAATTGGGCATGAACAACACAGTTTACCAGTTTTGTTCTATTGGTGAACCGCCTCAAGATACTTCATATAAGGGGGAAGAGACACGCGTACTTATTGGAGACAATAATGTGATACGGGAATATGTATCGATCCATAGGGGAACGATGAAAGAAAATAAAATTACAAAAATGGGTAGTAACTGCCTGTTAATGGCCAAAGTTCATATTGCTCACGATGCCGTAGTCGGGAATAACTGCACGATCGTCAACTCTGTAAACTTAGCTGGGCATGTGAAAATGGGTGATCGTGTAATCATTGGAGGGGGCACAAATATTGGTCAATTTATTACCCTGGGGCGAGGGGCTTATATCGGCGGTGCTACCGCGATTGATCGTGATATTCCTCCTTTTTGTACTGCGTATGGTAATCGTGTCAGATTGAAAGGAATAAATATCATAGGACTTCGGCGAACTGGCATTAGTAAGCAGGTCATTGGCGAGGTGGTTGATTTTTTCCGACTTATGGAATCTTCTGCTTATGCACCAAGGGCCTTTGTTAATCAGGAAGAACATATGCGTGAGTACAAAGATAATGAAATCGTGCAGGAGATGGCACGTGCCATTCGTGAGAGTGAAGTGGGAATTGCCCCATTTTTTATCTAGGAGTGAATGGACATGGATCAAGTCAGGGTTGCAGTCATCGGTTATGGGTTTCTGGGCAAATGGCATGTTGAAAAAGTTCTGAAGTGTTCGAATACAGATGCGCCTGCGGAACTAGTGGCCATCGTGGAAGTTAGCTCCGAAATTCGGGATCGATTAAGAGTGCAATTTTCGGCGCAATTTCCAAAGATAAAAATAGTGGCAGATGTGAAAGAGGTAATTGACGAAGTGGATGCCTGCATTATTGTTACACCAACATCCTATCATTATCCTGTGGCCAAGGAAGTGTTAAAAAAAGGGAAGCATGTTTTTTGTGAGAAGCCCATGACTACGACCTATGCGGAGTCACAAGAACTGACAAAGCTGGCTGAAGATAAAGGGATAGTCTTTCATGTCGGACATAGTGAGAGATTTCATCTGGTATGGGAACAAATCAAAAGAGGGCCTTATAAGCAAGCATTGAGAGGGCCTACTTGGGTGAGAATAGATAGGGCCGCTCCGTTTAAAGGTCGTGCTACGGATGTCGACGTGGTTCGCGATCTCATGATTCACGATCTTGATTTACTGCTGTATCTCTTTGATGAGTGGCCTATCACTGTAGAGGCCATAGGATATAAAATTAGAACTAATAACTATGACTTTGTCTCTAGTATTGTGACCTTCGCAAGCGGGAAAAAATGTTTTTTAACCGCCGGCCGCAATCATGTTGAAGAAGTCCGAAAGTTCGATATTCAGGGCCCTCATGGACATCTGCAAGTAGATATGCATAATTGTCGTTTAAAGTTTTTTGGTGCCTCTCATAGTGCAACAGATGTACTTGACTATCAAAAACGAGATCATCTTTTGGAAGAACACCGTTCTTTTTATCAAGCCATCTTTGGTCACACTGCACCCATGGTTTCTGCAATTGATGGTGCCCGGGCCGTATATCTCGTTGATCAAGTGTTGAAGGCGATAGAAACCGGTCAAATCGTTTCGCTCGCGAAATTATGAAGTCCAATTGTTTGATTATTGCCGGTGAGAAATCAGGCGAAGAACATGTACAAAGTTTCTTTCAAAATTTAAAGAAATTATGTCCCGAATTTTCCTTTTGGGGAGTCGGTGGAGATTGGATGCAAGCAGAGGGTGTGGAACTCCTCTTCCATTTAAATGATTTTTCATCCATGGGGTTCTCTGAAGTAGTAGGAAAAATTCCCTTTTACATCAGAGCAAACAAATTGTTCATTTCAGAATGCAGAAAGCGCAAAACATCTTTTGCGATCCTCGTTGATTTTCAGGATTTTAATTTGCGTCTGGCCAAAACACTCAATAAAATCGGTGTTCAGGTTCTCTATTTCGTTGCTCCCCAAGCATGGGCCTGGCGGCCGAATCGCGCGCAAATCATTGCACAGTCAGTCCATACACTTTTTAGTATTTTGCCCTTTGAGGCAGAGTGGTTTCGGCAGCGTGGAGTAAAAAATATCGTTAGTGTGCCTCATCCTCTTGTCCGCAGGTATCGGTCGTTTTTAAAACAATATAGTGAGCAATTTGCGCAGAGACGAAGTAAAAAACTCGCAGGCCTAATCAATATACTCATTTTGCCAGGAAGTCGTGCTTCCGAAATTCGCTATCACCTTCCGTTTTATTTGGAATGTATTAAAACCCTAAAGCGTCATTATCCTATTAAAGTTTCTTTGTCGCGTTCCCAAAATCTTGCCTTGGAAATGTTTCAACCATATCTTTCTTCAGATCTAGTAGATTGTGTAGTGGAGGAATCTGATCTCCCTCAGACTTTCTTGAATACAGACGTGGCCTTTGCGACGAGTGGAACAGTCACATTGTTGGCGGCGCTGTTTGAGACACCTACAATTATCTTTTATCGCGGCTCCCTTTTTAATCAATTCGTCTTTGAAAATTTTATTCAGTATAATGGACAGATTGGGTTGGCAAATCTTGTGGCCAAGGAGCAAATTTTCCCTGAATTGATTCAAGATCAAGTACACTCTTTTAATGTAAGTAGAATTATACAACATTGGAGTGAGAATTCGGCATCCTTTCTTCAGATTAGAAAAAAATTAGGGGAATTAAGCCAGACCATGCCCGATGATGAAGGCTTGACTGCAGCCAGCATGGCCAAAATCCTAAGCGAAGAACATGTCCGAGGGGCACGATGAAAGTAGTCAAAAAGATTTTGCGTATTTTTTTGCAACCCTTGGCCATTTTGTGGGAGAGCGTTTATCGCTTAAGACGAGCTGCATATAACTATGGTACGTTTGAAAGATTTCAATTTAAAGTGCCAATTATTTCGATCGGGAATTTATCCTTCGGGGGTTCAGGCAAGACACCTTTCACCTTATGGTTAGGTAAATTTTTAGAATCCGAGCAGCAGAAAGTAATGATTCTTATGCGTGGTTATAAGGGCAGACTTGAAGGGCATCAGGGAATTTTACATTCTGGTCGTCGTTTGGGATTCAACCCCCAAGAGTTCGGTGATGAGGCCTTACTTTTTGCCATGAATTTAAAGCATGCGAGCATTGTGATTGGAAAAAATAGATCACAAAATTTAATTGATTATTTCCCAAGTGAAAAACCTGATATCGTTTTGCTGGATGATGGGCATCAGCATTTGAAGTTGGCGCGTGATCTAAATATCGTTTTATTTGATGCTTTATTACCGTTAAGTTCTTATCAGGTTGCCCCGCTTGGATACTTACGCGAAGGCCCTACCGCCTTGCGAGATGCGGATATCATTATCATTAATCGTTCGGATTTAGTTCCAGGTGCCAAGATTGAGGCACTTCAATCGATGATTAAAAAATATATTTCTCCCACAGTTCCTATCGGTTTGATCGGATACCAGTCAACAGGCCTGTATAATTCGCGTGGAGATTTAGCTTATCCGCCATCCTCTTTTTCAGGTTTACGGGTATTCGCTATGGCCGGTGTTGCTTCTCCTGAATCTTTTTTCAAAACACTGCAAAACCACGAAATGAATTTAGTTGGAATGGGGTCCTACCCAGATCACCACTTTTATACAGCAGAGGAAATTAACAAAGTATTATCCAAAGCAAATGAAGAAAATGCCATTGTCGTAGTGACTGAGAAAGATATTGTGAAAATTCGTCATTTGGTAAATGATCTTCCAATCTATTATCTCGGGATTGAAATTAGATTTTATGATCAGGAAGAAAAAATCAAAGAAATGATTCTTTCATTTTGCTAGAGGAATGATATGTATAAAATGTTTCTGATCTTGATAATTTTATTCGCAAGCATCTCCTGCGCAGCTCAAAAAACCAAACCCCTAAGTGAAGCAGAATTGTCCGATTTGGCGAAGAATTTTAATATCGACAATGAGGAATTTAAAAAATTTAGACCGGCACCTATCGAAGAAAAGTTCACGGTCGAACAGACTAGTGCCATAAGTATAAAAGGTGCGGAAACTGCTAGTTCGATTGTTCCAGTTAAAGAGAATCCTAAAGCAGAGACGAAAAATAGACCAAGCATCAGCAAAGGCAAAAAATGGCCACCCAAAAATGATTCAAAGGCGGATACAACCTCCACAACAAATGCAATATCCCCTTCTGTCGTACAGCCGACGGCTGTTGCCGCAGTAATAATCCCTACGTCCAATTCGGCAGATACAACGGGATCTGGCGGGCAATTTGATGAACTCGATAGACATTCAGAGATCTTTTGGGGGAAGTTTCAGCAGTATTTTTCTCCTAAAGAGATTCAGGTGATAAAGATAAAATATTTGGCAATAACGGTTGGTCATATAACATTAAAGACCTTGCCAGACATGCGCATAGGCAATGTCGATGTACACCATTTTCGTGGTGAGTTTAAATCTGAAAGATATTATGAAATGCTTTATAAATTAGATGATGTGATTGAGAGCTATGTTTCAAAGAAAAATTTTTTACCAATTAAATATTATCTGGCCCAGCGTGAATCAGGAAAAAATATTGATGATCTTCAATTGTTTGATCATGACAAGTTTAGAACATATCACTGGTATAAAAAGGAGAAGAAGGGAGAAATTAGTAAAACTGAAAAGCAAGGTGATTTACCCAAGTATTTTCAAGATAGTTTTTCTGCTTTGTATTTTATGCGTGGTTTGCCGGCGGATAAAGGGCTTCACTATGAATTCCCTATTATCAATCGTGGAAAGTTGTATGTTTCAAAGGTTGATGTCATCGGCACCGAAAAGATTTATGTTATGGGAAAAACCTTTGATGCCGTTAGAATGCGCGCAACCAATCATATTCCCGGTGTAGAAGGGAACAAAGATGATATGGAAATTTGGTTTTCTGCAGATGAGACTCACATGTTGTTGAAATTTAAAACAAAAATCAAACTCGGTTCAGCCGAAGGTGAAATCATCCAATATGAGCGTTGAAGGCCCTCAGTATTTTGTCGAGTCATCCGAACGTTTTGCATCAAGTGGCATGCGTGTTCTTCATTTATTGCGTGGACATCGGTGGGGCACAATTGAACGAGAATCATTACGTTCAATGCAGTGGCAAAAAAAAGCAGGCGTTGTCGTTGTTGTTTACTTAGATCGTAAATCTCCATTAGATCAGGCCCTGGGCCAGCGAGGGCCTGAAGCAATCAAAATCTATCCACGTCAGTCTTTGCAGAGTTCTTGGGCCGGGCGGGTTGGCGATTTTTTTTGGCTTCGTAAGATTATCAAACAATACAATATTCAATTAGTGCATGCTTATTCTCTCGATGATCTGATTTTGGTAGGTTTGGCGTTGCGAACTACCCCCGAAATTCCACTTATTTTCTCGATTAATAGTGAGATCGTGAAGTCTCATCGCAAAATTTGGCTGAGACCTTTTGTTGTCCGAATAGATCGCTTCGTTGTTTATAATCCAGAATTGCTGGAAAATATTTGGACCGAGATGAAAATCCATCCACGCAAAGGGCTAGTGTTATGGCCTTCACCGCTAGAAGAGGTAGAAACTAGCTCGTCGGGACAAAACGATTCATCAGGGGAGATAGTTATTGGGAGCTATATTCCACCATTATTGCGCAGTATGGATGGCCCTCAGACGATGTTTGCCGCCATCACAGTATTGCAAGAAAATCTTAAACAACCGTTACGTTTAAAACTCTTTGTCGATCGTACTTTAATCAAGAGCTATTTTGTTGAACACCTCCATACCTTTTCTAGACCCTGGGCAAAGAGCTTTGAGATCGATATTTGTGATTTTGATGGATTATATCCACCACTTTCTTCAATCCACTTATGGTGGACACTCTCTGATGAGGTAATAGAAGATTTTTCATTACTTGCCCTAAAGGCCAGAGTTCCAATAATTGCGCCAAGGATGTCGTCTTATATCGAACTCAAACAAAAGCAACCTTGGATTGGTGAGCTTTATAAAAAGCAAGATGTTCGAGAAATGTGGTCTAATTGCTATAAAATTTGTGACAACCTGACCGATTATCGTGAAAATCTTGCTCTCGATGGGAAGGTTTTTATTCCGGCCTGGAATGAGATGGGTTCCCAAGAGCGGCTTCTCAATCTCTATCATCGTGGTATCCGTTTACGGAAATTGCTAAACTCAAGAAAAGATCTTTAATTCAAGGTGGTTGCATTGATGCGGGGTCAAGTAAATGAGTCGATGAGAGACATATTTTTGATTGACTCACCCTCTCAAATATCATAGATTTTGCAGTTCCAAAAATTACCCACCCTTCTTTGGAGGGTAGTAATGCCTCTGCATTGCGGAGGTCAAAATGTCACGAGTGCACTGCACTCAATTTAGAGGTTCACATGGTTCAGCAACAGATGGTTAAACAAAAATGGATGCAAGGATTTGATGTCGTCTTTGGAGAAGACATTGAAACTGTCGAAAAGACGGATTTCGGCAAATTACTTGACTCCAACACAACTAAAAACTTTGCCGAGGGCGAAGTTTTTACCGGCAATATCGTGAAGATTTCCGGTGATTACATTATGGTAGACATTGGCTACAAACAAGAAGGCCTTGTCTCAGTAAAAGAGTTTCAGAATTTTGATGGTTCTTTGAAAGTCAAAGTCGGCGATGTGATCGAAGTGTACTTGGAGAAATTAGAATCGAGTATGGGAAATTTGATTTTATCCAAAGACAAGGCCGAAATTTTGAAGGCCTGGGATAAAATCTCTGAGGCTTGCGAAAAAGGTAATCCTGTGGAGGGGACAGTTGTTGCTAAAGTAAAAGGCGGACTGTCTGTTGATATTGGTGTGAAGGCATTTCTTCCCGGTTCACAAATTGACCTGCGACCAACGCGTTATCTTGATAAGTATATTGGTAAGACGATGCACTTTAAGGTCATCAAGTTTAATAAGAAACGTGGAAATATCGTGCTCTCTCGTCGCGCAATATTACAAGAAGAGCGTGGCAAGCTACGTAGTGAGATTCTAGGGCAAATTCAAGAAGGTATGATTGTTAAGGGTGTCGTAAAAAATATCACTGATTATGGTGCCTTCATTGACCTTGGTGGTATTGATGGTCTACTCCATATTACCGATATGAGTTGGGGACGGGTGAAGCATCCTTCGAATTTACTCAATATTGGTGATGAAATTGAAGTTAAAATATTAAAGTTTGATTCTGAAAAAGAACGTGTTTCACTTGGACTCAAACAAGTTCAACCAAATCCTTGGGATCAGGCAAGAGACAAATATGTTCTTGGTGCCAAAGTGAAGGGTGAAATTGTTTCTGTAAAAGACTATGGTATTTTCCTGGAACTCAGTGATGGCATTGAAGGTTTGATTCATGTGAGTGAAATGAGTTGGACTAACAAGATTAAAAATCCTTCCAAGCATTTCAATGTCGGTGACTTTGTTGAGGCACAAGTTCTTGATGTCGATATTGAAAACAAGCGCATTTCCTTGGGGCTCAAGCAATTGCAGGCCAATCCATGGGATGAATTGGAAAAGAAATTTCCCGTAGGTCGTAAGGCCAAAGGGAAGGTAAAAACTATTGTAGAGTTTGGGGCCTTTGTTGATGTCGGTGAAGAGATGGATGCTCTCATTCATATTTCTGACGTTTCATGGACAAAGAAGAATATCAATCCGAGTGAGGAATTTCGGGTTGGGCAAGAAATCGACGCTGTGGTACTGACGGTTGATAAAGAGAATCAAAAGTTCTGCCTGGGTATAAAACAATTAGAAGAAGACCCATGGAAGAAAATTGAAACTCGTCTTCCTGTCGGAACAGTGGTTGAAGCTGAAGTTGTTCGTGTCACCGATTTTGGTGCATTCGTTGAAGTTGAGACTGGCATTGAAGGTCTTATTCATATCTCCGAATTGTCTGAGAATCGTGTTGAGAAGACAACTGATGTGGTCAAGAAAGGTGATAAAATTTCCGCAATGATCATTTCAATTGATACAGAGGCCAAGAAGATTGCTCTCTCTATCAAAGCAGTTGGTCAGGCGGAAGAACGTTCTACACGTGACTTAACCAAAGAAGATGCTCGTACTACGACAATGGCAGAAAAGCTGAAAGGTTTTTCAGTTAAGTAGTAAACACAAAAACTCACTAGACTCAAAAGGCGCTCGAATGAGCGCCTTTTATTTTTATGTTAATACCAAACACATAAATTAACCATGGCGTCGTCAGCCTGCAGTCTCGCCGCCTGCGACGTGCTAAACGCACGCCTCGGCGACTCGCCTTGTCTTCCTGCCCATGATTAATTTCTGCGTTTGGTATAATATATTGTGATGAAGATTTTATTAGTCCACACACAACATGCCATTCAGCGTTTTGGTACAGGCATGTATCAAAAATATCTTCGTTATGCTCCTCTGACCATGCCGACTTTGGCCGCATTGGTTCCGGCCAATTTGAATGCCGAGATTCGTGTTATAGATGAAATGGTGGAGGAAATTGATCTGGCTTGGGAGCCGGATATTGTCGCTATAACGGCTATCACAAGTGCCTCCCCGCGGGCCTATGAAGTTGCCCAACATTTTAAGAAAAAGGGTGCCACGATTGTGATGGGGGGCGTTCATGCCACGCTCATGACCGAGGAGGCCTTAGAACATGTTGATGTGGTGGTAAAAGGATATGCTGAAGAAGTCTGGCCTCAAGTTTTGCAAGATTTTAAGAATGGTTGTCTGAAGCGTGTTTATGAAATGCGCGAATATAATCCGCAGTTGGCCGTATCCCCCGATCGTCACTTTATTCAACGCTCACGCTATATTGCCTGCAATACGGTGGAGATGAGTTTGGGCTGCAATCGTAAATGCGATTTTTGCGTGGCCCATCAGTTTCATAAAAAATTTCATGCTAAAGATGTGTCCCAGGTAATTCAAGAAATCAAAGCTATGCCAGGTAGAATGGTGACATTCCTTGATCCCAACGTGGCAGGTGATGCCCAGTACGCCCGAGAGTTTTTTACTGAATTTAAGAAGTTAAAAAAGATGTGGGTTGGATGTGTCACCATTGATATTATCAATCGTCCTGAACTTTTAGATTTGTTGGTCACAAGTGGTGCAAAAGGTTTTCTGATTGGCTTTGAATCGTTAGATCAAGCGGCCTTAGATGCGGCCAATAAAGGCTTTAGTCGAGTCGATGATTATCGTGCCGCGATTAAAGAGTTTCACCGGAGAGGGATTGTTGTCCAAGGAAGTTTTGTCTTTGGATTTGATACAGACGATCTCTATACCTGTGAGAACACTTTAGATTTTGTAATTAAGGCCAGGATTGATTTGCCACAATTTACGATCTATACCCCATTCCCGGGAACCGAAGCTTTTTTCCGACTTGAGAAGGAAGCCCGAATAGTGACCCGTGATTGGAACCGCTACAATGGTCACGAAGTCGTATTTATTCCGAAAAATATGACAGCAGAACAGTTGAAGACCGGGGTCGATAACGTCTGGAAAAATGCTTATAGTTACAGCTCAATTTTGAAGCGTTTGTCGGATCCCCCCTATCTCATTAAGCCAATTATCTTTCTTTCTAATTTAAATTTTCGTTGGTTTATGAAAAGGGTGCATGGTCATTGAATAATTCAACCCAATTTAGTCGTTGATCCAGAATGTTATGCTTGATCGTGCCGGCCCGTAGCCCGCTTCTTTCTAGCGAAGAGAGATAAAAAGAGAGAGCATTTTTCACAGGGCGTACTTCGATCTTTCCTAGCTGTCCAAGTTCTCGCGCATAATTGTAAGGATGGCCTTGGCGCAATTCAGTGTCGAGATTATTACTCAAGATCTCAATTTGTTCTCTTGTCATGGGGGCCTCTAAAAATAAAATGTAGTAGGGCATATTTCCCGAGGAGGGGATGTAAGGTGTCATCAAGGCGAATTCGTATGGGAGATTCATGATCTGCGCCACCTTGTGGAGTGCGGCCTCAACTTGGACGGGATTTAATTTTTCACCGCATAAATCGCTGGTTAAATCTATTTTACCCTCAAAACGAATAATTGGGGTTGAGTGATAATATCCCAGGCATTGTACAGAATCTTTGAGATTATAGCGGTAAAGTCCACCTGATGTTGTGAGAAGGGGAGCGTAATGTCCACCAACTTCAAGTTCAAAGGCCTGACATGGGGAAGAATTTGGTTTTGCAAGCTCGATGAATTCAAGGAAATGTCCCCCCACCGCCAGGACGGAACCATCGATATCAGAGAGCGGGATTGATACAATTCCCTCTACCGCAAGAAGTCCTTTGCTTTGAATTGTAACATGAGGAAACCAGCGACGAAGTTTTGGGATAAAAAGAGATGAGGAAGCATCTGTCCAACAAGAAATGAGTTTGAGTTTGGGCCAGATAGCAGAGAGATTTCCTGGTGAGAATCTATCAGTGCCGAGAAGAAAATTGTGGGCCTCACTTTCGATATATTCAAGAAGAAGAAGAAGAAATGTAGGACTCCAAACAGAGATCATACCAAGATCGGTGCATGCAAGTAGTAATTTTGCTGTTTTAAAGCGCCATTGATTAATATCGACGCATTTTGCAATTCCCTTTGAAGAGAGCATAAACTCATTCAAAAGCATTCTGGATAATGGTCCGAAGTACTCCAGATCGTCATCTATTCCGATCGGGATTCCTCCAGAAGTGATACGTGCAGTACGATGGATAGGGGAAATTGCCCAGTAACTTCTCGTTCCCTTAAGCTCAGGAATAGATGAGTAGAGATTGAAGAGCCAGGGATCAATGGCGGCCGAGAATTCTTGTAATAGACCTTTTGTGTAAGGAATTAGTTTTTCAGGGCCGGAAGAACCGCCAGAGAGTTCCATAAGCTTAATCTTTTCATTACATAAAATATTTTTGTTACCGGCGGCACAAGAGCGAATATGCCTTTCAATCGAGTCATAATCAGCGATAGGTACTTGGTTTTGATATTCTTTAACTGATGAGATTGAGGCAAAATTATATTTTTTTCCATATTGAGTATTTTGGTTAGTTTTTAGGATAACTTTGAGCCGATTATTTTGTACGACTTTGGGGTGATGGATGGCGAACTTAAAATGATGGTAGCTGCGCTCTAAATGCTTTAGGTAGAGACCCTGAATTCCAGATCGGAAAAAATACCTCGGAGATAATTTACTTATCATGTTTTGCCTAAAGGAGATTACAATTTAAGTATATAGAGATTTTGTAGAAATGTTATGACCAATTCTTTCCGACTTACTTTGATTCATCCTTCAATCGGTCGGCGTCAGGGCCAGAAGTACGTTCGCCTTTGGCAGATGGAGCCACTCCCTCCCGCCGTGATTGCAGCACTTACACCAAAAGATGTGCAAGTTACATTTTATGATGATCGGATCGCACCAATTCCTTTTGATACACCGACCGATTTGGTGGCCATGTCGATTGAAACATACACGGCAAAACGTGCCTATCAAATTGCCAGTGAGTATAGACGTCGTGGGATACCAGTCATCATGGGGGGATTTCACGCATCCTTATGCCCGGAGGAAGTCGCGCGCTTTGCTGAAACTGTGGTCATTGGTGAAGCAGAAGATCTTTGGCAAACTATTATTGAAGACTACCGTAATGGTACTGCGAAAAAATTTTATACAGCGCCCTCCCGCCCCGAACTTGTCAAATCAACTCCGGATCGTTCTATCTTTCGTGATAAAAAATACCTTTCTGTGCAATTAGTAGAGGCCAGTCGCGGATGCAGCTTACGCTGTGAATTCTGTGCCATCCAGACAGTCTACAAGCGGTCACAAAATTTTCGCCCTATGGACCAAATATTGGCAGAAGTAAAAACCTTACGGGATAAATCAGAATTCTTTTTCTTTGTTGATGACAATATTGTCACAAATCCAGGTAAGGCCAAGGATTTTTTTCGTGAATTAGCTTCGCTTAAAATCAAATGGGTCAGTCAGGCCACGATCACTGCTGCGAAGGATGAAGAACTCCTGCAACTGATGCAGAAAAGTGGTTGTCAGGGAGTCTTGATAGGTTTTGAAAGTTTAAAATCTGAAAACCTGATGTTGATGGATAAATCGGTAAATACCATAGGGATTGATTATGAAGAGGCGTTGAAAAAGTTTCAGCGCTTTAAAATTCGCGTTTATGGGACTTTTGTTTTTGGTTACGACCACGACACGCCTGCATCTTTTGCAGAGGCGGTAGAATTTGCTACTCGCCATGCTTTTTCTCTTACTGGCTTTAATCATCTTACCCCATTTCCCGGAACAGCACTTTACCAACGACTCGAACAAGAAAAACGCTTGATCTATGATAAATGGTGGCTCGACGATGCTTACAGTTATAATCTTTTACCTTTCAAGCCAAAATTAATGACTCCAGAAGAGGTGCATGTTCAATGCATCAAAGCGCGAAAAACTTTCTATTCATATGGCAACATCATGAAAAGATTATTTCATCCTGTGAATGAAGGCTTTCGAAAACCTTTTTTACTGATGAATCTTTTACACCATAAAGAATTGGGGATGCGTGATCGCTACCCTCTAGGTGATGATAATTGGAAAGGGGTTCTGATTGAAGCCACACGTTAGTGGAGGCCTTGAATTATACCCTTCGCACTTTGCTTTTCAAGCAAACCGCTGCGGGTATACCACTCTTAATTTGCATTTTCGCTTACGCGAAAATCCAACAGTGATGAGTATAAATGAGTTCAGCCTATTTCAACTTGGCCACTGAAGCTGACAACCAAGAATTACTGCATTTTCTGCACAATAACCCTATGCCGGGTCGGATCTCAATTTCATTAGAGAGAAGTCCTAATTTCTTTTTGGGAGCAAGCATTGAGGGAGAAACTCATCAGACTTTAGTTGGAAGGACAGCAATGCATAACCGCATCATCGCGACTGGTGGCCGATCTGTTCGCAAAATGTGGATAGATGGGAGACAGACTAGTGTTGGATATTTAGGCCAACTCAGAATCGATTCTGAGTTCAGAAATAATGGAAAATTTATTATTCGGGGTTATCAACATATGCGAGAACTGCATCAGACCTTTCGGAGAACCGAAAGTGGTACGGAGTTCTACATCACGACGATTGTTTCGGATAATAGAACGGCCATGCGGTTATTGAGTCATAATGTTAAGGGGATGCCTCAATATGGGCGATATGGAGAACTTTCTTCTTTTTTGTTACCGGTAAGGCGAGCAATATTTTCAAGCTTGAAACCGAGTGGGATTAATATCAGGCAGGCCTTGCCAAAAGATCTTGCTTCAATTGTGGACTGTCTCCAGCGAAATTATCAACGTTTTCAATTTGCTCCAGTATGGACTAAAGAGGACTTCAGAAACCAAAGCCGCACCCGTGGACTCTGTATTGAAGATTTCATTCTTGCAGAAAA
>CAYHRT010000094.1:0-14218 GCA_964359085.1 uncultured Bdellovibrio sp. | reverse complement strand
ACCGAGGAAGCGCTGGCCGCAAGAGAGCCGATTACAGGCGCCACGCTATCGGGAACCGGCTCCATCTCGATTCTGCCGTCGCAGGTTTTGTTGATCGAAGGAGTGGTGTTGGCGTCCCAGGCGCAAACGGTGTAGTAAACATTTCCTCCGCCTAAACCACTGATTGGATCGGTAAAAGAAAGTGAAGTAGTGCTGGTGATAAGAGTTCCTTCAGCTTCAATTGTAGCGACATTAGTTGCGCTAAAGGTTGAAGTATTTTTTCGGTAAACTTTATAAGTGATGATATTACCCGCTTCGCTCGGATACTGATTATCTGTGGCGGCAACCCAACTCAGATTATTGCCAACCCCCGCCTGGAAAGTAGCGGCGATCCCAGAGTTGGTGTAGGTAGGCGATGAAGCATCTCCAGTTCTCCTTGACCTCCGATTAGCGTAGGCGTTAGTGGCCGCTGTCAGGTTCCCAACGCTGTCGTAGGCGCGAACGTAATAATTCATCGTCCTGCCTGCATCCTGAATACTCACGTTGCAAAAAGTGATTTGATTAGGGCAACCACTGCCGGAACATGGGCAGTCCTGCAACCAGGTGAGTGAATTATCGCTGGCGACGGAATAGACCTTAAAGCCTCGATAATCACTCCAACTAGCAGGCGCCAGCCAAGAAATTTTGGCACAACCATCGGCGTTAGTCGCGCATAATTGAGCATCGAAGATCCCACTGAAACCCGGCGGGGCATTAAGGTCTGGCGGCACAAGACTCTGGACGTCGCCATCACAATATTTGTTAGGTGTTGGAGTGGTGTAATCCCAAACGCACACAGTGTAAAAGGCTTCTGCTCCACTTAAGGCAGCGATAGGGTCTAAGTATTCAAATGGCCCGGTAGTCAAGGTTGTGACTAGAGTGCCTTCACTTTCAATGGTGGCAATAAGTGTGTTGGAGTAATTCGACCCCTCTTTACGATACAGTTTATAATAAATGACATTCGCGTCGCCGTTATATTGATTGTCGAAGGCCTGACTCCATAAGACTTTAACGCCCTTGGGGTCTGTTAACTGACTGTATACGATCAGATTTGAGATGGTGGTCGGAGCACTGACATCCCCCGTTCTTACGGTTCTGCGATTGGCGTAGGGGTTGGTGCTGGCGGTAATGTTGCCGTTAGCGTCGTAGGCCCGGACATAAAAGTTCAAGGTTCGTCCCACATCCAGTCCCGTAACATTACACGTGTCCAACAAATCGGGACAACTGCTTCCAGAACAAGCACAATCTTTGACCACGGACAAGTTGTCTGAAGCGTCAACCGTGTAAACCTTGAAGCCTCGGTAATCGGTCCAATCTGCCGGGGTGTACCAGGTAATTTTGGCGCAGCCATCGGCATTGGGAGAACAGAGTTCGGCCGTCTTGATGCCGTTAAAACCGGGTGGTGGTGAAGTGTCTGGAACGGTTAAGGATTTAATATTTCCATCGCAAACTTTATTGGCAGTGGGGACGTTTCCGTCTTGCGCGCAGACTGTGAAGTAGTAAGTCAGACCCACGGTAAGATCGGCCGCAACGTTGAGGTACGAATTGGTTAGAGTGGAGTTCAATAAGCCGCCATCGGGCGTTCCGGCCGAAATGGCCGCACCACTGAACGTCGCGCCAGTTTTACGATACACGGTGTAGGTTATAGTGTTCCCTGCTACAGCATATTGATTGTCAGTTGCGGATGCCCAACTGACTAAGGCGCCTGCCGGGTCTCCTTGGTAAACTACAGACAGATTTGAGGTGAAGGCGGGAGCACTAATGTCGCCCGTGCGCACTGATCTGCGATTGGTGTAAGGATCTACTGCGGCATTGAGGTTTCCTGCCTCATCAAAAGCGCGAATGTAAAAGTCTACAGTCCGGCCGGCATCCAAACCCGTTACATTACATTCAGTGATCGCATCGGGACAATTATTCCCCGAGCAAAGACAGTCCTTTTTCCAAGTCAACGTATTATCGGAGGCCACGCTGTATATCTTGAAACCACGGTAATCAGTCCAGCTTGCCGGAGCATTCCAGGTCACTCGGGCGCAACCATTGGCATTGGGAGTGCAAAGAGTGGCATTGGTGATGCCGCCAAAACCTACTGGCGGGTCAATATCGGGAATAGTAACACTTAAGGCAGTGCCATCTGCCAAGGTGGTGCAATTCTGGGTTCCATAATTAGGACTGGCATCATCACAAGCATTGACCACCACAAAAACTACATTTCCACTGCTCATGGGAAACTCACTTGAGGTCAGATTAAAACCGCTTGGGTAGGAGGAATGTGATTTTATCAATGAAGTAACGCTGCCAGGGGTAGCTTGTTCCCAGATGCGGACTCGATACTCCTTAATGTCGGCGGAGCTACTGGCATTCCAGGCAACCTGCGCCTGAGAAGTAGCACTATTATAGGTTAGACCCTGTAATCCGTCGAAACTAGGCGCGGTGATATCGTGAGTGACTTCTCCTAGATAGCTGGTGGTCGTAGAGATATTGCCGTGAGAATCTCTGGCCTTGATACAGACCCGGTAGGAGGTTCTGGGCGAGAGTCCGGTCAAGTTGTAATTGACTATATCATTGGCGGCATAGGAAGAGGTCGAAAGGGTTGAATGCAAGGCCCCACTGACACAAGGATCGGCAGGCACAGCAGGCAGTTGGGCAGTGGTGGTGTAGAAAAGATAATCACTGGCTCCAGATGCATCCCCTGGCTCGGCGGCAATGGCGACAAAAGTGGCCTGAAGAACCGTATTAGTGGGTGCTCCGACAACCAATCCGGTGATGCCAGCAAAGATTGGTGGACTAAGATCTGTCGTGGTGATTGAGACGACTGCAGTATTAGCGCTGAGCTGAAGTGCAGGGTCCTCATCCCTAACGATAAAATGGTAGGAGGTATTTTCTGTCGGACTCTCTATGGTAATCGAGGTGGTCGGATTACCTAAATCAGCATCGGCAATTAAAACCGTTTTGGCCAGGGTGTAGTTGTTGATGTCAGTACCACCGACTGGCCCGGTTCGCTGATAGACTTTTCTCCTTTTCACCGCCCCGGCCGCTTCTGTCCACGGCACAGTCAAGATGATCTGTCCATTAACGACTTGTGCGCTCGTTGCTCCGGTGGTGGTCGGTGCTCCATCATCAGGCATAGTTATTGTACGGGTGACAACATTGGTATCGCACAGACCGGAAGCTGTGCAGGCGCGGACTCCCCAAATATAGGGGAGCTGGTCTCCCAGGGCGGTAATCACTGCAGAGGCATTTGTGGCAGCGACACTCTGTCTTGCGCTAGCATTCCAATTCAAGGTGCTCCCCGGATTTCCAAAAATTTTATATCTTCCGAGAGCACCACCTCCCGTGGGTGGGTCCCATGTAACAACCACAGAATGGGCATTAAGCGCAGTAACGGTATCAATGCCCGCAAATGTAGGGGGATTGGTGGCAAAAGTGGAGACTTCTAGGGTGTTGGAACCAAGCACACTAACCGCGCCATAGTAGGCCGCACAGGTGTAAGTATAAGTTTGGCCTTCGAGCAGATCAGCATCTACGAAATCATCCCAAGCGCTTAAGCTTGAAGTATAAACTTCCGCGCCATTGCGAAAAATGACGACTTTGCTGGCATCGGCGGGATATTCATACTTAATGTAAATCTTGGAAGTGCTGACGGTTTGACCGGATAGACAGCCAACATAGTTAGCACTGGTTGGGATGTTAACCGTTGTTGTTTTCGTCGTCGGTGTTGTCGTGGTAGCTATACTAGAGGTCGCTTCAATCTCTTTCAGCTGATCGTTGCTTACACAGCCTACCAGACCGACGAGTATGACAATTATGACAATACCTATATGTGAGGTATCTTTGAGTCCCATATAAGCTTACTTTACGGCAGTTTTTGCTACGATCATTAAGAATGAGGTGAGGCCAGAGGGCACTTTCATTGGGTGAACTCATTCAAAACAAGATGTTACCGATACCGATTCACTCTAAGCTGTGCTAGTATCATTAGTGTTTGTTAGTGTCAGTTTGGCCGTAGAATTCTGGATTTTAGGTAATTCTTTTGGCAGGTGTGAGTTGCAATGCTTTTAAGCTGATATTCGTCATGGTTTTTTTCAAGAGAGAGGTTGATGTTTATGGGCAGCATTTTAAGCGTAGTCTATGTACATGTCCTGTTGTTTCTGGTGGGTTGTCAACAAGCATCGATCAAAATTACCAGTGTGCCCACTGCTGCTATGGTGTCGATGTACAATCCTGTCACATCAACCTATCAACAAGTTGGCGTAACTCCCATTAATCTCTCAGCGGTGGAAGGTATCCCTCCTGAAATTGCAGAAAATGACATTTGGTCAATTCGCTTAGATCACTCCGGTTATGTGATTGAGCACATTTTTGTCGAGAAGTCTTTAAACCAAAAAATAGAGGTTAATGCCAAGTTAAAAGTCAATGCAGAGTGGACAGACAAACAAAATACGCTTTTATCAGATATGGCCGACTGGATCGGAATAACAATTCAGAGAATCAATATGGCCATTAATAATAAAAAATTCAAGGAAGCGCTGGATTTGACGGAGCAACTCATTGCTCGCTACCCAAAAGCCGCAATATTTTATGATATCAAGGGAACTATTTATTATCTGAGTAAAGAGTTGGATTATGCCATTTCTAGTTATAGAAAATCTTTGGAGCTTAATCCCGATAATGTTGAGACGAGAAAACTGCTTGAGAAGCTGACGGTAAAACAACAACCTGGCAGTACTCAATGAAAAAATATCGTCATATCGGTCAAGCCGTTTTTCTTGGGGGAATTCTATTCTTTGGCCAACCTTCCCTCTGTGCTATTGATTTTTTTAAGTCGAGTAAGTTGCATTTTATGGGGCAGGCCGCTTACTCTAATTATAATCTGGGTAATACTCAGATCTCTGAACTGGGTATACGTCCGATGGTCATTTTTTTTCCAATCACAGGTGTTGCATTTTTTGGCGGCTATTCTTCGGCCGTCAACATGGCGGGGAGATCCAATTTTAATGGGATTGATCTGGGCGCAAGAGTCTATCCCTTGGGGCCGGGAAGTGAAACAAGTTTGAATGCTCATGGGACCTCCATTTTTTCCTATTCTGTTTGGGCATACTACGCTGGATTGGAATTTCAAAATCGCCAATTCAAGTATAACCAAAGTACTTTGGATTTAAGCGGGTTTGCCTATTCGGCAGGCGTTGATTGGCATTGTGGGCGCAAATGGTTTTTTAACGGCGAAATTACCTACGGAGTTCTAAACAACTCGCTGGGTTCTACACGCATCCAGCAAGTTGAGGCCTTGACAACTTCTTTGGGAATTGGTGTCGTATTTTAATTTATAGCTTACTGTCTTAAGCTACTTTCTTTGGCATTTCTTTTTTAGGTAGTAGAGGTGTGGGCCGTTCATTGGGCCGTTCATGAAGAGCACTTCGTAAACGGGCGATCAACTCTAATCCAAGTGGAGTGAGGACCATCTGCTTGGATCGAATTCTTTGGGATTTGATCTCCGGCATTTTCTCAATCACTTTGAGGCGGAGGTCTTTGTTTAAAGCTGCCAGCAAGGCCACGGCCTCTTGAATGTTAAGGTGATTTATCCAATTAATAATGAAATCCAAATTATCGAACCCCACTGTCTCAGCACCTTCAGCACCTATGGATAGTGGGTAACCGATAATCTTGGAAATTTCCTGCCCTGTATCTTGAGGAAGATATTGAGCGATTTCTTCCAGAGGGCCAGGTTTGATGGTCTCTCTGCTTTGAAAATCCATCTTTTGCAACTGCTGCTTGAGTGCCTTGGCCGTGCCTAGATCCGACACCTCCCTGGGCAGGCCCTTAAATCTTGAAATTTCAATTTTCTTGAATGAAACCAATGAAGCAACAGTTTGAGGGTTGGCCAGACCCAAGGCCATGCGGAATTCCTTCTGCCCCAATCCGTCGAGAAATTTAGTTAAGTCAACTTCGCCAAGTTTTGCAATCTTATCCAGTCCGTTCAGTTTAAGTTTATTTTCGTCGAGCGAAATTTGCAGAAGAGTCAGATATATTTCATTCACGGTGTGCAGGAATTTCTGATGATCGTTAAGGAAATCATTGGCAGACCGACTGAGGAATTCTGAAAATCCCTTGGTGAGATCAGGATTTGACTTCTTAATATGCTCATAACATTTGTTGACCCCGATTATGTCAACAAGAACCAGCATCTTCTCAAATTGTCTTTCGTTTAAAAGAATTTCCAGATAGTTCATGGAAATTTCCGAAAAATCTTCAACCAGCGCCCGCACTTTTTTTATGGTCATCTGTGCTGGCGTATCAGAGAAATTAGTCCCACCAGCGATCATGCTGCTAGAATCCTTGCGGGGGCCAAAATTTTTAAAATCCATTGAAGTTCTTTGTAAAATAGCACTATCTCCCGTTGTATTAGCAAGCATCTCCAAGGCCCGTTTGAGACCGGCACCTACTTGCATAACAGAGCGGCCAAATTTTAACCCCACCAGGATCATCAGCAGAATACCGAGTACCCCGACGCATACTATCGCTATGATCGTTATGTCCATCGACTGTTTTTTGTCTTCCGCTCTTTGCCCATTTTGTATCTTCTCCTTGTCCTTACTCTGGTCGAGCTTGAGGCGAAAGGAGGGGATGGATGTATGCACAAACTTGGTTCGAATAGGAACGCTCAGGGCGCGAAGGTGGTCAGTAATCATATGCTCTAGGAGAGTTGATTCTTCACCCGTCAGGTTATTATCAGTACGAATTTCCACTTCGATAAGGGTGACATAAGACAGCACAAGTTCCTTAAAGACCTGTTTTTTTTCTACGGTCTGATTCTCCCCGATATTTGTCTTGAAAAGATAATCAGAGATGGCAATACCAGGAAGTAATTTTTCACCTTCACTTTCAGTCTGGTCTGTGTCCGAGTCCGTAGTTGAGAAATCTTTTTTCAATTGCTGTTTGTCTATGGAAACTTTGACGCTGATCCAGAAACCATCTTCACCTAAAAGTTTGTTGAGTTTGTTCTCAACAGTCACGGCCAGTTCTGTTTGGACATGGTAGACAGAAGCGTCAATTTGACGATCAAAGATGGATTTGCCAAATGCCGTTGTGCTCATCATCGCGACCAAGAGTGTAAAAAATGTGACTAGACTCGTTTTCATCTCGCCTCTACTCTGAGTGAAATTCTTCTATTTTTTTCTAATACTTCCGGTAGGGAATCAGGTATTCCCATAATTTTCACCGGTCGATGACTTCCGTAACCGCTTATGGATAATGTTTCCTGAAGAAATCCCGCCCTGGCAAATCTGCTATACACTGTCAGGGCACGAAGAGTGCTCAGCTCAAGGTTGTCCTTATACTTCAAATGCTTATTCCTTGCCACGGGGGTTTTGTCCGCGTGCCCTTGGATTTCAACGTAAATCTTCTGTGCGTGCGGCTGAAGTCGCTGTAGGATTTGATCAATCGTACTTTCGCCATACTTAGTTAACTGGTAAGACCCTATTGCAAAAAAACTGACATCTTGTAAGAGGATAAGAAAATAGTCGGAGTATTTCACTGTTGTCACATTTGGTAAGGTGGAAATATTGGTGTGGACATCCAGCAGGTCTTTAAATTTTTCCCCTATTTCTTGCATAGTGATGGTGTTAAGTTGTGGCCCGAGTGACTGATTGCCTTGTTGTTTTTTTTCATTGACAGGAATTGTCTTTGCCTGGACTTTGACGATGCCAGAGTGGACATTGAAAAATAAAATAAAAAAGCACAAAAGAAGTGTCACCATATCCGAGTAGCTGACCAACCAATTGCCGCTGCTTTCTTGAGATTGGTCGTCTTCTGCCTCCAACTCATCTTCAAATTCCGCTTCGTCGATTTCCAAACTCATGCTGCATCCTTCTCCTCAGATATACCGGATGAATCGTATGCTTCTCTCACCCTGTTGTCGGGGTGCAGATAACTATTCAGTACTTCTTGAATGATAATTGGATCTTCACCTTCTTGGATTAGGCAAACTCCCTTCATAATGATTTTTCGGATTTTCAAATCATATTTAGTCTTGATGAAAATATTTTCGCCAAGGGGAGTAAGGACGAAATTAGCAATCAGCAGACCATACAAGGTCGTAATCAAGGCCACCGCCATATTTGGTCCAATAGTCTCGACAGCACCCTTGTTGCCTAAATTTTGCAAGAGTGCGACTAGACCTATGACGGTACCAACCATTCCAAATGCTGGAGGATATTTAGCAAGAGTCCTTAACATATTAACTTGCTTCATGTGTCCATTTTTTCGTTCATTGATTGAGCAAATCAACATCTCCCTTAATCTTGCCTGGGGGAAGTCATTTTCAATCAGTGTCAGTCCTTCCCGCAGGAAAGGGTGAGAGGTCTTGCGAACAGCTTCTGAAATTGAGAGTTTTGCGCTAGAAATATCCTTGGATAGACTAACGATTTCTGCAATTACTACCGGCCCATTATCTAACCTTCGAGTAAAGATTTTAGAAGCACTATAGAGCAATTGCCGCAATTGGTAGAAATTGAAAGTTAACAGCGCGGCAGCAAGGGTTCCCCCTAGTACGATCACCACTCCGATCCAATCTAGGTAGATTACTGCATCTGGTGAAGTGTGAGTGCATGCATAGATCGTCACTGTTAGGGCAAGCACTACTCCTGCGATCGCTGAAAACATAGAATCTCCTCCCGCGTGTCACGGGTTCGTTTTTCTTATGTGACGACTAGTAATGATGGTCAAAACTGGTCGGCCATATAAAAAAACCTCTCTACTAGATGATCGGCAGAGTTGTGAGGAATCTTTATTGTCGTAAGAATCAGTATCTTTGACTAAATTTCTCAGTAATGCCGGATTTCGCGGGGATTTACTTCAAGAAAAGACTTGTTCCTCGGCATGGATGTTGCTTATAATCGGGATATGACATCCCGATTATCATCATACAGAAGAATTCTCTCTCTCGATTTTCAAGAAGCAAGGGCAGCCCTGCTGCTTGGGCCAAGAAAGGTTGGCAAAACTACTTTTCTTCATCAAAAGTATCCAAGAGCAACCTATATTGATCTCCTGCAAACGGATATTCGTGCCGAGTTTCAGATCCATCCTTCAAAACTTAGAGAGATTGTGTTGGAGTTTCCGAAAAAGCTCTATGTCATTGATGAAATCCAAAAAGTGCCGACCCTTCTTGACGAAATTCATTGGTGCCTAGAAAACACCACTGCACAGTTCATTCTCTGCGGGTCTTCCGCAAGGAAATTAAAGCGTGGGGCAAGTAATCTGCTCGGCGGAAGAGCTTTTAAGTATGAATTGTATCCACTCACATCTCGGGAGATACCCGGCTTTGACGTAATGACGGCAATCAATAAGGGGCTGATTCCTCAGCACTATCAAGCGAAAAATGTGCAGAAATTTTTAAAAGCTTATATTGAACAGTATCTACAAGAAGAAATTGTGGAAGAATCTCAAATTAGAAAACTCGCCTCCTTTCATCGTTTTCCAGAAATCTCTGCCCTCATGAATGGTGAGCTTCTTAATTATGCCAATGTTGGCGCGGATTGCGGCGTATCTGGAAAAACGGTGAGGGAGTATTATCAAATTCTAGAAGAAACTCTTCTTGGGTTTACCCTCTGGCCGTGGCGTAAAGTGCAAACAAGAAAACTAATCGAAACAGCGAAGTTTTATCTCTTTGATCTTGGCGTAATCCGATATTTAAAAGGCCTTGATTCAATTTCCTTGCGAACACAAGAGTTTGGAAATAGTTTTGAGACTTTCCTCATCAATGAAGTGAGGGCCTATCTTTCATATCAACAATCATCCAAAAAACTTTCATATTGGAAGACGACCTCTGGCTTGGAAGTTGATCTTGTTGTTGGCCAAATGAATGTGGCGCTTGAGTTTAAATCGACAGATAAAGTTCGCAACGAACACTTCAGTGGCCTCAAAGCGATCATGGAAGAACATCATCCAAAGCAGGCAATCCTTGTCTGTATGGATCAGAATTCGCGAAAGCTGGAGAACGGTATTCGCATCCTGTATTTTGAACAATTTCTCAGTGAACTTTGGGCCGGTGAAATTATCCATAAAGGGTAAGACATATAAAGGCCTCATTTTTTGACTAGAATAGACTAGGGGAGTGATTTCTCCTGGCACTCCCATTGGCAATTAAACTAAAGTCTTGTTCCAAAGAAGTTTGAGAAAATATTCCCAGTTTAGGATTTCGATTTTCTTACCATCTATTTCTGTAATTCGATTTCGTTTTTCATTGCAGACAAGAATGAGGCGTTGAGGCTTGGAAATTTCTGCAAACTTGATCAGATTTTTCATATCCCTATTTTCAACCATTGAACTGATCTTGCACTCGATAGCAATTTTCCCGCGATCGAGAACGAAGTCGACCTCATGGCCAGCTTTAGTACGCCAATAGGCGATATCGAATTCAAGGTCACAGTAACCACGATAGGCCCACAATTCCATAAGAATAAAATGTTCAAAAGCATGACCGGCATCCGCTCCCTTCAAGTCATCGATTTTGACATTTTTGATGTAATTGGCCACACCCACATCAAAAAGATAAAACTTAGGGGTGGAAGTGATCGAATCACGGGCCGGGCTTGCTACGAAAGGCCAAATATAATCACCGAGCAAAGTGTCGACGAGAATTTGAAAATATTCTTTGACAGTTTTTGAATCTACCGCGCAATCGCGCGCAATATTGGAGTAATTGATAAGTTCACCATTGCAAAATCGGAGCGAGTCGATAAATTTTCCAAAGGCCGAAAGATTACGGACCAAACCCTCTGCACGAATCTCCTCATTAAGATAATCATGGACATAGGCCTTGAGAGATTTTCGATATTGTGCAGATTGATAATGACTCGGGATTAGTCCGCGACTAAAAACATCCAACAGATTAAGTTTTTTTAATTCTACTGAGGTAAACGGAAACATATGAAATCGCCAGGCCCGACCACCCAATAAGTTGGCATGAACTTTTCGCAATTTTCTGGCAGATGATCCACATAAGATAAAGGAAATTTTTTTCTTCTCAATCAGAAGATGTACTTCCTCTAACAATTCAGGGATTTTTTGTACCTCATCAATAATAATTGGTCGACTTAATTGGGCAGGTGTCAAGGACTCTATCTCCTCTCTGAAAAGATAAGGGGCCTTATTCAATCTGAAAAAGAGATCTGTCTCTAAGAGATTATAATAAACGGATAGTGGGAATTTTTCTTTAAGAAAAGTACTTTTGCCAGATTTTCTCGGTCCCCAAAGAAAAGCTGATTGCCCTTGGGGCAAGTTCATGACAAGTTTTCTTTCTACCAATTCGGAACTCATTCCTCAATAGTATAACTTATTCGGAGTAAAGTCCAGATGAGATGCTTTTTTCGTGGCTGAGCAAATGTACAAATGAGGCGAATGCTTTAGGCAGTCCCATAGAGATTATGCAGCCTTTTTCTTCTTATCAACAGCAGATAATGGCGATTGGGGAAATGGGATAACTGGGGATTTCGTGCCAGGTGCTTTATCAGTAGTGGACTTGTTTGTTTAGATTTTCTAATATGCCCATTAGGGCCATTCACGCGATCTACCAAGAAAAGCACTACAATTTGTTTTTCGATAAGTCTCCTGGCACCTCGCGCACCTCGCGCGTGTCGCGTGATGATGCCTCGTGATGGGAAAACAGATGATGGGGATGGCCCCATTTGTGTGATATAATTTTACAAAAATTAGGCGCGAGGGAATTTTCGATGAAATTGTTCAGGTTTCTATATGGCATCATTTTTTATCACTTTGTACTGCTTGATCCTTCATTGGCGCTTGAATTCAAACCAGAAATGATACTTTTGCCGTGGGCGGTTATCAAGGTCAACAAACTTTCCCATGGAGGCGGTTTGTCGGATGTGAAAGTGAGCAAAAAAATTATTACTATTAAAGTTTGGGATAATGCTGTCGTCGATGATGATATTGTCGAAATCAAACTTAATGACAAGATTATTTTGACCGATTACAGTCTGCAAAAGGAAGCTAAGATGCTCACCTTGAATCTTCAAAGTGGCGCAAATAAAGTTGAAGTTTTTGCTTTTAATACAGGAAGATTAAGCCAGAACACGGCTTCAATTGAAATTTCCGATGTGATTGATGGACCTTCGACTCAGTCTTGGAATTTAGGTACCCGTGAGTATGCACAGATAAATTTCAATGCACCATAAATGGGGATTGAGAGGGAAAAAAGATGAATGGAATCTTGCTAAAGACGTCCATCGTGAATGGATTGCTGCTGGTTCACTTTGATTTGAGTGCGGGTGTCTTAACCTGTCCAGGAAATGCATTTGAAGTTGATGTTACTTCCTCTTACACGGGAGAACGAACTGTTTCCTGTACAAAAAAGGAAAATGGACAATATATCAAGCATGGTCCTGAAATAATCTACGCAAAAGATTCTTCTGTTATGGCGCAAAATTATTATGTTAATAACGTTTTGGAAATGACACCAAAGGCAGACCTTCCCCCGCAAACAGCTCCACTTCCTGTTGATAATTTAGCTTTGGGTGGTAGTCATTATGTTAATCAGGAATTTGGATTTTCAATATCAAAAAGTGACTACTGGCATTTTCTTACGGCAGAAGAGCAAAAGAGCATTATTAAGCAAAGTAACACCCACCTTAGGAATAAAAAGGCCATGTTGCTCCAGGTTCCTGCAAATTTGGTGACGATTGCAAAAGATAAAATATTTTCCCGTTCCCATGACAGCATCACGTTTATTCCCCGAATTAGTGTGTCCTATATAGAGGGCGGAACAGCAATAGAAATTTGCGAAAACTTTAGAAAAGTAGTGATAAAAGAGTTAATAAATAATGAAGCATGTATTGAAAAAAAATTGAATAGTCATGAAGGTTATGTTTTGGAATTTACGACTCCCATTAAACTTTTAACAGATCAGGGAATGGACCTGTTAGTGAATTTTAATTCGACAATCACACTTTGGGTGATTTCCCATAAAAATAAAAATTTAATTCTGTTTGCCGCCAGAGGCAATAAGGTCCAATTCTCTTCTATGGAAATCGATATTTCCAACGCTATTGGTTCATTTAAAGTTTTTTAGCGTAATTTTTCAGGGATTATGCAGCCTTTTTCTTCTTATCAACAGCAGATAATGGCGATTGGGGAAATGGGATAACGGGAGTATTGTGCCGGACTTCAAGACCTCGTTCAAGGCGAAACTGATGAATGAGTTCAGTATACAAGCTAATATGTCCTTGGATCATTTTCTCCAGAGTATACATATTCTCAAAACGTTGATGTCCCATCGTTCCCATGCGTTTCGCTTCGATCGGATTATTAAACAAGTAGTTAATGGCTTCACTTAAGAGTTCTGAGTTGCGGGGGGGAACAATCAGATTAGTTCTGCCAGGTTCTCCCACGATAGGCACGCCAGATTTTAGATCGGTGGTGATAACTGGTTTTGAGGCGCACATGGCCTCCAGCTGAATCATCCCGAAATTTTCTACCGCAGTGATGCTGGGTAGAACAACCATTTGGCAAGCGTGATAGAGAGCTTTGTAGAGTTCCTGATTTTCCACGCTGCCCAAAAAATGAATCTTGTCTTTCATCTGGTATTGGGCCACCAAGGCCTCGAGTCTGCCGCGTTCGGGGCCATCTCCTGCAATGATCAGGTTGTGATTGACATCCCGCATGGCCTCAATCAAGTATTCTAAGCCCTTATAAGGGACGAGGCGCCCCAAGAAGAAAGCGTAAGGCCCATACTTGCTCTGCAATTCTTTACTCAAAACATTCGAGATACAGGTTTTTTCCAAGGTCGAAGCATCTAGACCAAAAGGAATAAGGGTGCATTTGTCCTGCATGTCCTGCAGGCCGCTGCCATAGCGGATGTGATTAACTGTGGGGACGATAATCCTATCCACTGCCCGCAAAAACATCTTTTGCAAAGGATAATAAAGTGGCAAGAGCCATCGATGTTGAGCAACATCGGAGTAATAAGTAATCACAACCGGACAGTTCTTGGGTGCCATCAAAAATGATAATTCTGCCAAAGGATTGGGACAGTGAATATGAATGAGGTCGGCCTCTTGGGCCAGGTCTTTATAAACGTCGGGCCAGGTGGGAGTAATTGGGTGAGTAGCGATCACGCCAAATTGGGGGACTTTAACAATACGCACGCCCTCAACGTCTTTTTTGAATGTGGACCAGCGCTTTTCCATCG
>CAYHRT010000093.1:0-14236 GCA_964359085.1 uncultured Bdellovibrio sp. | reverse complement strand
CTGGCAACCCAGGGAGCGGTGGGGCCATCAAGGCCAATGTAGGCGCCTAGCTCCAACGATACTCCGAAGCTATCGGCCAATTGCACCACATTGTCTGTTCCCAAATAGGTGCCGGCCACAATATCTCGTGAGGCCATGAGATCAATGTCAAAAACCGGTAGGACAAAAACACCGACTGGAATTTCTTTGTAAACTCCTGTTTTTAAAAATTCCTGAAAGGCGGCATCAAAAGTTTTGGCCTGATGCTCGGCCACTTCCAATTGCAAATCGGTATGAGGAACAACGTACTCATTGAACGAGCTCATGAGGTTGGATAGAGCATTGGAAATAAATTCACTTTTAAAAAAATTCAAGACCTCTGTGCCGCTCAAGGGAGCTTTCGGATCACCATAAGAAAATCGTTCTCCATGACCATCCCACCATTCACGGGTAAGTTTGCCTTTGACCAGTTCCTTTCCCAAAGTCAGATCGGCCTTGAACTCAAGCGCCTTGTTCTCCAGACCCAAGAGTCGAACGAGAGAATTTCGGCGCGAAATGAATTTCTCTACCAAAATTTTCTCTACCGGTAATGGCACCAGACCACTGCGGGCAATTTCCTCAAAGTCCAGGCGTGACAGCTTGGCAATTTTGCGGGCAATCCATTTGGCGTCTTCAAATGAGGGAGAAAAGTCTTCACCATCTTCGTAATCCACTTTGAGAGAACCTGAGAGAATGCGTCCCATCTCAAAAGAAAAAAGATTGACTGATTCCACAGGCGAAATGACAGCATAGGGAAGCAAGAGAGCATTCAAGACACGCCGGCCTTTGATGACCTGCTCGGGGACTTGCCCCATGGCCAAATTATAGATCAGGTCCTCTCCTTCCATTCCTAGGACGTCTTGCAGAACAATTTCTTTTCCTTCAGCATTGGACTCAATCACCCATCGCTTAGGATCCCCAAATGTGCCCTCGGCCAAATCATTGGTAAAGTTTTCTCGTTCAAAAGTGGAAGAAAAACGTATCGTTAGTTTATGCAAATGCTTGATGGCCGGAACCTGATAACCCAATTTTTCGAGCAAGGCCTTTCTTAAGAGCACCCCATGCGCCTTCTTGCTGGCCAAAATAGTAAAGGTTTGCACCTTCCCACCTTCGCCCTTCTTGACTGAAAAACGAAAATTGCCAGTGCGTGAGAGTACTACGCTCAGATAGTCAACCTGATCTCCCTCGCGTAGATCGACGTCATCTGCCACATTTAAGGCATAGGTCCCATCCAGTGACCACAGATCGGAATTTTGCGGTTCGAGCAGGGATAAATCTCCACCTGTTTTACGCAAACTCACGGCCTCTTCAAGGCCCAAAAGTTGGCCTTGCAAAATCAAATCAGTGGCGGGAAGTCCTTTATTGTCGAGCGGAATAAGTCCTGGCATATCCCGTAATACCGCCGCTGTTGCAACGCTTAGGGAGGTGCACAGGAAGAAAATAAATGTGAGCGTACGTTTAAGACACACCATGGAGGGGGTAATCTAACATAGTGATCAGACCCGAGGGGTTGAGTATGAATATTCTATACGCTCAGTGTGCCTAAGCATTGTGAGCGTTGTGAGTGGTGCTTTTCGTAGCCGTAAATAAAAACCGACTACAAGCTCTAACCTGCTGTAATTAGATGAGTTAAATGTGCCGACCCATTTTCTAGCACCGTTTAGGGTTATAATTCTGAAATTACGTCATGGCCGAATTTGGGGAATTTTTATGAAAATGTTATCCATCTTTATTTTTCTTATCTCTACCACTCTTTTTCCTATGGTGCATGCCTTCGAGGAAACGCTGCCCGAACACGCCCACCGCATCTGCCTTGGTAATGGCGAGGGAGCGTGGCAGGACGCTGAAATCTATCTTGGATGTGTCCTTCCCGGAATGGGTATCGAGGTGGATAACTGGACCAATACCAAAATTCCCTCTCTCGGACACTCGTACCAAATGGTGAGTACCGCCACCGATGGCAAAGATTGGTTTATGGCGAATACTTCTGTGGGTAATACCTTTGAAGCCAAAACTGTAATGGGTGTCACTACCATGGTACAGGTGGCCGATCAGAATATCTATATTGGAAGCTATAAAAATCCCAAGGACTCAAATGCCCCAAATTCCACAAATTGGGCCAATTCCGATTTAAGAGATCAAATGGGCAAATCTAATGGTGGCGTTGGCTTGGCCTATGATCAAAATCGCTGGTGTATCGCCAACACCACAGGAGATTCCCCCTACAATGTTTATATTGGTTGCACCACCAACTTGGAAAATGTCGGTAATGCCAAAGATTGGAAAAATTCCGATATCTCGAGTACGCAAGGAAAATCACGTGGGGCAGTCGATCTGGCCACTGATGGGATCAACTGGGCCATGTCGGGGACTGAACAAAATTCTTATAAAATTCATGTTAGCGTAATGGTGAACCCATCAAAAGATGTTCTCGATGCCAAGAATTGGAAAGATATAAATTTAAGTGACCAACTAGGAGAAGCTTCAACGCCCATGGATATCGCCACCGACGGCAAGCGATGGTGTATTGCCAACACCACGGGGGGTGGTGACAAAGAAATATACATCGGCTGCACCACAGAGCAAGGACTTGATCCTGCAGTGGCCGGCAACTGGAAAAACGTCAATCTCAAGGACATGATGGGCAAATCCGACTCAGGCCTAAGTTTGGCCACCGACGGAATAGTTTGGTGCATGGGGAATACCACGGGAGGCGGCGACCAGGATATCTATCTAGGATGCACCCGACCGGGAACTGACCCCCTTGTGGTGGCAAATTGGTATAATATCAATTTGAAGGACAAGATGGGAAAATCGGTGCAAGGGGCGGACGTGGCCTTCTATCGTAGTTGCTATTATCCGGGCGAGAAACCCTCGAAGAACAATGCTAAGAATTCTGGTTGCTGTGAGGGAATAGATTATAATTCAGAGACCGAGCGCTGTGAATTGCCCGACTTTCCACCAGATGTCAAAGATTGGGTGGCGACAACCAACACTGGCTGCCAGCAAGTTTTTGCCGATAACACAAAAGTAACTTTTTCCGAAGTGGCACGACGACTCCGTCTTTTCCATCTCATGTTTGCCAACGATAAACCGGTGGGTTTGGCCAACATGAGCACTGACCAACAGGATAAGTATCTTACAGACATGATCGATTTTATTGAACTCCCCAGAGATTACAAAAACATCCAATACGGACAGAGCAAAGGTGGGGCCCCGATTGAAATGGGTGATGCCCTAATTGAAGTCGCCACTTTTCAAAAGGAAACTCTCAAAGAAGCCTATAAGGAATATAGTACTCGCCTGAAAACCATCGCAGATGCCCAGGAGATGCTGATTGAATTCATGAAAAAAGGTGCGGACAAGATTACGGCGGCCGACCAAAAAGAATTTGGTGAAAAAATATGCCAAAAAATATTTCCGGATTCTTCCTCTCGCTATAGGACTCAGAGTCAAGGAGAAGGGGGGGCCCTGGCACTATGTCTTAGCACCTACGCTCCAGCGCCTCAGACCATGGCCATGATCTTGGATGAACAATCCCTCAACAATCAGTCCGATTTTTATAAAGAAATGGAATTTCTTTTCACCAAAACCCAGGTTCTCTTTGAGAACGTCACTCGCCTGGCCAAAAATGAAACGTGGAACTGCTCGCACTCCACCACTATGCAATGCGGTTCCAAAAGGGTTTTTGATATGGATGAGAAGGTTTTCTATATTAACCCCCTCTTCCCCCATCATCACGATGCCTATGCAAAGTTAGGGATCAAGGCCACAACCATGTTTTCGGGGAACCCCAAGGATCTTCGTGGCACCAAAGCAATCTCTGGCGATAAAATCAAGGCACTCAAGGCCTGGTATGAGAGCAAAGAATTTACCGATTTGGAGGGGAAAGAATACTACAAAATTCTGGCCATGCTTATGGGAGAGAGCAGCGCTGAGGGGAGCGGCGAGGAACCCAAACCAAAGTTTAATGCCGTGGGACTGCCCGCTCTCAGTGAACATCACCAAGCTTTCCTAGACAGCGTTGTCGGAAGTCCGGAAGCTAAGGGTGTCTTTGATTTTTTCCAAATGCTCACCCAATATCGCATCATGACCAACGAGGAAGTGGCCAAGGAAAAATTGCCGGTGGCAGCACTCATGCCCCCTCTCTTGACCAAGAAGGTTTTCTTTAGAAAAGATTTAATGGCCTATGTGATAGATTTGGAAATCATGAACAATTTTCTGACCACCTATTTCCAAACTGGGTCGCAACTAGCTTCCAACCAATCCACCTGTGTAGGTGATGTCGCTCAAGCCACTTATGTTAACAGCGGTGGTGCTGGTGGAGCCGGCTTCATAGGAACAACCAGTACAGAACTTGCTAGCACCAGTGGTCCTGGTAACAACCCAGTTAATGGCGGGGCGAATGGGGAGATCATTAGCAATGGCACTATACAAGGCAACGGTGGCATCAGTGCCTTTGGGTTAGGAATGCCCGGCAATGGGGGGCAGGTAGGGCTGGGTGGTGATTATCATTCATCATCTTATGGGGGAGGCAACCTGACAGGTGGAGGCGGCACAGCTCTCAATGCTCTTCGAAATCATATGAAAAAACGTGAGGCCAAATTTCTCAAATACAAATCAACCAAAGCAGGACAAAACTTCGCCAAAAACGTCAAAGATGGCTTGGATAGCTACTACAAGAGAGTGGCCAATGCCATGAAATCCGGTGCTGGCCACAACGCCGGCCAGATGGCCGCAACTTCGGTCGGTTTGGGAGCACCAACTGCAGGGACCCATGGTGCGGGTGACAAGACCCTTGATAATGGTGCTGGCCAAAATGCACAAGATGGACATTACCAAAACCCAACAAGCAGTAACAACAGCTGGACTGGTAATAGCGGTGGTTCATTCTCTGATAGTGGTAGCACCCTCAGCAGCAATAACGAAAATCCATCAGGACTCACTGATGAAGATAAGAATCGTTTATTGTCCAATATCCAAGGGTCGGATTATTCTACAAACGAAGGAGATTCTCTCTTTGAGATCATTTCAAAACGCTACATGACTAGCGGAATCCCCAGACTCTTGATGAATAGAAAGAAGCCCACCAAATGAAACTCAGAGTAAAACTTAAGCCTCACGAATAGCAAACTTCTCGCGACCGGCATCTACCGATTCTTTTAATTCTTTACCGACTTTGAAAAAGGGCACTTTTTTTGGTGGCACCTTCACGATCTTGCCGGTTTTGGGGTTTCTTCCCTCATAGGCCTTGTAATTGCGGTTGGCAAAGGAACCAAAGCCACGAATTTCAATCCGATCATCACCATAAAGCGACTTGATCATCGAATCAAAAGCAATATTAATGATCGACTCTGCCTGTTTATGAGTGATATTCGCCTGCTTCTCTAACTCGGTAATTAAATCGGCCTTAGTCATAGACGATCTCCTAATAAAATATATGAACTTATCCATTATTATCGGCAAACCCGCTTCTGACCTTAACCTTTTGGCTGGCACATTTTTGAGGCAGCTCAAGAGGACTCTACGCTCCCCTTCACAATCCTTATTCCATTGTTTTTATTATATTTTCCCAGCTTTTGCCATGAAAAAGCCATCTTCCCCCCTGAGCGCTATAAAATAGACTTAAGGACAAGTTTAATTCAAGAAAAGAGGCAAAAAAGTCGATGAGTCGGGAAATGAGTGCAAGATTCAATTCATCCATAAATCGATTCATGAGAACTGCATTTTGCCTGCTATTCTCCCTCCTACTGATGATTGGCTGTCAGGACCAGGCCTCTCGCAAAGGACAGGTCAAGATCAAGGATTTTTCGATAGCATCGGGGACTACAGACAGCGGAGACTGCACTGATTTTATCAATGCGGAACTGACCGAGTGTGTGAAGGCCTGTGCCGATAATGAGCGTATTGCTACTCAAGAGGAAGTGACGGGTCTCATCAGTGGGCTTAAAAGTACGTCAGGGCTCAGCTCTGAAGAAGAGACAGATTTACTCGACATGATTTCTAAAAGTAAGGGCGTCTGTATTGAGGAGATTAAGCGACCTGACAAAGCGGTCTTCGTAAAGAACGACTACTGCGCCTGTCAAAATACCACCCCACTCATTTTGAATAACTGCTTAGGTTTCTGTAGTAGCAAAAATACTTCAGGAGAGAAATTACTCTATGTCAACGTCACTCTTGACCCCGCCATCGAGCTAAATGCCAATTTGGGCTCACTCAAAAACTGGTGCACCAAAGAAATTGGCGACGGAACAGTCCGTCCATCTTGTAAGCTAGAATTGCGTGATAGTTCAGGCACCATGTTTGTGGAAATCAAGCCAGAACTTATTGGTACCAAAAACATCACGATCGATATCAAAAGTATCCCTAAAAATATCACCTATGTGGCCCGCATAGTAGAAAATTCCTCTGGAGCGACTTCCGACGATTTTCAGATTCGCGTTTTCGATTATGTTGCGCCAGGCAATCCGCCCACTGGCCCACTTAAAGTCATGGCCGCCAGTCAATATAGTTGTATTACTCGCGCGGGATCAGGAACCATGGATGGGACCCATTGGAACCAGGCCCTGCGATTACATTTTTATTTTGCCGCCAATAAACAGCCGCCCTCACTCCCCCCTTTAGAGAGTGGGCAAATTTTCTGCCATGATATCAATAATGTCCTCTATGGATTGAATGATAGTCCCCTCGCTCCGCGGTTGGAATTGATTCCCCAGCAATTCGCTGTCTGGGATGAATCTGACCCACGCTTTGTGGACTCTGATGGCAATACGAAGTCAGACATCAACGATGATCTGCAGAAACGTATCTTGGATGAATATAATGTTACCCGCAATGTTAATATGTTTATGTTATTTCGTTGGCCAAATGTCGTTGCATTTGGAAGCGGACCCAGCAGTAACGGCTCTGCTCAAAGCATCGGATATATTATGCAACCTTGGACGAGCGCTATTACTGGTCGAGCATTTTGCCCTACTCAAGAACACTACAACGGCACCGACCCACTCTTTAGAGTCATGAAAGAAGCCATTGGCGTCGATACAGAAGGACTTTATATCGGCGAACGCGAACCCCTCGTCATGGTAAATGATGGTAAACTGGAGCAAGCCAAGCAGGATATCATATTCATTCGCGAAAATCTCTTACATAAAATATGGTTCTACTATGAAAATGGCCAACATTTTATTCCTAACGAGATCACGGCTGGGCAAAAAAGCATTATGTTCTATTGGCCACCCGACGTCGTAAATCCGTATATTCGAAAATCCACCCAGTATATCTATATTGTAAAGCCTTACTCAGATCTTGGCACAACGTCACAAGGCACCGGTCCACAAACCTCGGTCAAACCTCCCGATAAACGGTTTGGGTGCATCCCCTCAATCGGCCCGGCCCAAGATGATTTCTAAGGCGATTTCTAAAAAGATTTTTTAATAACCTGCCACAAAGGCGCAAACTCAGAAGAAAAAAGCACAAGAAATACTGCCAAACGAAGACCAGTCATAAAGATTGCGCGCATCATACCGCTCTTCATGCCAGAAAAAATTGAAGCATCCTGTTTTTGTTTCAAACGTTTTACCACAAATGAAATAATAAAAGTCACCAGCACAAAAGTGGCATACTGGGTGAGCTTACCTCTTTGATTGACAATTTTAACCACAGAAGGCAGCGCCTTCTCATCGCGTGCAATTCGGGCGATCAGGTTGGGAATCTTATTGGCAAATGGAACAACATTTATCAAAATCCCCATGGGGCCGATGGCCATTTTCTGAGTAAAAATTTGGGTTACTTCAGCTTCACTTTGAGAGCGAAAAGGATTAAGCATCTGATATACTATAAGAGAATAGTCCCCGCTGCCTCCGGCCGGGGCCCCCGGAATGCCAGGCACTGCCATACCACTGGCCTGCATTTTTTTTAAGAGTTCTGCGGGGGAAACATTACCGTTGCCTGAACCCATCAAACCTTGAAGATTCTTCAGGGCACTGACATCGATTGTCCCTTTCACTTGCCCCTCATCTTCTTCTCCTATTGCTTCTTTTGTTGCTTCTCCAGATGGTTCTCCCGCAGGCGCTTCCATAGGATCTTCCAGTGAATTTGTATTGGTGGGTAGGGGCCGAGGCGCACTCCTTTCCGGCCGAACTGTAAGACCTTCCTTACGGAAATTTTTCAGCAAGTTTTCTAAGTTTTTAGTAGGATTTTTTGCTGCTGAGGTCTCAACCTCAGCAGGAGTAGGCGTGGCCACGGGGGCAGCTTTGATGGCCGTGGGATCATTCGCAAACTTACGCAAGAACTCTTCGCGGGTAGAACCGCCATTGTCTGTGCCAGGGCCTGAAGCAAATCCCATTCTAGGCATAAGAATGCCTAAGAAGACACAGCAAACCAGCAATGGATATTTATTTAGCAAGACCAACATTTTGCGTAACCAACTTGCGGGCATTCCATCGATCAAGAATCAGAGTTATAGGAGTTGCCACATAGATGGTTGAATAACTGCCTGCCACAATACCGATACTGACGGCCAAGAAAAAATCTCGAATCGCCACACCCCCAAAAAATAACATCGCCAAACTGCTTAAGAAGGTGACACCTGAAGTTAATATGGTCCGGGACAATGTTTCGTTGGTGGCATTGTTGATATGAGTTTTGAGATCGTTACCCGGATACATCTCTTGATTTTCACGCACTCGATCATACACGATTACTGTATCATTGATTGAGTAACCGATAACGGTGAGGAGTGCCGCTACAGTCTGCAGGGTAAATTCAATCCCAAAAATGGCATACACTCCACAGATAATAGAGACATCATGAATCAAGGAGAGAATAGCACCAGGGGCAAACTTAAAATGAAAGCGCAATCCCACATAAATCGTAATAGAGATCAAGGCCCAAGCTAAGGCCAAAAATCCAGAGAGACGAAGCTGAGATCCCGCCTTCGGCCCGACTAAATCCACCTTTCGGATTTGAACTCCTGAGTCTGCGAATTTGTCAGACAGCGCCTTGATTAAGATTGACTGGAGTTGGTTAAGATTTTCTTCTTTGGCCGGAATGCGCAACAGATACTCATTCTCGCTCTCATCACCAATGGATTGAATCGATGCCGACTCGATTCCTGCTGCTCCTACGGTGCTTCTGATATCTGCTACATTCACACTCTTCTGAAACTTAACTTGCACTTCAGCCCCACCGGAAAAGTCCACTCCATATTTCAAATTGGTAAAGATCAAAATAATTGAAGCCAAAACGGCCAATGAAGAGACAGTAGATGTGATCGGAAATAATCCAACAAAATCAATTTTTGTTTTATTTTTAATTAATTCAAACATAAAAATCCCTCGTCATACTGGATACTGGGTTAAATACTTAAATCCTGTCCTTCAGTTTTATTCATATAAAGCTCAAACAGAACGTTATTCAAAAAGTAAGCGGAATAAACTGTCGCCACAATCCCTAACAGCAGAGTCACGGCAAACCCGCGCACTGGGCCTGTTCCAAATTGCAAAAGGCAGAGCCCGGCAAAAGCCGTGGTGACGTTGGCATCTAGGATGGTCCAAAAGGCATGGCCAAAACCGTTTTCCACGGCCTTGTAATAGCCCATCCCCTTCTTGATTTCTTCTCTGATCCGCTCATAGATGATGATGTTACCATCCACGGCCATACCAACTGTCAATGCAATCCCGGCGATTCCCGGCAGAGTCAGCGTCGCCTCAAGCCCCACCAGTCCGGCCAAAATAAACAGCACGTTAACCAGCAGAGTGACAACGGCAATAACCCCACTGATCCGGTAATAAATCATCATAAAAATAAAAACGACAACACAGGAAATGAGTGCTGCCACCGAAGTCTTACGAATAGAATCCTGTCCCAAACTGGGACCCACCGAACGCTGTTCTTGAAAATCTAACTGCACCGGCAGAGCACCGGCCCGCAACACTAAGGCAATATCTCGCGCCTGTTGCATCAGACTATTAAAATTGCCGGAACCAAGAGTAATCTGGGCGCGGCCCCCGCCAATTTTGGTCTGAATGTTAGGAGCAGTATAGATGTTCCCATCGAGCATAACCGCCATACGTTTGCCCACGTTGCCACCAGTAATCTCTTCAAATAACTTGGCCCCCAGGGATTTAAACTCCAAGGAAACATACGGTTCATTTTTCTGCTGATCAATCTGAACACCAGCATCTTGCAACTCATCGCCTGTCAAACGAGGTGTCGCATCCACCAGCATAGGTACCAGCAGCGTCACCTCATTTGTGGTCTTATTCACTTTTCGTTCAAAAGCAATTTCGAAATCTTTGGGAAGATCGGCCTTGAGCTTCTCATTGACCGCGATCACATACCTACTCCAACTCTCGCCTTTTTTATATTCCAGACCAGAGGCTTTGACTTTCTCTAACCACTCTTGAATCTTGGCAGGAGGAATCTCATCATTCACAATTCGAAATTCCAACTTGGCGGTCTTGCCGATCAATTCCTTGGCACGTTCAATATCTTTAACTCCGGGGAGGGCCACCACAATCCGATCTTTTCCCTGAGCCAAAATTTCCGGCTCGGTCACGCCAAATTCGTCAATGCGGTTCCTGATGACTTCAATACTTTTGGTGACTGACTGTTCCTCAACCTGAGTGCGAATGACTTTGGTGAGGCCGTAGAACAATTCCGTTCCCTTCTCCTCGGTCATGCGGATGATAGAGGGAAAGTAGTCCTTAATCCTTTGCTTCGCTTTATCCATGTCGGCAGCATTTTCGATCACCACGGAGAACTGAGGATCCTCGGGGTCGGTAACCTTCAACTCTCCCATATGGGCCTTCACCCCGAAATCATTTAGGGAAAAGGCCATCTTACGGGCATAGCCGGTGATCTCGTCCTTATAGACCTTTTTAAAATCGATTCCTAAAATCATGTAGAGTCCGCCTTGCAGGTCCAGTCCCAAACTGATTTTAGATTTGATGGGGAATTTCGAGTTCTCATCAAATTTGAAAACTGTCGGCACAATCGCCACGACTGAAAGGACGGTCAAAAAAACAAATAACAGAAATCGGTACCACCAATTCGCTTTCATTGCTCACATCCCGCGCTTTTGATTTTGATAAGTATTTGGTTAAACAGAGTTATGATAGAGCAAAGCCCCAAAGCCTTGCAAGGAATTTAAGAAGGTACCAGCAGTCTTTTTTCCTTCAAAAAAAAGACTGCTGGTACCTTCTTATTCTTTGGGAGTACTCGGAGCTGCTGAGGTGGTTGGCAGAACAGCGGCGATCTTGGCCCGCTGGCTATCTTCGACCAAATTCTCTTGGATATTCTCTTGGATATTCTCTTGAAAATCGTCCTTGGCCTTTTGAAATTCACGCAGTCCCTTCCCCAGACCTCGCGCCAGTTCAGGTATCTTCTTTGGGCCGATAAACACCAGGGCAATGACTCCAATTAAGAGCATTTCACCTGCACCGAGACCAAACATATTCAACTCCTTATTTTGCTCTCTTATTTTGTTTTCTTGTCCGCTTCCTTCTTCGTCTTGGAAGCGTCGTCTTCTAGAACCTTATTGGATTTACCTGCAATATGTCCGCGTAAGACCTTCAGCTTTACACCGGCATCTACTTCAAGCGTCACAATTTTTTCGCTCATGCCTGCAATGGTACCCAAAAGACCAGACTTCGTGAACACCTCATCCCCTTTGGCGAGAGCATTAAGCATAGATTGCTCTTCTTGCAGTTTCTTTTTCTGGGGTCGGATCATAAGGAAGTAAAAAATGAAGAAGACAACAATAAAAGGTAAGAAGCTAAAGAGGGGGTTTTGGGCCGGCGCAGCAGCAGGTGCTCCTTCGGCATAAGCAGAAGTCATCACAACATTGCTTAACCCTTCAAAAACATTATTTACTAAACGCTCAAACATGATTCATCCTTTTGAAAATAGATTAGATTGTTGAGAACATTGTGTAGGACTTATAGAACTCCTGGTAATAATCGTCAAATCGCTTTTGCAAAATCGAGGTACGAACATCCCGCATCATTTGGAGATAAAAATGAATATTGTGGTACGTCAAAAGAGTCCCTGCCGTGTATTCGTTTACCATAAAAAGATGTCGGATATAGGCCCGAGAATGGGTGTGGCATACCTGACAGGAACACAGGGGATCAAGGGCGCGCTTGTCCTCTTTAAATTCTTCCCGTTTGATCGAAAGGGGTCCGACCTTAGTGATGGCCTGGCCATTTCTCGCATTGCGAGTAGGAAGCACGCAATCAAACATATCTAGCCCGGCCCGAATCCCTTGGAGGATGTCGAGGGGAGTGCCCACTCCCATCAGATAGCGTGGACGATTTTTGGGCATCTGCTCCACAAAATTATTCAAAAAATCTACCATCTCCTGATTTTTTTCGCCCACCGAAAGTCCACCCAAGGCGAAACCAGCAAAGGGCAACTTGAGCAGGGCCTCCATACAACGATGCCTGAGGTCGAGGTCCAGGCCGCCTTGAATAATGCCAAATAGGACCTGATGGGATTTAAGTTTCACTTCACAGCAACGGTTGGCCCACAAAAGAGTGCGTTCCACCGCCCTGCCTAAGGCCTCACGAGTACTTGGAAGCGCTGGACATTGATCAAAGGCCATGACGATATCACTCCCTAGGGCCCGCTGAATTTCCATGGACCTTTCGGGCGTGATCATGTGAAAACTCCCGTCAATATGGCTTTGAAATTTTACTCCTTCGTCGCTAATTTTATTTAAATCCGACAGGGAAAAAATTTGATATCCCCCTGAATCCGTCAAGATGGCCTTGGGCCAGGCCATAAAACCGTGCAACCCCTCTCCCACTCGTTCAATCAATTCGTGCCCCGGACGAAGGTAGAGATGATAGGTATTGCCCAAAATGATGGAAGGATCGAGCTGTAAGAGCTGCTGCTGGGTGAGGGTCTTAACTGTGGCACGGGTGCCGACCGGCATAAAAACCGGAGTTTGAATATTCCCGTGGGCGGTGAAGAGTTCGCCTGCTCGCGCCTTACCGTCTTCTGCATCCAACTGAAAATTTACGCTCTTATTTTGTATTGGCATCTTCCAAACCTGTGATGAACATAGCATCACCATAACTAAAAAAGCGATAATGTTGTTGAATGGCTTCGTGGTAAAGCGACAAAATTTTCTCTCGCCCCACCAAAGCACTGACCAACATGAGTAGTGTACTCTGTGGTAAATGGAAGTTCGTAATCAGACCATGTATAGAATGAATAGCTTGACCGGGATGGAGAAAGATTTTTGTGTGATAGACCTTATCAGTTTCAAACGGCGAGTGTACATGGGCACTCTCAAGGGCGCGAAGCGAGGTTGTGCCAACAGCGATGATAGGTGTCCCACTGGCACGGGCCTGTTGGATTTTTTGCCACGATTCCCTCTCAATAAAGAAACTCTCCTGATGCATTTTGTGTTCAAGAATATTATCACTAGTCACTGGGCGAAAAGTGCCAGGGCCAACGTGCAAAGTGACAAAGGTCTGCTGATGCCCCAGTTCGAGCAATTCTTTCATCCCTTGCCGAGTAAAGTGCAGACCGGCCGTGGGAGCAGCGGTGGCCCCAAGATTTTGGGCATAGACGGTTTGATAGTCATCTCGATCTCGCCCATCACTGGTCCCTCGTCTAATGTAGGGAGGGATAGGAACCTGTCCTTGTGCCTGAAGAAAGCTAACAATTTCCGGGCCCTCAAAGTTGACCAGATAAGTTTCGCTTTCACTACGCTTAACAATAGTAACCAGCAGTTCTAAGTTGGAACCAAAGATGAATTGATCGCCGGGGTCTTTACGTCCATTGGAACCCATCAGGCATTCATACAATCCTTCAGAATTTGGAGTTAGATTCAAAACAAAAAGCTCGGTCTTACCTCCGCTCTTCTTCTTTTTTCCCTGTAGGCGGCAAGGAAAAACTTTGGTGTTGTTAAACACCAGTAATGACTTGGGAGGAAGATGCTGCTTCAATTGATGAAAAAAAGAATGTGTAGATTGGTGGGTGGCAGAATTATAGACAAATAAACGCGATTGATCGCGATCAGAAAGCGGTCGCTCCGCCACTAAATCTTGCGGCAGCAGATAATCATACGATTTAAGCTGAAAATCATTCATCCTATGGCCCTTATAAATCAAGAATTCTTGCAAGTCATCCAAGTTCGGCCATAATGGATGCATGTGCGCTAGGCGCAACTACTATAAATCTGCCGGTGAGCAAAATCTACAAAGAT
>CAYHRT010000092.1:6133-14237 GCA_964359085.1 uncultured Bdellovibrio sp. | reverse complement strand
CCAAAACGTTCGGCCAAATAGAGGCTAAAATATCCACCAACAATATATTTTTCGGTTCCGAAGGGAAAATACAACCCATTGTTAGTTAAACGTGTCTCGTCCAAAAGATTGGCCTTGAGCAAAGAATAAAAAAGAGCACGGGATGCTCCTGAGAAAAGACGACCTCCGTTTCCAAAACGCGATTCATTAAAAACACCATTACCCTCTAATAACCAGGTGGGGAGTAATACATTGGGGTGAGTCAGAAAAGGGACGGGAAAAAATGTCAACGGATTCGTATCAATAGGCACAGGGATATTGCCTGGTTCATTATTTCCAAAAATGGCATGTCCAATTCGCGACAGATCACGCTTGGCATTTAATTGATAGAGATGGGATGATTCATGCATCAGAAGATCGGCCACCCATGAGCGCACAGAAAATTCATCGATAGATTCGGCAGCACCAAAATAGAATACAGTTTGTGAATACGGAATCGCCGTAGCAAAAGCATTGGCCGTTTGGTTATGAGTCGAAGTTAAACTCAATGCTGTCTTTTCATCTAATCGAAATCCAAAGGTCTCCTGGTAGTGTTGGCGCAATCGTTCATTGAAATCCACCACCCAATCTAAGTAATTTTCCCAGTCCGTCGAATAGATATAAGTATAACGATCCTTATGAAAGGTCTTATAAGATGAGTCGTTGTAGGCCCCCACATTCCCATGGACATTGTTGATTGCCCCCAGGAGACATAAAAATCCCATTAGTACCTGACTCAAATGCTCTATCTTATTTTTAATCACCAGACGACACTTAAAAACATCATGCACAGACATAATCAATATTCTCCACATTGTGCCCATCCACATATTTTTTTTGATGCATAACTGTATCAAATGAAAGACAATAATGAAGTTTTATCATAGCCTATATTATCAAAACGCTTAAGGAGAATAATATGATGAGCACTGTTTTAAAAAGTATGTCAGCAAGTAAGTCAAAGTTGAGTATCTTAGTGGCACTCTGTTTGGCCTTCTCAATCTCATGTTCCACCAGTAAGAAGACTGAACCCACCGCCACTTCAACCGAGGGACAAGCTCCGGTGACCCTGGAATCCACTGATGATGGATTATCACTGGAACTGAATGCGGATTCTGATTCCGGCAAGGCCGGCGCACTTCAAACAGTATACTTTGACTATAATACGGCCGCTTTACGGAGTGACGCTAAAACAGCGCTTAAGGCCAATGCCGATTTTTTAAAGGCCAATACAACGGTTGAAGTTCAAATTGAAGGACATTGCGATGAACGTGGTAGTGTTCAATACAACATCGCTTTGGGAGAGAATCGCGCCAAGTCGGTCAAGGGCTATTTAACTGCTCTAGGCATTGCTGCAAAACGCCTCTCCACCATTTCTTTTGGCAAAGAACGCCCTGTCGCTTTTGGTCATGATGAAACTGCTTGGAGCAAGAATCGGCGCGGTAACTTTGTCGTAACCACCAAATAAGTAATTCCCCTGCACGAGCACCATCTCGGTGCCCGTAGGGCGGAGGGCGCGGGATGCCCGGTAAGATTGTAATTATCTGTTTTGTGCTCTTACTTGGTGGGGCTTGTGGGCTTGCAACCACAAGGCCCAAGCTTGAAATGAGTCTTGCCGCCTCGGCCTTCTTGGCGGCCAAAAAGGCCAAAGCGCAAACGCTCGCCCCAGGACTTTTTCGTAAATCTGAATTTTATTTTCTTAAAGCCAAGGCCTCTTATCGAAAAAAGTTTTTTAATAAGGCAAAACAGTATGCCATTTTATCGATCAAATATGCCGAACAGGCCGAATTTGTCTCCGTTCGCAAGGCCACGCTGGAAAATTTATAGATGGAAACTTCTCGTATCAAGATGATGTATTTCTCCCTAAGCATAATTATTATTTTAATGCTAAGTTCTTGCGCCACCCGGGAAGAAATCCAACGCCGCGAACTTTTAAAAAATCTTTCGGAGGAAGTACAAACCGGACAAAAAACTTCTTCGGAAGTCATCTCCAAGATCCAAGAATACGAAGAACGTATGAACACCATGAATGGGCGTATCGAAGAGATGACCCATCGAAAAGATCAAAGTCTCCAGCGTGAACTCGAGAGTATCAAAAATAATCTTCGCTTGATCAAAGAGGAAATAGATACGTTAAAACAGGGCCACGAACAACGCTACACTCAAATTGAAACACGCCAAAATGAGCAACAAAAATTTCTCGACCAAATTGTAACAACTCTAGAAAAATTAAGCCGCGTCCCGACACCATCGAATAAGAAAACTAAAAAGAATGATGCCCAAGGAGAAAATGCTAAGAAAATTTCTGTCTACGATGATGCCATGTCCACATACAATCAGGGAAAATATCAAGAGGCACGAGAGATGCTCACGGTTCTTCTGCACGATAAAAGTATCAAAGGATTAAAACTGGCGAAAGTTCTGCACAATCTCGGCATGTCAGAATATAACTTGGGAAATTTTGAAGGCTCCACCGCCTATTTCGGCCGACTCTATACCGATTTTCCCAACTCCACACTTAATAGCACTGGTCTCTTATTTCTCGGAAAAGCGTTGCAAAAAACAGGTAAAAAGGACGAAGCCAAGCAGGCCTTCCAGGAATTGATAGAGAAATATTCAAAAACTAAGGCCGCCGCCGAAGCCAAAAAACTTTTGGCCCCGTAGACGAGACCTTTAGGATGCGACAAAAACAAAGAAAGAAATTTATGAAAAATATTTTTAAAAATGTGGCCTCTAGTTGTTTAGTCCTGGCCCTTTCTTCTTGCAGCTTTGTGCTCAATAAAATAGATGACGTACAGGGCCCACAAATCCAACGCATGAATGTTGCCGATGGAAAATCTGTCCATCTCATTTTTGGTGGGAGCATTAATGGTGAAACCCATCCCTGTGGATGTCGCCATTTTCCATTGGGGGGCCTACCCGCAGTGGCCGGTGTCCTTGAGCAAACAAAAAATAAATATGGGCCTTTTATCTATCTCGATACAGGAGATTTATTATTTCCCTCCAATAATGTCCCCCATGGAGTGGACAAATCGTTAACATTTATGGCGCAAAATCTTTTTCAAGGTATGCAACAGCTTGGACTTCGTTACATGGTAATTGGTGATTACGATCTTTCCAAAGGTCCAGAATTTTTTAATGACTTGATCAAGAATTCAGGCATACAAGTGCTGGTGGCCAATGTCGCTCCTAATGCCCCTCTTTCCACCAAGCCTTGGGCCCGTATTGATGCTGGCCTAGCGAGAGTTTACATTATCGGATTGGTAAATCCGGACGTTTTTATCCCTGAACATCAACCTTTTTTCACCGATCCCCGCGAAGGTCTTAATCAGGCCCTGAAGGAAATTCGTGCCGATGGTTTCAAGGCATCCAATCCCCAACATCGTATTATTCTTCTCTCTCACTCCGGTATGGATTTTGATACGGCCTTAGTGGCTGATCAACCCGACGTGGCCTGGGTATTTGGTGGCCATAGCCAAAGTTTCATTCGCATTCCAACTCAATCAGGAAAAACTCAATTAGTGCAGGTTCTGTCAAAAAATCACTATCTCGGCCATTTAATTTTGGACCCTGTTAATGGAGCAGCCACTGACGCTTACGATTTAATTGAGGTTCGGCAAGAACTCGAAGAAGGCCTGAATCCGAATCCCATGATTCCTTATATTGCCGAACATAAAAAAAGAGTGGCTGAATTACAGGCGAAAGAACAGGCCGCGATGATGGCCGATACGAGTGATTTGCCTAAACTTCCGCCTGCTCAATACTGTATCGACTGTCATAAACCACAGGGAAAACATTGGGGACAAACGGCCCACTCTCTTGCCTTTTTAACCCTCATCCGCGCCAAAGAACAAAACAATTTGGCCTGTATAAAATGCCATTCACTGGGCCTGGCGAATCCACGCGGTTTTGATCGAGCTTCCGAGATCATAGAAATGTCACCCGAGACTCAAGGATCTATCAATACAATGAAAGAACGCTATTGGAAAAAAATTTCTAACATCGCCGCTCTTGAGCTTGTAGGCAATCGTGAACTGCGCTCCCGCCTACCGGCCGAAAGGCTTAAGATTTCACACGCCTGGTCAGCGCTAGATCAAAAATCTTCCATTAAAAGCAATTTTGCCAACGTTCAATGTTTAAATTGCCACAATCAACCCAGCGATCATCCCTTCTCAATTAACCCATCAGGCAACAACCTTCATGATCTTGGTGCCCGCAAAGAAGCGATTAAAAATGCCTGTCTTGAGTGCCACACTCAAGATCAATCTCCAGAGTGGTATCAACGAACAGTGCAAGGTGTGGCCGGGGCACTCGATGAAATAAAATTTAAACTGCTCTACAAGAAAATGAGCTGCCCTGCTTATGTCGCAGAATAAAGCACATTCATGTCCAGATGAAAAAATTGTTCTAGGTATTGAAACAAGCTGTGACGATACAAGCATGGCCCTGCTGAGAGGGCCTGCAGGTGAGAGTGAGAAGCGCCCCATCATCTTAGGACATAAATCCTTTTCCCAAGAACTTATTTTGCGGAAGTGGGGAGGCGTCGTTCCCGAACTGGCAGCACGAAATCACCTCATGAAATTGGCCCCTTTATTTGAAGAACTCCTAAAAGACGCCAAGATCACTCCAAAACAAATCGATTGGATTGGAGTGACAACTCATCCCGGTCTATTAGGCCCGCTACTCACAGGGATTAATGTGGCGAAAACTCTTTCTCTCTTGCACCAACTCCCCATCAATCCCGTCAATCACCTTTTTTCCCATTTAGAAGCAATTTTTTTGGCGCATGACCTTTCATCTCCCTGTCTCTATCCCTACCTTGGTCTACTCGTTTCTGGAGGTCATTCTGCCTTTTTCCTGGTCAAATCTCCCCTGAACTTTCAATACTTGGGTGGTACCACCGATGATGCCGCCGGTGAGGCCTTTGACAAGAGCGGAAAAATCTTGGGGATTGGTTATCCTGCTGGGAAAGTGATCGATGATTTGGCACAGAAAGGCGATCCCGCACGTTTCTCCTTTCCCATTGGATTAAAAAATGTCGATGCCCCAATTCTCTCATTTTCTGGATTGAAAACGTCCTTTAAACAGATGCTTGATCATGATCCATCCTTAGTCTGTCATACGGCCGAAGATCTCATGCGTCCCGTGATTGCCGATCTCTGTGCATCTTATCAAATGGCGATCATAACTGCCCTCAGGCTAAAAACTGAAGCCGCCTATCGTATGATCTCCCCCGTGATCTCTCTCGACAAGACTATTCCCCTAGTTATTGGTGGAGGCGTGGCTGCCAATCAAGGGCTACGCAAAATCTTTACCGCGCACTTCCCGAATTGTTTATTTGTCCCCCTGCAATTTTGCGCTGATAATGGGGCCATGGTTGCCAACTATGCTCTCAGAACACCTCAAAACAATAAACTTTATCCAGAGTCTCTGACTCTGGACGCCACAAGCACCTACATTCAAAAAAGTGTAAAACCATGACTCTTCCCTGGGCCAACAAAAAAATGGGGCAGCATTTTTTGAAGGATGCCAATATCATCCGCACCATTTGCAATGATCACGCTTCGCGTGCTTCCGCTATCATCGAAGTCGGTTCCGGCCCTGGCATCTTAACCAGTAGCTTGGCAAACCATCATAAACCTCTTGTGTGTATCGAGAAGGACGATCGGATGCGAGAATATTTGGATAATATTCTTACCCCGGATCAACTCGTGATTGCCGATGCTCTCTTCGTTGACCTTCCTTATCTTCTCCAACAAAAGCAGTTTCCCAATCACGATCTTTGGCTAGTTTCCAACCTGCCTTATAATGTCAGCGTTCCACTTCTCTTGAAATTTATTCAAATCCCATCGATAACCTTCATGACTCTCATGATTCAAAAAGAAGTCGGAGAACGAATCTCGCCCTCCCTTCTTTCCCTTAAGGCACAAAAAAATGGCATGAATTCACTTCATGCCTTAGTAGGTACATGGTTTGAAATCAAATTGGCGGTTAAAGTTCCTCCAGGAGCTTTTATTCCCCCTCCAAAAGTCGATTCTGTCGTACTTAGCTTTAGCAAACGCTCACACCCGGCCGTGCCTCTCAACAGCTATCATCCCTACGAAGCCTTCCTACGGACAATGTTTCAGCATCGACGCAAGCAACTTGGAGGTGTTTTGCGTTCCTATTATCCCATCCTGGCCATTCATAAGGCCTTTGCAGACCTCAATCTCGATCTTCATGTCCGCGCGGAAACTTTCAATCTTGAGCAAGTTCAGCTACTGTATAGGCATCTTAGTACGTATCTTCCAACTTCAACTTAAAGTGGGTGCCCCATGCCATACTTTGCCAAACTTGTTGTCCTCACATGCCTTGCTCTTTTCCTGCAAAATACCTGGGCGAGCTTTCCTGAATTTTTTGGGGCCAGTCCTTCCACTTCTGCCGTAGGCTCACAGGCCAATACCGATTTTTCTGATCCGGCCAATGCCTACTATGCTGGGGCACTGGTGGCCTTCAGTGATAAGCTGGCGATCAACGTCAGCTTCGATTATGTGAATCATGATTTTTATCCCATTGAAAATATCGTAGTAAAAAACTCTACGAACTTCTCGGGCGCCACCCAAAATGGTAATGCTGTTACGGACTATGGTGAATTTCGCCATAGCAGTCTTCACGCCATTCTTCCCATTCGCTATCCTGGTGCCGGGAGTTTGGTGCTCAATCTCTTTTCTCCTATCGGTCACTTCCTAGAAACCAATACCGGCCATCCCACTCTACCAGAATATGTTTTCTATCACGCTCGCTACAAGCGAACCGAAGCTTTTTTGCAATACGCCCACCCTTTTACATCCAATTTCTCGTTAAGCTTGGGGGCCTATGTTGGTTTTCAAGTGCGCGCTGACGTCACCACCCAAGCTTCGATCAATGGCACCGCCTATGGCTCATCAGCAGCCGCCAAGGCCAAGGTTGCCCCATCCCTGGCCGGGCTTATGAGTGTGGCCTACAAATTAGAAAATTGGGCCAGTTACTTGGCCTACAAGCAAGAAATGAAATCTAATCTCGATGCCAATGTAATTGGAGATGCGCCACTGGGAGGCACGTCGTCTCTCGCTTTTGACATCGGCATTGCCTCCCTTCCCTATTATGACCCCGCCATTCTACGTTTTGGCGCTCAAAGGAAAGGCGAGCGCATTTCAGTCATGGGTCTCTTAGAGTATCAGATGTGGGGCAATTACCAAACTCCCGTCGTGCAAATTAGCCAAAGAGCATCGGTATTATCTTCCGATAACTATGAAAAAGTTCAAACTCAAAATATTTTTGTCCCCAAAATTGGCATGCAATGGGATTTGAGTGATGCTTTATCTTTTTTAATGGGAGTGGCCCATCGCCCAACCCCCCTCAAGGGAGATTTTAGTGGTTCTGGCAATTCTGTCGATACAGACTCAACCATTTTCAGCGCAGGGGGCAAATGGACTGCGCAATTAATGGGACTACCAATGGGAATTACGGGTTCCTTGCAATGGCATCAACTTGAAGATCGCACGGTCTTAAAAAGTGTCGGCCAAGAAAATGGAACGGGTGGGTCAAAAATCGGCGCACCCGGATATAAAATCGGCGGAGATGTCTATATGGCTTCCGTAGGATTGAAGATAGCATTCTAAATTTATATGAATGGAATAAAAATCATTGCCAGCAACAAACGGGCCGGTTACGACTTTGAAATTATCGAAAAATTTGAGACCGGTATTGTCTTGGTTGGCACTGAAGTCAAGTCACTAAGACTTGGCAAATGTTCCTTGAGTGAGGCCCACATCTCCATTGATCAATTTAATGAAGCGTGGGTCTACAACATTAATATCCCTCATTATGAATTTGGCAACATCAACAATCATGAAGAAAGTCGAAAACGCAAACTCTTACTTAAGAAAAAAGAGCTAAATTACTTGCAGCATAAGTCGCAGGCCCAGGGCATGACTATTATCCCTACCAAAATCTACTTTAAAAAATCTATGGTCAAACTCGAGATCGCTCTCGCCAAGGGAAAGAAGCACCATGATAAGCGTGCCGACACTGCAAAGAAGGATGTGGAAAGACGATTACGCCGTGG
>CAYHRT010000092.1:0-6033 GCA_964359085.1 uncultured Bdellovibrio sp. | reverse complement strand
CCATAGGCCGACCAATAAAATATGAGAGTAAAATAAATAGTTAAAAATATCGCTCCGCTGATTCTATAGAAATTCCTTTTTATTTTTACTAGCAACACCAGACATAATGCTCCCAAGAGCATCACCATCCATTCGGTTAAAAAATTTCTTTTGAAATCAAAATTATAAAAACATGTCGTGCCAAACACGAAGCACCCATAGAAAATATTAGATCCAATGACGCTGCCAGTGATGATATCGGTATTTTTCTTGGTAATCATAGCAATCAAGGCCACCAATAATTGCGGAAAAGTAGCGGCGAGGCCCATGATGATGGCAGACATCACAAATGAGGATACTTCTGGCCCCTTTCCTATTTCCTGACTTTTTCCAACTAAAAATACCTCCGCCGCAATCAGGACTCCTAATGCCACAAACGCCTTCAACCAAATCCATGGATGGCCGACAACAATATCTTTTTCACTGATTGGAATTCTTCTTGAAATCTTCCCTGGAATCATCCCTAGAATCATCCAAAGATAGAAAATAAAAAAAGCGATGAGAATAAAACCGCATATTCCTTGGTAATAACCAAAAACGAGGATGGGACCAAGAAGCAAAATAGCTCCGAGCTGAAAGTAGAACTGAATTAATATTTCTCGACGTAAAATTAAAAGACGGCCAAAGACACCAGACATTCCATAAATCAAAAATAAATTACTCGCCAATACACCAACCACCATCCCAAGAACTGTACCAAACTCTCCTTGTCGGACGGCAATCTGGGCGAAAATAGTCCCAGGCAATGAAAGGCCAATCCCAAAAATTAAAGCCCCCATGGCAAAGGGAGAATAGGCAAAATGTTTGTAAATTTTTTCATTAGTGTCGAGCAGCACTTTGACAGAGAAGGCCATCGCAACAATGAGCGCAACCGTTGTCAAAACTAACAATAGAACTTGCGAAAACATTAGAATTGCCCGATACTTTTACCAGAATTTATGAAAGAACTATATAACAAGCTCGGTGAAAAAACCTATCGCTATCTGGCCGTGGCATTTTGTTTTTTAGGTGATATCGAATTATCCAAATATATCTACGATAAATTCACGACTCGAGCACTCTTTGATAAACAATTTGATCAAGCCATGGTCATCGTTAAAATGGTCTACCAAAAAAAAGGGGTGGCCATCGAGTGGCCTGAAAACTTTAAAGAGCGCGTTTATCTCATGGTGGTAACAGGTGTCTTACTTTCTTTAGGAGTCTTTATTGTTTTTCACCTACTCAATTATACTTTCTTTGTTTTTAAAAAACGCTTTGCTCACCTCTACATTACTTTTCTATCTTGGAGCGCCACCTTTCTTGCGCCGCTAATGGGACTCATGATTTTTCATGAATGGCCTGTTTACGGAAGTCTATTTATTATTCAGGGATTTTTATTCTTCTTCGTGGCCTGGGGATTACACATTTACCCAGTCTCCAAAGCCGTTCCCAAAAAATAACTAAAAAAATGGAATGATAAAATTAGCGCCTTCCCTGCCAACCCAAGCAGGAAGTGGGTGTGTCTGCTTTTTATGAAGGCAGATTCCGGCCACGGCCATCAAGAACGATTCAAATGCCCGCGGTTGCTTCACCAGAATATCCATATCATGATCATAAATAAATACATTCAATTTTTTTTCTAATGCTTGAATGATTCTCACACGAACACTCTTTCCCTGCTCAATATCATAAAGATTTTGTAATTCTTGCTGTTGAATAAGATTGGCCCGCACCATCTCGATAAGGGTCAACAGGATATGGCCCTCGAATAATTCTAGCCCCTGAGGAAAATGCCGGCGCAAATAAGAAAATCGACTGATTATTACGAGAGAGGTATTGCCAAAACTGTCATAGGTTTGATTAAAAATCTTCAAAAGTGCATCGTAATAATGCGTCCAAATTAGATAGTCCAAGGGCCTATTCCAGTAGGGAAGAAGGCCCCTCTTAAGCCGGCGCTTAAATGACCGAGATAAAATATGCATCGTTGGTACCTTGGAATGCCATTCCCTGCCATGCTCATGATGAGGATAACGATGCTCAAGATCGTCATCATTTCTATCTCGCTCGTATGTTTTGGGATGTTGTTCTACTTTGGCGCGATCTTCTTGAAGCAATCGATCAATCCTGGCCCTTACTTCATTCACCGGAACTACCGAACACTTTGAAACCCCCGGACATTGCAACGTACATTCATGACAGGGGGGATTAGTCAGAGGAAAATCTAAGACAAGCTGACGTATCTCATACTGCTTGATCCACTCACTAATGGCCTCATCACCTGCCAGATCTTCTTCATCCTTAACTTGTAATAGGGAACGTAGAAACCAACGATCACCATCGTCAAAATGCTCAAGAAGACAAAAGAAAAAATTATCCTTCCGTCCTCCCTTCATGCTCATACCGGCAATATTGCGCTTGAGACTCATGATGTACAGGATGTACGGAATGCCGGCGCTGCAGGAGCATCCGTCGGCCATGATTCATGCAAAGGTGGCATGACGGTAAGATCAAGCATTCGCAGTTTTTGTTCACGTGCCAAAGCTTCAACCTTGGCACGATCCTCAGCTTCATGGATGGCCAAAAAACATCCGCCACCGCCTGCGCCACAGACCTTAACTCCTGAATTATGGAGACGTTTGGTAAGCTCACTTTCAAAGTCCTTCATTGGCCCAGATAAGATATTGGGGAAGAGTCGCGAGCGCGTCTGACCTTCTTTGATGATTAAAGATGAAAGTTTATTGTAATCGTGCTCCAAGATTGCCTGATAGGCCATATCGGATAATTCCGCTATTTCACTCAAGCCGTTTCGAATCTTTTCATCACCGTCAAAGAACTTCTTATAGACTTCCCAATTATTGATACCAGAGAGGCGTGTTTCTCCACTGTAAATGAGACTTAGTCTTTTTTCTAAATAAGTTTTTAATTCATCATTAAAAAGTTGTTCAACAATAATGTCACCAGGCACCGGCCTTAAAGCAAGAATCCCACCATACAATGCTGGAAAATAATCTTGGTATCCAGCAGGGCCTCTATTTAAAATTTTCGCTTCGAGCGCGTTGACCTGAAGAAATACCTCTTTTTGAGTAAACGTTCGCTTATAGAATTTTGCTAAGGCCCGAAATAAGGTAACTCCCATAGCTGATGAGCCGCCTAATCCTGCGCCGGGTGGGGAGCCGGACTCCAAAGAAATTCTTAGGCCGCGATCCGGGCAAAAAAGTGAAACAATGAGGGCCACAAATTGAAGTTCCTTAAAAGGGTTTATGCCTTGGTCCAATCGCTGATCCCACCGTTGGAAAAGATCGAGAGAAAACTCTGCTTTTCTTGCATAATCAAGGGATTCAAAGACAATGACAGGAGATGATATTTCTTCAAGCGTGACTCGTGCTTGAAGAGTGGTCGCAAGATTAATCGTCACAACGCGTGAAAGAATCATTTGGATTGGAGAAAGATCAATCGTTCCCCCCAAAAGATCAACTCGGACACTGCCTACTTGTTCAACTTTTTGCATGCATGTACTTCAATTTTCTTCGTCAGTTTTCTTCGTCAAAGATACCTATATAGGGGAGTTCCCGAAATTTACCATCATAATCTAGACCATAACCGATCACAAATTTATCTTGAATTTCAAATCCAAGATAATCAATTTTAACAGGATGGATATTCCGTGATGGTTTAAATAATAGCGATGCAAGTTGTATCGTCAAAGGACTATGGGTCTTAAGTTTTTCCATAATTTTTGTGATGGTCAAACCCGTATCGACAATATCTTCAACAATGAGCACATTTTTTCCGGCCAAACTTTTTTTAAGGTCAACCTCAAATTTGATCTCGCCAGATGAGTTAGCTCCGGCACCGTATGAGGATACCTTGATAAACTCCATGGTTACAGGGAGGGTGATCTCTCTTACAAGATCAGCACAAAACATAAAAGCACCATTGAGCACGCAAATGGCAACAACTTCTTGACCTGCAAAATCCTCATTAACCTTATAAGCCAGTTCGGTAATCTTGTTTTTGATCTGATCTTCTGAAATATAAACTTCTACCGCCACACGCTGCTCCCTTCCGACTTAGACAAACGAATTATTTAAAATCTCCCCAACACCACCTGCACCTGGCACAATATAATGATTATCCGTCAGACCTCTCTCTTTGTCCCAGAGATGACCTGGAATACTGGCCAGAACTGAATCTTCGCTCAAACCGCGATCCAGACGTAAGGCAAAGATTTTAACATCAGGATGATCCTTCTTTATACGTTTAATATATTCTGGCGTGACAATCAAGTGCATGGCCACATAACCCTGGGCCTTGCCTTTAATTGTTTGCTTATAGTTTCCAACCGCATATGAGAGTGAAGACCCTGTAGCCCCCATAGGATCAGGAAAGAGAACCCATGCATTTTCCTGGTCGCCACCAATCTTTGAGCCACTTACATCGACCCCGATGACTTCATGGCGTTCATTCGTTTTGCGCTGTATGTAAAAATGATCTTGTCTGATATTTTTTGGCGAAAGTAGCAAGGACAATTCTTCGAAACAAAATTGCGCTGGAAGAATCCCGGCCCTGGCCAAATCCACGCAAATAACTCTAAGTTGCTGTTTTAAGATTTCACCCGAATACACACCTTGAGACACGAATTGCTTCATGCGGGTGTCCCAAGAGACAATTTCACGAGGAAAAAGGGCCGAAACCACTTCTCCTAACAGGATTCCATATAATTTCGTAACAAGTATATTGAGTAGAGGTTGCTCAACATCAGGCCGGCATAGTTTCGCAAGAAAGGTCTGGGCCCGCGCATTTTTTATAAGATAAACCCCGTCCCCATAAGCATGCTCATGGCAACTCAAGTCATAATTTAGATTTTTGTAAACACAGTCTATTGTCATCGCTCATGCCCCCTGCGTCGGAAAGAATCGGCCCACAGGGAAAATTGATCACGAACTGGTATGGGCAGAGTCTAAATTTGGGGGCAAGTATAATGACCAATCATCTTGTTCGTCAAAATAATCAAAATGAAGTCGACAACGGGCCTCATACACATCAGACTCACCTACTAAAACCTGGTCAGTGACTTCAGTTTTCTTGCGAAAAGTCTTTGTCGCAGGGTGCCCACAAACTGTGCAAATGGCATTCACTTTATCGACTTGGTCAGCTATGGCCAGCAAGTGAGGCATGGGACCAAAGGGTTGCCCCTTGTAATCTTGGTCTAGGCCAGCACAAATCACACGACAGCCTCGACAGGCCAACTTTGAAGCAACCTTCACAATAAGATCATCAAAAAATTGCACTTCATCGATGGCCACAATTCTTGTTGAATCAAGCACGCGTCTTAAAATTTCCAGAGAATCCTTCACCGCAACCGCTGGTGTTGCCATGGAGGAGTGGCTAACAATATCAGAGGCATGGTAGCGATTATCAATTTTGGGTTTAAAAATCTGCACCTTTTGCTTAGCAATTTGAGCACGCTTTACCCGACGGATCAATTCCTCGGTTTTTCCACTGAACATTGGACCACAGATAACTTCGATACTTCCTATATGGAAAGGAACCGAAACTGCCATGGCCAGACTCCTCGTTCAAGGTGATTGGTAAACGAAAAAATAATTTCGTGTGCTTCGATAATTTCAAAACTTTAGGGCCTTGGCAATTACCAAAATTTCTAATACTTTTTTACACTTTAGAATTTCAATCAGATAGCTTACCTAATACGGATCGGTACCAAAAAATATTTTTCTATAAGATGTCAAATAGGCTTAAAAAGAGTTTACTTATAAAAAAAGTTAGAAAGAAGAAACCACAAAAAATAAAAAAGACCAACAGGATGACGGGAGACAAGAGCACAATGGCCGCCTGAAGACGAGAATAGCGAAGATTATAGCGTAGCCCACCATATAACTGAATGAGCATGGAAAGCCATTTTAATACCGGCCCAAAAATAGGGATCAGCAAAAAAACGTGGGAAGTTAATGTATTATTTACGATTTGAGAAATCCCCGCTAAATCATTTTCATC
>CAYHRT010000091.1:0-14428 GCA_964359085.1 uncultured Bdellovibrio sp. | reverse complement strand
AAAAAGATCGCCCTTTCCCCAAGACTAATACCTTTTGGCTGAGGGGCAATGGCTGGGTTGGGACTTCTTTAGTTCTCATGCTGGAAAAACTAGAAAAGGCAGCAATTTCTCACGAGCTACAACCACATCTGAGATTGTTGGCACAGAATTTGGCCCGTAGCATGTACGATTTTATGCCGATCAATTATATTTTCGATACACTTTTAACTCGTCCGGGCGACGGTTATGAAGAGCTTTCGGGAAGTGCTTTGATGGGGATATTGTTTGTCAAAGGTGCGCAGTTAAAAATTTTACCGCCGGAATTTTTCCAAGCTGGCGTGAATATTTATGCTGCTATTACCGCACGCTTGCGTTCCACTGACGATGGCCTTTCGATGCCGGACATTTCAGGTCCCACAATTCCTTATCCAAAATTGGGCTACAAAGTTGTGCCCAGAGGTCGTGATTATCCTTATGGAATTGGTGCTTATTTGCTGCTGGCTGAAGCCGTCTCAGGAGAGCAGGCATTCTGAAAATTAAAATTGCGTCTATGCTGGAGGATCCCCGCATTTTCGAGATCGAGAATCATCTGTTGACCAAAACTGCGTGTAAAATGTGTTCGGTAATGATTGAATCTTTGAACCACAGTGGGGGAATGTCGGGCCTCACAATATTTTTGTAGTGTTTGTGAAAGACCATGGGAACCGCCCCAACGGGCACGGGTAAAACCAGATTCATTATTGGATTCATCCCAATCACCGTTAACATATTGTGCAATATCAAATTGACCAACTAAATGCCATCGGTTCGATTCATTCTTTTCTAGATGAAATGATGATTTGTCGTCACAGAGCGAGCGGAAAAAAAGCATCCCTTGAAAATTGGCCTCAAGGTCAGCAAAGCTCAGAACACCGGTGACAATTTTTCCAACCATTTCGACTTCGCTCATAATCCCAAAACGAACGACTTTTTGTAGAGCGGTTCGCTCCTCGGCCCCTCGCTTGAGGGCGCGGTTATAGATACCGAAGTAACGAACTCCAAAAGAAATAAAATGGCCGAGCTTATCAGTTCCGAAGTAGACACCGTTTACATTCATACTTCGGGCCATGGGTAAAATAAATGGGAAAACATGTTTTACGTATATTGATTCTTGACGATAAGATCCTGAAAAATTTCTTGGTGGGAAGACGTCAACTTCTGGTGCATTCTCTGCCCATTGTTCGATAATTTGAAAAAATGGTCGTCGGAATACTTGTACCACACGTCGGGCGGCCAAGAGGCATGAGTTAGTCATTTGAATACTTGGATGGTTCAGCTTGGATAACATTTTGGTATTGATGTAGGCATTGACAGCATTTCGTGAATCTTGGAGCTGAACGTTCCAACTCATATATTGATCTGTTTCCAACGCAAAGAGCGAAGAGCTAAACAGCAGTATAAAGAGGAACGGAAAATAAAAGATGAGATGGCCTTTAAACATAATCGCTTGCAAAAAGATTATTTTGGTTTCCGTTTTTCTACATGGCACATAAAACAATTACATTTACCGCGATCTGCGCATCCAGGATCGACAGTGACATGGCAAGTTTCACATTGCTGCATTCCGGGTTTTTTAAAATCACTATGGCAGGTCGTGCACTCCGTGTTGAGGGTTTCTACGTGCAGCTTGTGATTAAAGCTGATATGGGGATAGTGCCAAATCACCTGCTCAATTGAGCCCCAGCCAAAGGCGGTGCTTGAGAAAAGAATTATTGATGTGAAAATGATCAATGTTTTCATAAGTTCTGTTCCTCCGTTATAGCTCCGTCCAGACTGTTGCTGTTGGGGTCACGCCACCTAATTCCTTTTTTATTCTTTCCAACTCTTTAGCATTAAAACGATTGGCACCGAGGCGGATAGAGGTAAGCGTTTTCATATCGACAAAGAGTCCCGGGGGCAATTCACGTAAAGAGTTGTGTGAAAAGAAGGCCCATTCGAGTTTGGGGAATCCTTTCAAAAAATCTACCGGCAACTTTTTTACAGAATTATATTCGAGAAAAAGGCGTTTTAATGAAGGCGTTCCTGTCAACTCACCGGATTTGAATTTTGTAAAACGGTTAAATCTCAAATTTAGGCTTTCTAAGTTATCTAGACCGGCAAAGAGGCCTTCTGGAATTTTTTTTAGTTTCATTTCGGCCAAAAAGAGAGTGTTCAATTGGGTTAATCCGTTGAAAATCTTTTTTTCGAGAGAGCGAATATTATTGTGGCCAATGCTCAAAAAATTGAGCTTGGTCAAACCATTGAAAATCCCCTCAGGAAGTTTTTTCAACTTATTATTTTCAAGGTTCAGAGTTTCAAGGTTGCTTAAACCCTTGAAGTCGCCCGGGTTCAGCTTTTTGATTCCCTTAGCGGATAAATCAAGTCTGGTGAGGCCTAAAAGGTCGGTGTCGGTGATTTGTTCGCATGCCTTATTTAGTTTGGTGGCAAGCTCTTTTTGCACCTGAGATGTACGATCGCAGACTCCTGCGGCCTGAACCGCTACACTCAGAAACATCTCCAATCCGAGCAAGCTGATAAATAGTTTTTTCATAGATGTTCTCCGTTAAAATGTAGGTTTCGGGGCGATTCCACCGAAATCGAGGCGCATGTGACACTTCATGCATTCTATGACGGGCATATCAGGGCCCGTCCCTTCGTGGCATTGACTGCATATTTCCATCGTCGGTTTTTTATAGTTGGCGTGACAATCCAGGCAGCTCGCTCCTACCTCATCAATATGATAGCGATGACTAAAGCTGATTAGGGCAGGGATTTCACTAGTAGAATGGGCATAATATGGGACTATTACCCAAATAAAAATCACAAAACTCGCCATTCGCCTCTTCATGACTTCCCTCCTGAAACTTATGTAAGTAAGCTTGGACTAATAGCGCATATGCCCCAATTTCACAATGATGAGAACCAGCTTCTTCCCACCTTTGAAAACTTTACATAGACCCATGATGACGCTTTGCGTCGATAGCCTGGTGCTTTATACTCACACCTTCGGAAGGGAGAACTTTTTAAAGGGTGGGGTAATTTTATGAGTATGTTCAGGATCTGTTGGTTGTGGCTAGCTTTGGGTTTGATGTGGGGCGGACAAGGACGCACCGAAACCAATATTTATTTTGAAAATAAAACTGGGTCCTCGGTAACTCTTCAGACCATTTTATCTGGTACACCACTGCGTAGAGATGCTTACCAAATTGGCGCGCGGATGATTTTACCAGGCCAGACCCTGAAAGCGATGTCGATGAATCGCGACAGTGGTATCAAAAACGGTAAAACTTATCAATTTACCACTAAAATCAGAGTGGGCGAAGGACAGAATTCTCTCGCTCTGAATATGGACTACTATCAAATTTTGCATGGGAAGTTTATTGGCAGTCAATTACGCCATGGGATGTTTATCGATGGCCGCCATCAAGAATGGAGTAAGAATCAAAGGGGAAAATATCTGGGTAAAGTGCTGGGAAAAACCACCGTTCGCTTGCGCGTCCGCGATACAGGACGTGGAATGCATGACGACGTCTACTACACTCTAGAAACTTTTGGCGCACCGGAAAAAAAGGATTCTTTCAAGGCCATTTCTTATAATGTGTACATGCGTCCTAATATTCTGTTTAAAAATGGTCAGTATGAAAGGGCCCAATTACTTCCTGCGGCCTTGGGAGAACGAGATATTTTGGCCTTTCAAGAGGCCTTTGATGATGACGTTCGTGGTCTGCTTAAAATGGGCCTGGCCCGTCAGTATCCCTTTCAGACAACTGTGGTTGGCACCGACCGAGTTTTTGAACAAGATGGCGGTGTTTTTATAGCTTCACGCTTACCCATGCTGGAAGAAGATGAATATTTGTTTGGTGGTGTGTGCGCACGAATTTTTGAAGACTGCCTTGCCGATAAAGGTGTCAAGTATGCTAAGCTTTGGGACGGCGAGCGGATCATGCATGTTTTCGCTACCCATCTGCAAAACGGTGGCGGCCGTAAAGACGTTGCCGCTCGTAATCGGCAAGTGGAACTTATTCATGAATTTATGATGCGGAAAGTGGCCGGCAACAATAATAGAGAACTGGTGATCTTGATGGGAGATTACAATATCGATCTAAAAACAACCCCTGATGCTTTTTCTCGTTATGGCCTCAAGACAGTTCTGTCAGATGAGAGGCCTTATAGCTGGGACCCAGATTATAACGAACTGGCCACGCCGGGTTCGGCCCAACAAGTGGATTATGTCTACTATAGCGAAAACCATCTAATTCCTGAGACCTTTGAACACAAAGTGATTCCACTAAAATCCAAAAGACGTTGGAAATTCTTGGATAGCTTGCATATTTTTAGAGATTTAAGCGATCATTTTCCGGTTGAAGCAACGCTGACCTTCTAGAGTATTTGGGATTATTTTTTACTCTAAGGAAAAGTAACTTTTGATTTGAGGAAAGGCTTTTTCCGCCCACTGATTGGCGCGCTTGATGAGTTCGGGGTGCCAGCAATAGTGGACACCGTCAACAGTTGGTCCGCGTGGAAGATCAGATGGGAACTCGGTTAATTTTCCACTGTCGATGAGTAAGCATTTTTTATTCGATGGCCCGCCTTCTCCTGCGGCCTCAAGGCCTTCGTGAATGGCCTGATAGTACGTGGCGGTTTTTTCATTACTCCAACGGCGACTGTTGGGAGGAGAGATCCAGACGCAATCAGATTTGTGGTCAAAAACCACGCGTACCATCTTTTCTGACTCTTTTTGTAAATGGGTAGGAGTGAGAGAGTTGGTACCTAAGTTAATGACAGTTAATTTTCTTGCTGTGGCATTTTGGACAAAAGATTTCAGTAAGAAATCAGGAAAATAGGGGGTTGTGGTTTTGACCAATTTCCGTGGTCGAAGGACAGGGTCTCCAGCATACCCACGTTCCTCAATCCCTAAGGGAGAGACAACTCGTCGAGTGGGGCGGAGCCATGTGTCGGGGGATGAGCCGCCTATTGCCAGGGAATGGACATAGGAGCCATTCACGCTACGCAAAAGTTTGTTCATTTGTTCGCCAAATTCACAATTGCCGTGGGAATCGGAAATAAAAACAATATGAGTGCTCACTTCAGTGGTGCATAAGGCCCCAGGCATGAGTACAAACTGAATACATAGGAGAATCAATATTTTAAACATCCGTTCATTATTACCTTGGTCAGAACTAATTGTCACACTTGGCGATTGGCAATGGAGTCCCAATTTGGGTAGCATGATTCACTCTGTTAACTGATACGGAGGGAAGGATTGTCGGACATGCCTGCTGAGTTACAAGGAATTTCGCTCACCCATCATTTAGATAGCATTCTTGAGGAATTTAAATCTTCTCAAACCATCTACGATTTTCCTTATAGCAAAATGTATCGGGGCCAGTTTTGTGCCGATCTCACTGTCAATTTTCATGGAACCCAGGTCGCCACACCCTTGGGCCCTGCCGCCGGGCCTCACACTCAATTGGCGCAAAACATTGTCATGGCCTTTCTCGGTGGCTCGCGCATTTTTGAACTTAAAACGGTCCAAATCTTAGACCAACTTCAGATTCCTCGCCCTTGTATCGACGCCCGCAATGTGTGTTACAACGTGGAATGGAGCCAAGAACTCTCTCTGCAAGATTCGGCGCGGGAATATGTTAAGGCATGGTTGCTGTTGCACTTCATCCGTGAATTTGAGCTTCTGGGAGTGGAGAAAACTAGTGACTTTTATAACGTCCATTTTGATTTATCCGCTGGATATGATTTGAAGGGTCTGTCATCACCCAAGATGACACATTGGTTGAGGCAAATGCAAAATGCCGGTGAGTTAATTGAAGAACAAATGTCCCAATTGCCTCCCCGATATCAGCACCTAAAAAAAATAAAAATTCCAACCACTCTTTCTAATTCTGTGACCCTTTCCACCTTCCATGGCTGTCCAGGAGGAGAAATAGAAAAAATAGTTGAATATTTGATGGGGGAACTTGGTCTGCATGTCATCGTCAAAATGAACCCCACTTTGCTCGGACTCGAACGTGTTACCCGGATTCTCCACCATGACCTTGGTTATACCCATATTCCTCTCATGCCTAAGGCCTTTGAAAACGATCTCAACTTTGAGCAAGCCGTTAGCATGATGAAGCGTTTGCAGAGCAAGGCAAAAGCTTGGAAACGTTTTTTGGGAGCTAAGTTTACCAATACTCTGGTGGTTGGTGGCGATCATTCTAAATTATCCGAACAAGAGCAATATCTCTCCGGCCCACCGTTGCATGTAATAGCGATGGAGGCTTTACACAAATTTCGTGAAAGTATGGGGGCCGATTTTCCGGTGTCTTTTTCTGCCGGGATTGAAGCCGCTAATATCGTCGATACCTTGGCCTGTAATATTTTACCCGTCACCGTATGTACCGATCTGCTCAAAAATGGCGGCTACACTCGTCTTAGTAAATATTTTAAAAATATCGAAGAAACCTTTGCCCAAATGGAAGTGGCGAATTTGTACCAATATATACTAAAGAAAGGGAAAATCTCCACGTCTATAGTGGAGGCAGGTTTTGCCAATACTCGTGAATATCTCAAAACACTTGCTAATAATCCGCGCTATCACTTTGAAAAGAACAAGCGTCTTCCTCGCAAGACGGAAAAGAAATTGGATTTTTTTGAGTGTCTTACCTGCAACATCTGTATGGAAGTTTGCCCCAATGCTTCAAACTTTCTTTTTCCCGTTGCCCCGCAAGAATATTCCATGCCCGACTATCATTGGAGTGAGTGGAGTGGGCCGAGTGGGCAGCAATTTGTGGCCGATGGAAAATACAGCATCGTACTCGATAAAGGGGCGGAGATTGCCAACCTGGCCGAATTTTGTAATGAGTGTTCCAACTGCGATACTTTCTGCCCGGAAACCGGCGGTCCATATTTGGTAAAGCCAAAACTATTTTTGCAAAAAAACAATTATGAAAAATATCTCGGGCAAGGTTTTTTCCTTGAAAAAAACGTCATTTTCGGAAAGTTTGATGGGGTTGAGTATGTCTTGAAGCACAATGCTGAAAAAACTCAGTATGAATTCCTCACAGACATGGGAACTTTTCTTTTTGACTGCCAAAATACATTACTTTCTTTTGTCGCCAAGGGCCCCAGACATCCAGAAGATCGTGCTCCTGTGGATAAATACTTGAAGATGAAAATTTTGCTGGAAGGTCTTACAAAATCGAGTCGCTATGGTGCGACTCTCTTGCAGAGAGATTCGGGGGGATAAAATGATCCGTTTTTCACTTAATAACCAAGCAAAAGTTTTTGATGGTGATCCGGAACTTTCTCTTCTGAATTATTTGCGAGATGTCGAGGGCCTTACTTCTCCTAAAGATGGTTGTGCTCCTCAAGGAACTTGTGGTTGTTGCACGGTTCAAATTGGGGACAAAGCAGTCTTATCCTGCAACACTCTCATGAAACAAGTTGAGGGAAAAACGATTCAGACCATCGAGGGGCTGCCGGAATACTCCAAACAGACTTTGGCCCATGCCTTGGCAGATAAAGGTGCTGTTCAGTGCGGATTTTGTACTCCGGGTATTTTGGTGAGGGCCAAGGTGCTGCTCGATCATCATCCGAAACCAAGCAACGATCAAATTGTGAAAGTCTTAAGCTCCCATCTTTGTCGTTGCACCGGGTATCAAAAAATTGTGGAAGGGATTGCTTATGCAGCACAGGCCATGAGCGAAAAGCGTGAAGTCGTATTAACTAAAACAAGAGGAAGAATTGGCGAAAGAGAACCGAAGTATGAAGCGGTGAAGACCGCCTTGGGTGACCGACCTTTTGTCAGCGATTTGAAGTTTACTAATTTGCACTTTGGTGCTCTTAAATTAAGTGATCACCCAAGAGCAAAGATCTTAAAAATAGATACCCAGTCGGCAAGTCAGATGGCAGGTGTGGTGAAAATTCTTACCGCTCAAGATGTACCCGGCGAGAGGAAAATAGGATTGATTCTTGCTGATTGGTCATTGATGATTGCTGAAGGTGAAGTCACTCATTACGTAGGAGATGTGCTTGCCGTGGTTATTGCTAAAAGTGAACGAGAAGCACGCCAGGCCACGGCCTGTATCCATGTCGAGTATGAAGTGCAGACGCCTGTGATCGATGCGCACCAGGCCCTTACACCTCATTCTCCAATCGTTCATGGCAAAAGTAATCTTCTGGATAATTGTATTGTAAGAAGAGGTGGTGATGCGGAGGCTGCTTTGCTTAAATCGGCGTTTGTGGCCGAAGGCATTTTTCAAACCCAACGAATTGAGCATGCGTTCATGGAGCCTGAATCTTGTGTCGCCGTTCCTAGAGCACAGGGGATTCAAGGGGGCTTAGACATCTACAGTTCTGGACAAGGAGTGTATGAAGACCAACGGCAAATTGCCACGCTCCTGCATTTACCCAAGGAAAAAGTGAATGTCATTTTAGTCCCCAACGGAGGTGGCTTTGGGGGTAAGGAAGATTTGAGTGTGCAGGGACACGCTGCTTTGGCGGCCTATCTCTTACAAGTGCCCGTCAAAATTACTTTAAATCGTGAAGAATCCATCACCATTCATCCCAAACGCCATCCTATCTGGATGGATTATAAAATAGGTTGTGACCAAGAAGGCAAACTCACCGTCGTCAAGGCCCGCATGGTGGGAGACTCGGGGGCCTATGCTTCTGTGGGAATGAAAGTGTTGGAGCGTGCTGCCGGCCATTCCACTGGTGCTTATAACGTTCCGGTGGTGGATGTGGAGGCCAAAACTGTCTACACCAATAATGTTCCTTGTGGGGCCATGCGCGGATTTGGTGCCAATCAGGCCAACTTTGCTCTTGAAACATTAATTGATGAACTTTGCCAAAAAGGTAAGTTCGATCGTTGGGAATTTCGTTACAACAATGCCTTGGTCGATGGTTCTGTGACGGCCACTGGGCAAGCCTTGAGTAGTGGAGTGGGCGTGCGTGCTACACTCCTGGCACTCAAAGACGAATATGCTAAGGCCCGTTATGCCGGGCTGGCTTGTGGAATAAAAAATACCGGGATAGGAAATGGTATGCCGGATGCAAGCAAAGTCCAGATCGAGATTAAAGCTGAAAATCAGGTTGTGATCTACCATGGATGGACAGAGATGGGCCAGGGTGTCCATACCATGGCCTTACAAACATTTTGTCAGGAAACTGGGTTACCTCCCGAAATTGTCGAAGTTAAAGTTGAATCACGAGTGAGTAATGCCTTTACGGGGATGACGACTGCATCTCGCGCAACCTCGCTTGTTGGTAATGCCATTATTGATGCTTGCAAGAAGATCAAGGCAGATTTGAAAAAAGGAACTTTAAAAAGTTTGGTCGGAAATAAATATTTAGGCGAGTGGATTTGTGATTTTACCACTAAACCTGGCAAGTTGAATCAAGAGGGGAAAGTGATCACACATTATTCTTACAGCTATGCCACGCAATTGGTGGTCCTCGATGACCAAGGTAAGATCGATACCATTTATGCCGCCCATGATGCCGGAAAAATTATGAATCCAACTTTATTTGAAAGTCAGATTGAAGGATCATTACACATGGGATTGGGTTATGCTTTGAGTGAGGAGCTGCCCATGAAAGATGGCCATCTGGTGAGTAAAAAATTAAAAGATTGTCAGATCTTACGGGCACGCGATATTCCTAAATTTGTAGTGAAAGGTGTGGAAGTACACGACGCACTGGGGCCTTATGGGGCCAAGGGTGTGGGTGAGATTGGTCTCGTGCCTACCGCACCCGCCGTAGGCAATGCTTTTTATCAATTTGACGGCATTCGGCGCAGAAATCTTCCGATGAAGCGAAGGCCATGAAGTAAAGGAAGAATAATGGGATTGGTGATTAAAAATGGGTGCTATGTGGATTGGGAGACCTTGGAAGTTAAGCGCACTGACATAACGTTGGATTCCGCAGATTCCGGCAAGTCCAATCAGGTGATAGACGCTGAAGGAAAATTGGTCATGCGTTCTTTCGCCTGCGCTCATCACCACGCCTACTCACTTTTGGCGCGTGGGATGCCCGCTCCCAAACAAACACCGAGCAACTTTCATGAAATTTTAAAATATGTTTGGTGGAATCTCGATCGCAAAATCGATTCAGAGATGATTCGGGCCAGCGCTCGTGGTACTGCATTGATGTGTGCCAAAAATGGCGTTTCCTTTGTGATTGATCATCATTCTTCACCTCTGGCCGCTAGCGGATCTTTGGAAATTATGGCCCAGGCCTTTAACGAGCTAGGTGTTGGGCATCTCTTATGCCTTGAATTGTCGGATCGTGATGGTGTCGTTGCGCTCAATAAAAGTTTCTTTGAGACAGAAGAATTCTTAAAGAAAAATCCTGCTGCAGTTCTAATTGGTCTGCACGCTTCATTTACTTTGAGTGAGGAGACCTTGGAAAAAACTTCGGCCTTGATGAAAAAATATGAGACCGGTGTGCATGTGCATGTGGCGGAGGATTTAATCGATCAAAGTGAATGTGAAAAAAAATACCACATGCGTGTTTTGGAGCGTTTTCAGAAACATGGCCTTCTCGATTCTAGTAAAACTATTCTCGCCCACGGTGTTCATCTTTCTGAACGCGAGAGAGAAGTGTTTAATGCATCGAAGGCCTATCTGGCGGTCTGTACTGAAAGTAATCAAAATAACCGAGTTGGAGTCTTTTCTTCTCGAAATCTAGCACTAGAGCGGATCATGCTTGGCACAGATGGCATGCATTCGGATATGTTGCAAAGTGCTCGCTCCCACTATCTCCAAAATCATCATACAGAAGGAATCGATGTACGGACTGCCTATAAACGCTTACGAAATAGTCATAGCTATCTGGCAAAAAATAAAATTCCAGGCGATAGTGCCAACAATCTGGTCATTTATGATTATCCTTCACCTACCGTAATACATTCTGGTAATTTTCTTGGGCATTTCTTTTATGGAATGACCAGTGCCGATGTGGATACGGTTATTTCAAATGGACAAGTCATTGTTAAAAATAAAAAACACACTTTGGCCGATGAACAACAGATTCTCGCCCACTGCAAAGAGCAAGGAGAGCGTTTATGGAAAGAATTGTAAAAATTGGGATTGTTCAATGTTCAACTCCTAAAACGACTGGAACCTTCGATGAAATACGAGGGGCCATGATTGAAAAACACTTGGGCCTTATAAAAAAGGCCTATGAATCAGGAGTAAAAATCTTAGGATTGCAGGAAGTGTTTAATGGCCCTTTTTTTCCTGCATGCGAAGACAAGAAATGGTATGCCTTTTCTGAGGAAGTTCCCAATGGCCCGACCATTAAAATTATTCAGGAGCAGGCCAAAAAATACGATATGGTTATCATAGCGCCTGTCTACGAACGAGAGATGGCGGGAGTATATTACAATACTGCTGCAGTTATCGATGCGGGAGGGGCATACCTCGGGAAATATCGTAAGACGCACATTCCTCAGGGTTCCGGTTTCAATGAAAAATATTATTTTAAACCTGGCAACCTAGGATTTCCGGTTTTCAAGACCAAGTATGCCACTATCGGTGTTTATATTTGCTATGATCGCCATTTCCCTGAAGGTGCCAGAGCATTGGCCCTGAAGGGTGCAGAAATAATTTTCAATCCCTCGGCAACCATCAAGTCGACCAGTCACTATATGTGGAAAATAGACCAACCAGGGCTAGCATGCGCAAATGCAGTCTACGTTGCAACAAATAATCGTGTTGGTTGGGAAGATCCTTGGCGTCATGGTTATTTTTATGGCACGAGCTACGTGGTTGATCCCAAAGGTGTGATCATTGCCGAGGGATCAGAAGATAGAGATGAAGTTGTCATCGCTGATTGCAATTTATCATTGATTGATGATGTTCGTCATAACTATCAATTTTTCAGAGATCGTCGTCCCGACCTATATGGCGATCTAGTCGATAAAAACCTTTAAGTATTCACTCCATCGGGGAAAAGTTTGTTGAAGTTAGATTTATTTCATTGTTCAAAATGCATGCATCCCCTAACCTAAATAAGTTGATTTAGTTCGATGGTAGTTCTTATGTAGTTCATGGAGGAATTATGAAGATAAGTGTCGTTGTCGCTCTGTTGCTATTCCTATGTCATACGGCCTTCGCTGGTCTTTCGTGTGTCACCCCGGTTAATGGTCACAAAGGTTTTTTACCAAAGAATGATTTTAAAATTCATGTAGGTGATAAGGCCGCCAATACCATGACCAAGGAGCGTTTTAACGCCATCATCGATGGAGTTGATAAATATTATCGGCCGATTGTGAAGGCCAAGGGTGGGCTATTGAAATGGGCGCGTAAGTGGGATGATGCCACTGTCAATGCAAGCGCTCAAAGATTATTTAAGGTTTGGCAGGTGAATATGTACGGCGGTTTGGCACGTCACAACTTAGTGACAGAAGACGGTTTTGCTTTGGTGGTTTGTCATGAATTAGGCCATCACTTAGGTGGTGCTCCTAAAATTGGCGGTTCTGCTTCTCAGTGGGCATCTAATGAGGGACAAGCGGATTATTTTGGCACGATGAAGTGCTTCCGTCGGGTTTTTGAAACAGAAGATAATCAGGCCATCATTGCTCGAATGACAGTTGATCCTTTAGTAAAAAAGAATTGTGCTGAGCACTTCACTCTCGCCAACGATCAGGCCCTCTGCGTTCGAGCTGCTATGGCCGGCAAATCTTTGGCCGATCTTCTTGCCGAACTTGGTGGCAGGGGAGTTGTCAATTTTGCCACACCCGATCCCAGTCGCGTTAGCAGAACCAGCGATACTCACCCTGCGGCCCAATGTCGCCTCGACACTTATTTCCAAGGTTCTCTATGCGATAAAGATGTTAATGACGAAGTCGATAATAGTGATGCCGAGAAGGGAGTCTGTACTCTTGCTCAGGGATATACCTTTGGGACACGTCCTCTTTGTTGGTATAAACCATAACTCGTGTGTGCTAGTCTAAAAATGAAGACATGGCCTTAAAACTCATCAATCCAGAAAGTGTTCGTCAAGATTTGCGTGGTCCTACGCTATGGTTTTCCGAAGATGAACGCAGTCTGCTCATCGTTCACGATGCGCAAGGAATTATTTTTTTTGAATATATTGATGGGAAAAAAATAGTGGATGGTGGTCGCGGCCTTCGTTTAAAGGTCGGCGAAATAGGCAGCTCACGCACACCTCTAAGTTATCTGAGGCGTTCGCGGGTTGTCGCCTATAAATCAACGGGCAAGGATGAGGTCCATGAAGGCTTGAAAAGCGAGATTGAAAAATGTGAGGGCATGCCTCCCTACATACAGCAAACGTTAAGGAATTATTTTGCGAAAGAATCGGAAAGTTTTGATTTTATAACACCTTTAAAAGATTATCGCCCACAGCACACATCCAATGCTCTTTTTCGGGCCATGGCACCGCTTTATCGTTACCGCATGTTTCAGTGGTTAAATGGATGGTTTTTACCGCTGATTGTGGGCGTATTGATTGGTGTTACAGGCTTTGGCTTGCTTTATCACCACCATAATAAATATAACCCAGCGAGAGAATGTTATAAAATGGGCCATTTTAATGATTGTGCTGAAACAGTACGAAGGGACATGCTTTCTCAAGAGAGTGAGCAGGAGTGGCCAGAGCAAGCTTTCCAAAATGTCTTGTTATCATGCAAGACGGGTAATCAACCGGAGGCGTGCGAGCTAATTTATGATTACTTGCAAAAGAAACCGGAAAAAGCTGATCAATGGATTGAGAAGTTCATTGCCCCCAATTGTCGACCACAGTCACTTTCAAATGTGTGTCGTCTCTTTAGCCGTATCTTGGTCCATGATGGCAGCGTCAAAGAATCGATCTTTGCTCAAACCTATCAGTGCCAATATCTTCGGTCTATGGTAGCAAAAAAATTACAAGGGGAAATTCTTCCCTTGAATCTCTTGCACGAGTTAAGAGAATGCACAGTAGTTTTTAATACTGCTGTAGTGGTAAATACCGATCCTCAGTATTTACCACTGTTGGAAAGTCTATGTCGTGAAGGGAAAATCTGTGCCCCCTTGTTAGCATGGGCTAAGAAATCATCGGGACAAAAGAAGGTACTCACCATGCTCGATCAATCATGTCAGCAATATCATGACGATCAGTGTGTTCTTGCGGCATGTTTTCATTCTACCGACAATTTTTCTGAGCACGATTTGCAATTTTTTAGGCCAAAGACTATTTTGTTTTGGAAAGATAGCGGTGGAGAATTTGCACTTGTGAGCAAAGCCATTCCGCAATTGTATCAAACGCTGACATTTGTCGAACAGATTAATGCACGCAAAACTTGGGAACGCGAATGTCTGTTCGGAGATATTCGTTCTTGTTTTCACTACACAGCGACTTCTGAGGAAAAGGATTTTCGTCCCAATATTAAAAAATTCTGCGAGATATTGCCTGGATATTTACAAAAAGCACG
>CAYHRT010000090.1:0-14561 GCA_964359085.1 uncultured Bdellovibrio sp. | reverse complement strand
CCTCTTTTCGTTCTATCTCTGTGCCGGCCTCACACAGTCCAAGCAGTTTGGCGGTATAAAAAAATAAATGGAATGCTCCTTGGAACTCGATCTCAAGTTCAGCCAGAGTTTGGATATGAAGAGGATGATCTTTGAGTAACTTCCCGAAGGCCTCGCGTTTGGTGGCATAATTCATGGCCCAATTTAAAAGTCTACGCGATGAGGCCACGGCCGAAAGGGAATTATGAATCCTGGTGACGTTAAAGAGTGTGGCAATAGTTTTCACTCCTCGGCCAACCTCACCCACCAAAACGGCGCAACTGCCGTCTAAGCGTAACTCCGCGGTGGGCAAGGCCCTGGTGCCTAACTTGTCTTTTAAGCGAATTATTTCCAGATTGTTATAGTGCCCTTGCTCATTTCTTAATTTAATAAAAAATAAGGAAAGCCCCTTGCTTCCGGGTATCACTTCCCCTCTATCATTTTCAATGCGTGCCAACGTCATGGCCATGGGAGAAGTGACTGCCGAGGTAAACCACTTAACACCATAAAGACGCCATTCATCACCCTCTTTGCGCGCCAGTGTCTCAGAGGTTCCAACATCAGACCCGCCAGTTCGCTCTGTCATCCATTGGCCGGAGGCCCAGAAATGATCGGGATCGCGCGAGACGAGATGAGATAAGGCGTATGCTTTTAAATCTTCGCTGCCAAAATTTTCGATGAGTTTGGCCGCTCCATCGGTCATGGCCAGAGGACAAGAATAATAAGCAGAACTAGGGGCAAAAAGGTAATTCTTGGCCATCTGATAAAGGCGTGAGTATGGCCCATATTTTCGTTCATACCCAATGGCAACTAAACCCTCTTCGGCCGAGACCCTCGCCATCTCATCCCAGCCCTTGGCCACCCGAATTTCATCGATTCTGTGTCCAAAGGCATCGAAGGGAATATGCACAGGAGGATTGGCGTCGGCATCATCGCCCATCCGCAAAATATCTCCCATAACCCGAGCGCCAAAGCGTTCGAGATCGGATTGGATATCATGATAAAAGGCTCCAGGAATCTGCGATCTTAGGTAGTCCTGAAGAAGACTATCCGCTGTAAATTGGTTGTGCGCAAGAACTGGGCCTTCCTGAATGAATTCTTTCACGCACACACCCTACTACGCCCTCTTTGCGCTCTATTGAACATGCTGCTCATCAGGTGTGGTTACGGGGTCTTGTTTCATACAAGGGTCCACATTAACACCACAAGATTTGCGAGGGACCGCATTAAAGAAACAGCCATGCTCCTTGATCTCTTCCAGGCGACAGCTCCAATACATTTTTCCATTGTGAACAGTCATATCAGGACAGGCATCACACATATTCATACGGCCATCGGGCATCATATCGAGAGGCTGAATCACGGTAAAAGTTTGAAGGTGGGTTTTTTCCAAGACCTCATGAGGCCGCTTGACCAAATTCCATAGATATTTTTTGGCGATCTTGCGCATCTTGGGATCAACCAGAGAAAAAAGCGCGGTGCTGGTTCTACCGGCAGAGAGCAAACTTGGTGGAGAGTAGCTCAAATATTTCCCGCGTAACATCTGGCTACCAACTTGAACAGACTTCATAAAATTGGCCCCCACATATCCATAACAACGTTTCGTACTGGCGATTCGGCCAGCAAGAAGCCATTTGGTGGAATTGGGGTCCACAGTACCACTCAAATAGGCACTCGGTTCAAAATTTGGGTCGACTTCTTTTAACTTGGCCACAATGTCTTTGGCATAAAGGAGTTTGTCGCCGCCCCACTTACTGTTTTCATAGGCCTCGGTCATACTGATTTTCTTGCCATTGGCATAGAAATCAAAATCACCTGTCAGGCGCGGTGACCTGAAGAGAATATAGACAATGGTATTGACGATGTTGGGATGTTTACGGGCCCAAGTAAAAGTTTCTTTGACTTGATCCAGAGTATCCCAACTGACAGTTTGGTTAAAAGAGCAGGCCATGCCACCTTCTGCCGCTACCATTTCAGCGAATTTCATTCGAAGTGCATTGTGCTCACCCTCTTTGGTGGCACGCGAATCTTTTCTCACTTGAGTAGTATCAATATGGAAGGTAAATCCGGCCACCCCGGCCTTCTTCAATTGTTTTAAAAGTTCAGGTGTCATAGCAAGACCATTGGTATTTAAAATGGCCTTCCAACCACGATCATTGATAATTTTTACAATCTCAACAATTTGTGGGTGCATGAGGGGATCGCCGCCTGCGATACTCATACAGTCACTCTTGCGTTCACGCTTGAAAACATCCAAATCGTCAGAGATTTGCTGTAAACTTTTATGACTGACTTTGTGTGGGCGATAACACCCTTCGCAAGCGAGATTACAGGCATCCGTTACCTCTATCCAAGAAATACCATTGTCAGTCAGCGACCATGGCAGACGATAATACGATCTCGGGGTTAACTCAGGTGCTGGATTCATGCGTGGTTCTCCTTAGTAAATAAAAAGCGCTCTATTCTTGATTCTTAGATTGAAAAAAGCAGCACTTTAACGTCTTTAACGCAAAGAGAAAATACTGATTTTTATCATGTTCCAAATCGCCTTGTTCCGGCCGTCCCTTGCTAACATCCTGAATTCTTTATCTGACTAAACTATTTATCACGCAACCATATACTGCCGATAAGACCCTATGGGTTAGGGTTGAAAAGTGAATCTGGGAAAGATGATCAAATATGTGCTCATTGCCAGCAGTTTTGTGGCAGGACCGAATATTTTATTCGCCGTTCCCGATACAACTCCTCCCCCAGTCTCTCCGCCTGCTACACCAGAGTTATTGTATGATGCCGCCGCCTTAAGCTCAGCATCTCTGACAGAAATAAATTTTAACTTCAATCGTGACGTTGTTGCTTACGCCATGGGCCCGCAATGCTATTCAACCTTTAGTGCCCTTCCCCCAAATTATCCCAATATGTGTTCGATGGGAGGCGCTGAAAATACTACGACCAACAGTAATTCATCTAACGCTGCTGTGGAAACCAGAAGAACCCAAAATTTACGGGATACATGCAATAATGACACTTCAAGAAACAATGCGCGAGAACTTGCGAGACAACGAACCAAAGAAGGCGAACTCCTATTACGCGATGAGAACATTACTCAAAAAGAAGAAAATGAGTTTGCTTTGGCCATTGCCGGCGATCCTAATTTTGTTAGGGCCTTTGAAAAGCTGGCGGGGCCACCAAGAGGTGATCCCATGAGCGTGGCCCTGGCCGGTATGTGCGAGACACAGGCCCGAGAGACTGTCGATATAAGAATGGGCCGAAGCTCCACTACGGTACTACCTCTGCGTCTTAGTGATCCTGTTTTGCAAGACCAGTTATGGCGCTGCAGGACCTCGAGTCCGTTTGAATGGACACCTCCCGAGGAAAATTGCGATCAATATAATGTCACAGTGACTTCGAGCAACGTACGCACCCTCTTTGAATGCTCCATGACAGGTTCAGGAATGATCCGTGAAATATCTCTTTGTCCCATGCTGCATCCTCCGACAGGAGGAAGTTTGGCCGAATGCCGCCGCCTCGATGAGGAGCGACATCAAGCAGCTGAGAGAAGATACTGGGAAGACAAGATTCCAACCTGCCAGGCAACGTACAACTCAAAAAAGACTTCTTGTCTTTCACGAAATGTCGCTCTTAGGGCCGCTACTGCAAGACGTGCGACCGAGAGAGAGAGAGTGAGGGCCGAATGCGAGGCGCGTGTTCGTGCCGCCCGTGCCGAGACCTTGAGAGTGGAGCGAGAAGCGAACGATGCGGCTTATGCCACCGCTTTGGAAACTGAAAAACAAACAAGATGTTTTCAACCAGTGGCCGATGGAAATAAGCGCACCCTTTGTGCAGGAGGGAGGGCCATGCAGTTTGTGCCCGCTTGTAGCGGCATCACCAATCAATATACTCTCGCCAATGAATCACTGGCATGGAGCGATCCACAACATCCCAATAATCAAAGCGCTGTTATCTCGGCCAAAGAGGTTTTACAGAAAGTTAAAATTTTTCGGCAGAATTATAATAATGTTTTCAACCCTGACGCCAGACAAGCTGACTGCATGACACGCATTGGTTTTCAAACAATCTGTGATCGTTTACAAGAAAGACTAGACAAAGATAACGATCGACTGAAGGAAGTTTACTCACAAGATAAGATGACCAAGATGAGAGAAATGGGAGAGCGTCTAAAAACACAGTATCGTGATGCAATTGAACGGATGCTGCCTGGAAGTACTAATCTCGCCAAGCGACAAAAACTCTTAGCACGCATCGATAAGGTAAAATTTGTCAGACCTGAAGGCAATTCCAGTTTGATGGCGGCCAATGATTCTTTTGCCTTGAATGCTTGTTATCCAGGCCCCTATGATGCCAATGCGACGCCAGGTTTTAAGGAGTGTGCCGCCTCCAATATAGAACTGTCACCTACTCTCATGCTTGAGATGGGAACAGAAGCAGGCCAGACCCGTCTTCGTGCTATCCTCCTGCATGAAATTGGGCACTCTGTTGCGCCTGACTTAAGTGCTACCGATCCCGTGTTTAATGGCCTCACAACCTGTTTAAGTGGCAAAGTTAATTTAAGCAGTTATCAAACTGATGCGCAGAAGTTAAATGTAAAAAAAGAGTCCGTGGCCGATTGGTTAGCGGCAGAAGTCATGGGAGGTATTATTCAATCAGAAGGAGCTGATTTACCGGGAAGAACCTTGGCCGTTGCCAATCAGATGGATCAGATGATGTGTTCAATCATAGGACGCCCAGGCCGTGAAAGCTGTTCATACGATAGCAGTGGCAATTATAGGTTTGAGAATGATCCGGCGATCCTCACCGATACATCTTCATCGACGAGAAAAAAATATATTATCAATAGCAGCGGTGTACAAATTTTTTGTGGCCCAGGTGAATTTACCTATCCTATACCACCTGACCGCTTTGCTATTTTTACCAGAAGCCGAAGTATACGCACAGCACTCGGTTGCAATGATAGTACAACTGGTTCAGCATCGAGGGTTCAATCATGTTCGCTTTAAGATTACTTCTTCTCATCACAGTGTTCACTTCGGCCAATGCCACCGAAACAAAATCTTCAACCGCTCCGAAGGCCTTTGATGAACGCTATTTTAAAATTGGCATCAGTTATTTCATCTCAGATGATCCGGGATATACTATTGTAGGAACCTTGAATCGTGTTGATTCAAAAGGTCTCACTCTCTACGAAGGGGAAATCACTGATTCCCGCTATGCCAATGGTAAGAAGAAAAGGGTTAGTCCGGATGCCCTGCTTGCCTTGGCACTCCAGCTTGAACACCATGTAAATATTTTTGATCCTAAATTTACGGTAGGGAGTTTATACCCGGTTTGCTCGGGTCTGGCCGAAGTTACCATTCAAATCGGTGCAAAAAGTAAAAATTTTAAGATGTGCCCCAATGATCCCATTCCAAATAAAAATCATATAAGGGTCATGAATTGGTTGGTGTATTTAAAAAATATCTCCCACGATCAATTTGAAGGGCCTAATACTCCCTAATAGTACTTGCCAAAACCTTAGAGCCTACTACTATACACATTCGTATAGATTATTATACTATCCCTTGCTTTTATGTATACGATAGCGTATACACAACCAAGAGAGGAGTATAAGAATGAAACCCCAACATGGTATTATTTTGATTATCACAGGTATGATCCATACTTTCGTAGGCGTGACACTTTTTTGGGAAAAATGGTGCGAATTTCCCACAAAGTTTTTTTTCAATATTGCACCCCACGAATTAAAATTTGATAGGCCGTTAATCCAAAATTTTCTGGATTTATCGGCCGAAGCGACTCTTTGGTTTTTTATATCAGGGATTGTTTTAATGATCTTAGGTCAAATTGTTCATGGCATAGAAGTTCAAACTCGCCGAATCCCAAGCTATCTGGGTTGGGAACTTTTGGCGTTCGGTTTAGTCTTCTCCTGGATGATACCCATAAGTGGATTTTCAATCTTTCTAGTCCCACAGGCCATTTATATGATTATCAGGCAAAGGACAAAAGGAAACCAGGCATGGCAAAAGCAAACGTGACTAAAAAACAATGGCTCATGGAAGGCCTAAAATGTTTCGGGAAGCATGGACTAAAAGGACTGAATGTCGAAGCCATGGCAAAAAAACTTGGCAGTAGTAAGGCCGGCTTCTATTGGTACTTTAAATCGAGAGACGAATATATTGATACTTTATTTAATTTTTGGCATGAACAAGAAACCGACGCCGCAATTGCTATGGCCAGTATCAAAGCGAAACCCATGGATAAGCTAGAGGCACTCTTTAAGGCCCCGGTAAAAATAAAAATTCACCGGGACGTTTTGTTTCAGATCAGAAATCTCGCATCATCTAAAAAATCGTTTCTGAAACTGCTCAATAATGTAGAAAACCAGCGTATACAATTTGTCAGCAATATTTTTGAGGAGCTCGGATTTCCCAAAAGCAAAGCCATCATGATGGGCGAATTCATCTACTGCTATTATCTTGGATGGTATGAGCGCATTAAAGATAAAAAAATCACACAAAACGAAATGCTTAAACAGTTTCAGCTTGTATCATCCCTGTTAAATATTGGGAGACAAATGTGAAAATCAGGATTACGCCGGCAGAATATCAAGAGAATGATTGGATCGTTCATGAACTTGCTCATGATTTTGTCTTGAGAGATGCATGGTGCCTGCCTGTAAAAATTGAGGGGCCTTTTCGAGATTTTTTGCAATTTTTTCTGAGCGTTGACCCGATGGAATCAAGCCTCATTGTCAAGCTACTTTTTCAATTTCGTTTTAGTCTTGGAAACATCTTTGCTCTTGATGATCAGGCAACGTGTATTCCACAGACCGAAGAGTCCAGCATTAAGGTACGTTTAAAACGTCCTGAATCCTTCGATTTGCCTCTTCCCAATAATTCATTCAACCATTTTCATCCGGTCTATCTAAGAGATAATGAATCGCTTTTTGAAATTTCCAATAAAACTATTTTCGCTCTCATTCATTTGGGCAAAAAAGATAAAGAAGTCTGGATGGGTGTTTATACAAAATCTTTTGGATTTTTAAGTGATTTTTACATGGGTGTGATTAAACCCTTTAGACATTTTATCGTTTATCCACTTTGGCTGAATTATTTAAGAAAAGAATGGGAAACAAGAGGAATTGAATCGCACTGACTTGGCAAACTGAAGACACTCAATAGATTCGCTTAGCTTTTCTCCTTAAGACACTCGACATAGCCTGCCGAACCTGGTTTTGCTTGTATCGATATGGTGCCGCCCCCTGCTGTTCCCCACATTCCCGAAATGTCTTTTTCATTGACTATGCGATAGTCCTTGTACCCATTTTCCTCGCAAACTTCTTTTGCTCGACGATGAAAATATTTTGCCGTAACTGTAAAACTTGTATATGCATTCGAGTTGAATTCAACAAAGTAAACATTGTCCTTAATATGCGTGTCTTCATAGCCTCCTGAAAAGCCTTGTGGTTGGTACGGAGTAGCGCAGCTACCCAAGATCAACAGAAGTATGAGCAATGGAATTTTTCTTTTCATGGTGCCCTCTAAAATTGAAATAACTATTGTTTTTTCCATCTTCTTTTATTTTCGCTCTTGCTTTTTAAACATTCGACATAGCCTGCCGATCCTGGTTTTGGAACAAAGGCAACTATTCCCCCAGCTACGACTCCTTGGGAAGATGAAATGTCCTTCTCACCTTTGATTTGAAAATCACTATAACCATTTTCCAAGCAAACTTCCTTTGCTCTTCTTAAGAAAAATCTTTCGGTGGTTAAGTGGTCAGTATAAGCGTTTGCCTTAAATTCTACAAAGTAGAGATTGTCTTTTATATGTGCATCTTCATAGCCACCCTTAAATCCGTTAGGTTGGTATTCAGTTGAGCCACAACCAAATAGAAAAAATAGCAAGAATAATGGTTTATTCATTTTTTTCTTCCATCAGTTTTCCTCACTCAATTTAGAAAATAGCATGACAAAGTTTGCTTCAAGTGCTGGCCCCAAATTAACGATGGCCCGATTGCAGGCCTCGGCCCCTAAAATGGAGGTTTCAAATGTATGTGATGTTTTAATTGGATATTTTTTACTTCCAACTGAATAGATTATTTCGATATTCCAAACCCCATCGAATGAAAGCAAATCAATTTCTTTGATCGCCAGATTGATCGTTCTTTGAGCATTACCTGTAAATTTTCCACCACCATCCAACTGATTGATTAATGCTTCGGCCAAGTATTCTTTGATCGACATGTTTTCAGTGACAGGTGAAAGTTCAATTTTTCTGCAATTAAGGTGATCGGCATTGAGAATTTCCAAGATTTCGGGCACATTGTTAAATGCTTCGACCTTTCCTACTGTGTACTGGTACTTCAAAATTTTTGCGGCATTTGGATGAGGTGGAACATAATCCTTCATCGGATATTTGGCCGTCCAGCTCGTAGAACCGCATGAAGAAATGATAATTACTAAGCCAATTAGCAAGATTTTGATTTGCATTATGAAACCTTTTTAGATTCAAAAATTTATCGGAAATCCAAATAAAGACTTAAACGCTCGGTCTTTGTTTGGAGCTTATGCTTCTATTTTAGCTTTTATTCTTTCCATAAAGCGTGAACATATTCTTCCATCAACAACATAGTGATTGAAAACCATATTGAGGGTCAGGATCAGGTTCCCTTCTTTCTCACGCATTCCTCCGAGACCCATGATTAGTGTTTTGGAGGTGCTGGGAAAGAAACTTTGGACACTGCCCTCACCGAGATTGCTCAACCCCATACTGCCGTAAGAAATATAATCCCGTGGAAAGAGAACGGCCCACAAGGTAAAAATCGGATGGTGTAGCCAGATTGGAACACTGAAGAGCTTTTTTAGTTTGATGAACAAGGGAAACTCTTCAATCGGCATGGCAGAAAGTTTTTTGTACTCTTCTTCAATTTGCCCCAGAGTCTTTTTCATAACCTCGTGAAGAACATAGATGATAACCACGGACTCGCCTTCAAACTCCTTATGAACGGCAATGGAAAATGAAAGATCGTTAAAAAGTACTGCACGACTACGCCACCAACTGCGCCCAAGAACACTATTTAAGATTTTAAATTCCGGATTCTCCTGCAAAACCTCCGCAACTTTCTTCATAAAAAAAGGCATGAACTTGTTCTTCTTATCCTGAGTTATTTGCAGTTCCGCATTGAGGTAAATGGGATGAAAATTTTTGGCATTGGAAAGTTGAAGAATGCTATTGGCGCATCGACGGTAGCGGCTTAGTTTTTGTATTTTATACATCTCTTTACTTCCTCTGCCTCCCATATTACACGCGAATGACCTATAAATTCTAAGAAAAATTTTAAAAAGTTGATTAGGAGCGATGGATATTAACTGTCTATAATTGCACTCATGCTATAATTCAAAGATGAACTCGACGACTGAAAAATATTTTTCTGGCAAAAACATAATTATCACTGGCGCCTTTAATGGAATCGGACGAAGTTTATCGCAAGCACTTCTGCCCGTCTGCCAGAAACTCTATTGTCTTGACAATTCTAAGGATTCCCAACAAAAGTTTATGCAATCATTTGGCAGTTTGAAAAAATCACCATCTGTTTACCTTTTAGATCTCACTGACAAGTGCGAGTTGGACAGGGTGCTTAAAGAAATATGCGATACCGTAAAAATTGATATTCTCTTTGCCAATGCGGGTATAAAGGGAACTAATTCTTTTTTATCTTATGACCAGGAGCTGGCACATAAAGTTTTTGAGATAAATTTCCTGGGTTTTTGCAATACGGTTATCCCTGTTTTGAATCAGATGTTGAAAAATAAACATGGACATATTGTCGGGACCTCAAGCCTGGGAGTTTATCGCGGAATGGTCAAAGGAGCGCCTTATTTTAGTTCAAAATCCGCCGTGGCCGTTTTTATGGAAAGTCTAAGACTGGAAGTTAAATCACAAGGAATCGCGGTCACTACCCTGTTTCCTGGTTATGTTAAAACTGCTATGACAGAACAAAATACCGTGCCTCCCTTCTTTATGATGTCACCCGATGTTGCCGCTCAAAAAATTCTTTACGGAGTAGGAAGAAAAAAAAGTACAGTGGCCTTTCCCTGGCAAATGCGTATCGTGACATTTTTCAATCGGTTACTTCCTAATTTTCTGTATGATTACTTCGCACGAAAGATGGCCGGAATATCGGGATAGCGCCAAGAAATTGTACTATTCTTATACAGTGACATGTAATTTTTATAGAAGCACATCTCAATGCCTTGAAATCACGTTATTTAAATAGGCACGCAGCTTGCAATATCACTCCCAATTATAGTTTTGGGAGGGGATATGAAGATCTTTATTGTATTGTTCTTGACGTTATCGCTGGCGGCCTGTGTTCCACAGGCCAAAACCAATACTCCAAAGGCCAGTACGAGTACAGGATCTGGTTCCAGCGGCCAATCAAGTTCCTTCTTTGCCACCGATACTTTTCAACCCAACAGTAATGGCACGGGAAATGGATCAATTTTAGGTACAGGAACAGGAAGTGGTTCAGATGTTGTCATCGTCCCTACCCCTACTCCTGAACCTACGCCCAGCTTAACCGAGTATTGTGGCAAACTCTATATCTCCAAGGCTGGTACAGTTATGTTCATCGATGAAGACGAACACTATAGAGTCATTGATCCTGATACCTATAACGCCGAACAGGTGGTCAACAATATTACCTTTCCAAATGATGCCTTCAATGCTTGTGTCCATGGAAATCTCACTTCAGGTCGATGGATTCCCATTATTCGCGCAGAGTTTATTCAGCTGGCAGAAATTATCGTCAACCCTGAACGTGTCGATCGTAAGAGTGATTACTCGCATGAGATTTGTGGAACCATTATGTATAAGCAAGATGCCGGTAAACCAATGTGGATTCAAATTCAAGTAGGAACTAGTTACAAAATTGTAGACGACCCCACCAACACCGTAAAAGACTATCTCGATGCCAATGGCAATACTCATGGCTGCCTTTACAATAACGCTGGCTTCACCAACAACTTCTATGTAACTTATAAGCAGTATTTCAAACCCGCCGATTTTGATCTCGGTTGGTAAGCAGGCCTTCCATTTCTTGCATCAAGAGATCGTGAAAACGTTGAACAGCTTCCTCTGGTAATTCGCCACTTCTGAGTTCAGGCAGGAAAGGACCTTTCAAATAGTGGGTAAGTTTCACCGGCCGAGGCAATAAGGTCGGCCCCATTCCTCGGAAGAGTGGAAAGGGAAAATGGAATAACTGGTAAATATGCTTCGTCCAGGAAGAATCATAAACTTTAAAAATTCGATCACTCATGGGACAGGCGGCAAGGATCACGGGAACTTGGGCCTCTAGGGCCAAGCGGACAAAGCCTTTTCTATCTTGCCACAGAACCTTATAGCGGTCTTTGGAGGAGCGCAGAGATTCCCGCATCCCTCCAGGCGCCAAGGCCACCACTTCCCCTCTCTCTAACAGTTCTAAGGCATTCCTAGGAGAGGCAGGCACTAGTCCTACCTCCCAACACCAATCTTGCACATAGGGCAGTTTAAAGAGTAAATCATCTCCCAGTCCGCGAGGCACCCGCCCGGTGCCTTCAGCAATGGCCTTCCCAAGCAAGAAACCATCATAAGTGGCCAAGGAGTGGTTAATGATAATAAGAAGAGGGCCGGCCGATGGTATCAAGTCCAAATTTTTTACTTCATGATGATGATAGAGTGCTAACAAATCAAGTCCCTGCCTGATTCTGCCAATGACTTCATTACCTTCAATTTGTACGTTGGGAAGCTTCCCTTGGCCTTTCATTCTTGAAGCTATTCGCAATCGGGATGAATTTCACCCAAAAGTTTCTTCATTCCTTCCCGATATTTAATAGAAAGTTTGAACTCATTTTGGATAACATCCAACGGGAGCGCATCCATACTCTCACCCTTGGCCTCTTTATTTTCTCGCACTTCATCGGCCTGATCGAGCAGATCATCATAGGAATCCTCTAGCTCATCTTTAAAATCCATCACACGCTCTTCGTGTTTTTTATCAAACATCCCTTCGGAAACCAAAGTATGGAGTAAAGAGGCCTGCATGTTTAAATTAGAAATAGTGGTGTGATCACCGAGTTCCTTATTGAAATATTTGCAAATTGATTTCAACGCCCGCTGCTTAGTGGCCTCTCCCCACTTACCCTTTTTTGAGTAAGACATCAGCCCATGAATAAAAGACATTTTTTTATAGGGTCGACAGGGCCGCAATTCTTTTAGTTTCTGACTAACATCTTCCGGTTTAAGTTTGGAGACTTGATCTTGCGCCAAAAGTTCCAAGAGTCGTGAGGAACTTTTGGGATTCATGGGAAGATTGTCAAATTCATCTAGCACCTCGAGCACCTGGTCTTCGCTGAAAAACTGGGGATTTTCATCCTCCAAAGAATTCCCAAATACCCGATCGAAGTTTGCCTCACATTCTTCAAGTTCTTTTCTGTTTACATCAATCGTATTATCAAGTTCTTTGTTAAAGTCCTCAAAATTCTGGGCCACAGGTTTCGACAATACAATTTTCACGTCCTTGATCTGTTCATTAATACTCACTCCGGCATCTTCACTTTTTGCCGATCTGCTCTCCGTAGTTTCTTCCGGGGCCACAGACTCCTCAACGACCGAGTCACCACTATGCCAATAAAAGAAAATACTCACGGCCATGAGCACCAATCCCATCACTATCAGTGGCCATTTCTTTTTCATCTTCTTATGTCCTTTTTATGTCCTGTTTATGTCCTGGTGACGCCAATAATCGGCGGAATGATAATTAAACTCACATAATTTCTTAATACTTTGCAAGTAGATATGCAATTTGTCACTAAAACGAAATTCAGGCAGAACGTAAAGACCCCATAAATGGGCAGCGAGCATAAGATCCACAATGGTCATCTTATCATTTTTGAAAAAAGGCATAAGCTCCCCTTCAAGTTCTCCGAGGAGAGGCCACAATTCTGATTCAAATTGTGATCGTTGTCGCGCAAGCTGAACAAAAGGCCCACGCTTGGCGGATTTTTTATTTTCAAAATATTGGCGTGAATGCTGATCAAATTCTGGGGTCCAAACCCAATAGGGCATACATAAATTATGGATAGGTGCCCCTAGTTTCTTTAACCATTCATCCACCGCTTCCTGTCCAACCTTTTCTAAGAAATCGAACCCCAATGAATTCTTGCAATCCATTTTTTTTATAATATCCAAAGATTCATTAATGGTTACGTCGGGAAACTTCATAATCGGTAGCATTTTTTTACCCGTCAATTGGACGGGAGTCACTTCATCATCATAACGCAGGACTGTCGAGGTGTAGGGAAGTCGCAGAAGGCCCAAGGCCATCCGCACCCGTACACAGAAAGGGCAATGAACATAGTGGAATAATTCTAACATTGCGACGATTGTAACAAATGCCCATGCTCTTAACTAGGAACTTTTAAGGAACGTTTTTCAGAGGCACCACTGTCATGTCACTAATCCAAGGGCCTAAAAAGGCCCCCTGCCGCACAGACAATTTAATTTGAGCACCTTTCTCGGCCTTTTCAAATTCTGGCCGACATGCAATCATATCGACACTTGATTCGCCACTTGAAGCAATGGCCCTCCCCTCTTTCCCCAGAGAGGATGGAACCTTTAACTCCACACAATAACCTTTTTTATGTTCATCAAAAAAAACTTCCTTTTCCACTGTAATGGTGGACACCGTCAGATTGGAAGAATCAAGTGCTCCGTTTAAATAAATAAGGCTAAAGGCCAGAGAGATGCCGCCATAGAAAGTAATGTAGATCAGCAAAAAATATTTTTGCCATTGTTTCGATGGCCCTTCAACTTTACCAATTTTGCGATGAATGATAAAGGCCCCAGCACCCGCAATAACAAAGGGAAAGATAAAGATGGAACTCGGACCTATTATGAGATGATATTGTTCAGCCAAGCTTATGCTGAGCACGGCCCATAAACTCACAAAGAATGCCAAACCTGCTACCCGCCACTGCCAAGGTGCCGGCCGGCCTGTATTCTGCACCATCCCGACTTCTTCCACGGTCATCAAGGTACACTTAAGCCCGGTTTTCTCACCTAGAAGTTTCAAAATTTTCTGCATCGCCTGTTCATGAAGTTTTCGATAAAAAATGGGATAGGTCGTTTCATGCGTTTTGAGTTCAATCTCTTCAATCTCACTCTTTCCCTCAACTGAGATCAGAGGTGCCAAACGAATATCCTGAATATCTTTATAAAAAATCTTCTCCTCTTTCCAGTGCCATAAATGGATTAACTTGGGCAAAATCACATATTCCTTGTAAAAGGAAATACGATGATTGACTCCATACATCCTATTATTGAGTCCCATGGCCGCCATGATAGCAGAAAGCAAATAGATGATTTCATAGAAGTAAGAGCTCTCACCCTCACTGACTAAAATGAAATATCCTGAAATAGACCATAGAAACCAAAACCAAAGAAGAAAGGCCGGCCCCTTATAAGGGAATTCATGTTCATGAGAAAGTTCTT
>CAYHRT010000089.1:0-14614 GCA_964359085.1 uncultured Bdellovibrio sp. | reverse complement strand
CAAAGAAGAAAGGCCGGCCCCTTATAAGGGAATTCATGTTCATGAGAAAGTTCTTCACTCGACTCCATAGTGGCTTACTCTTCGTAATGAGGGCCCTAGAAATCAAGGAAATTTTCAAAACGTTGCACGAATTAGGATATGACTAAAAGTTCTTACCAAATGGGAATATTGTACTTAATCAGTTGGCAGTTATTTTTTGAGGATCGAATCATCCTGGCGCATTTCAAGGAAAAGGCCATCAGGAATCTGCGACTCTAATGGCGCTATTTTACTACTGTCACGAACTGCGCCCACAGCGATATCATTACCTTGCAGACCCCTCATGACACTCTCCCCCATCCTCATCATTTTTGTCGGAAGGTAGGTCGTTCCTGGATCGGCCATGGCCACTAAATAATCCCCCGGTTTCAACTTAAAAACTTTACCCGATGTTTTGTAGCGAATTTGGGCCTCACCACTAATAAGGGCGACTTCAGAAAGTTCGCTTTTAACTCCTTCTATTTTGTGGTTCATGACAATTTCTGTGCCACGAACTCCCATACTAACTGTTTTGGTTTCGACCTTGACTCGATTCTCTTGGCCTTTGACCGTTTTGGAAATACTGCCCCGCAATTGTCCATAGAGCAGATCAAATTCAATAATGCGCTTCTTTTTTTCGTCATACACCATATGTCGAAAATTAAATTTGGTTTTTGGCCCAAAAGTGAGAGTGCTACCATCCACTAAAGTCACCTGGGCCATGGATTTTTCTTGGGTCACAAGGGTGTCACGTGAGGCAATTTCGTCGTCAACTTTTAAGACTTTTTCTGTCGTATCCCCTTGCCCAAATTTGGCAACTTGGCCGATAACTCTTGTCACCTTTCCTAAGCTAGCACCGCTGGCGCTCACACTTGCAAGACAAAAAGTTAAACATATCAGTACGATTTTATGCAATGTCATTATTCAATCCTTAGAAAGCGAAAATTGTTAGCAAAAATTTTTCAGTAAGATAAGATGCCCTAAAAAAGTCATGTGGGCCAGGGCCAATTGTTGTCGTCGGACCTTCAAAAGGCCATACTAAGAGTATGTCGTATAAGGTCAAACCGATCATTCAAGACGGTCGTATTTATTTACCCATCGAGCAAAATATTGGTGACTTGTTGGGTATTACGGAGGAAACGGAACTCAATCTGCGTACCGATGGCTCTTCGCTTGTTTTTGCACCTATAAAATCGGACACTCATCAGGAACTTCCCCCACTACCAACCGTAAGTCCCCCGAGCAAAATAGAAGAAGAATATACTCATTATTGGAACCTTGCAGCACAAGAAGGAATGCGCGAGAAATTTATGGGTTCACTCAGGCCGATTTTGAGAGCACGGCTAAATTATGATTACGATGAAATCTTGTGTGAAAAAGAGGCCATCAAACTCTGTTACAAATATTACAAGGCCCGGGAAAAAGGCGAAGACCTCCCTGGCCCGTACATCCCAGATTGGCATGGCCTTGACCCAAGAGACCCAAAATAATTCAGAAAATTCTCAGAAGACTTTAAGGAGATCATGAACAATTGAAAAAATAATTTCGACACAAATCAGCAAGATAATTATCCATTCAAGATAATTTGAATATTTATAATTTTGTTCATCCGCCAGCATCGAAAATAACTCATGAATCACTTCGAGCTTACGATTTAAAACTTCGATTCGAGGATAGATATCCAAATATTTATTCATGGCAGTGTAGGTAGGTTCAAGTTCAGGATATTCCCAAAAAAACTCAGGAGTATCAAGAAGGCCATGTTGTAAATTGATATCGCTCTTCACCAAATATAGGCGGCCGCGCATTTTAGAAATGGCCGTTTTGGTCATTTGAATTTTACCATCTTGCGCCAAGGCCTTGGGAATATGGCGAGACGATTCCACCGTACTGGCGGCCGAATCTTCAAATTGCGAAAGTTTAGTAGACTGGGCAATGGCATGGGACAGGGCCAAAGTTTCGAGTTCTTCCCCACCGGGAAGTGTAATGTGATCATTTTGGATTTTTAAACTTTCGCCCTTGCTATAGGTAAAGGAATCCTTGAAATAATCGACCATGGGCCGATGGATGTACTGCTTTATACGATCCAATAAATCTTCATGAATGCGACGATCTCCGCCCCAAAAAACAATAACACCGTAATCAAAAATATAGGTTGTCACTTCCTTAAACAGCAGACAATAGACATCACGATAACGCGTAATCGGATGTGTCCGGCTCAAATCTTCAAGCAGGTTGGGGACCTCAAATCTGCCCCCCACCCCGTAAGCGATACATTCTGTGTCTTGAACTACTTCTGCCACTTCCCTAACCTATCTTGCTAGCTTCTTTTGCCCGCTTATCTTGTCCTAAAAATCTATGAATGTCATGCTTAGAACGGTACTGGACCACTGCCATAACGCAAGACTTGTGGTGCACCATCAACTCGTAAATCAAGAATAGTGGACGGCCCGACGAAGTTTGTCTCTCCTGGATCAAGAACCATTGACACCACATGCTTTAGTTCTTCTTCGATCAACAATCCGTAAATGACCTCCTCGTCACCCTGGCCTAACATACCGGAGCTAATATTAGTGGATAAGAGCGGGCCGGAATAAAATTTTGCGAGGGCCTTCAATAAACCACAGTCTGGAATGCGCACTCCGACCTCATGATCGCGATGGGATGCTTTGAGGGATTTGGAAACTAATCTATTGGCCTGCAAAATGAAAGTATAGGGCCCTGGAATGAGTCGTTTCATCCAACGAAAAGTTAAATCTGAGATGAGAGCAACCTCACTCACACTTTTGATATCACCACAGAGAAGAGAAAAATGGTGATGAGGATTTATCTGTTTGGCCTGGTAGATCTTTTTGACAGCATCACTTTGAAAAACATCGCATACCAAAAGCCAATTGGTGTCACTCGGAAAGGAAATGATCTTGCCTTGTGCCAATAAGTCTCCGGCGCGTTTCAAGATTCGGTCGTCGGGATTTTGAGCAACAATATATTCAATCATTTCATCATTTTCCCGCTCACGATGATCTTTCCTTGTAATATTTACATAACGTCGATCATGGTATTTTCCTTTAAAATTTCACGCTTGGAAATTTAAAAAGATGTCCGTATGAAGATGTTTGATAAAAGACATAATGGTGTTATAGTACGCCTAAGTGATAATAAGGAGGCCTTTGTGATAACCCAGTTTCGAAAGTCGCTTTGCATACTTTTTGCATTTATTTTAGTCAGCAGCTTTGTCACTTCCATGGCCCAGGGCCAAACCTCCGAGACTGCGCAACCTCCTACATCATTTGAAGATGATCAACAGGATTATCCTGAAGATCAACTGAGTATGAATGACGAATCGTCAATCCCGGCGCAACCGGCACCCTATTCAATAGATGAAGATCCGGCCATGCGGGCAGAGCCTATCGATGACGATGGTGATTTCTAATAGTATAAACTAAATCTATTCGTAACTGCACATCCCCCCTTAACTGCTCTCAATTTAGGCCAGATTTGGCCGCGAGTAGGAGGAACGACCGAGGCGTGGTTTATCCACGCCGCAGGAAGGGACGACGCGGGAGCGGTCAAAGATGGCCTGAAGTGAGAGCAGTTACATCTATTCAACTTTGATGTGGGTCCATAATTTATCATAGAGATTGGTGGCTTCGCCTAAATCAGTAATGCTTTCGAAGCGTGAGAGTTGTTCAGTGCTTGGAAAGAGAGACTGATTGGCCTGAATGTCACGCGGAAGTTCTTGGCGGGTAGTTTTTAAAACTGGCCCCCCCATAACGGTTTTTACAAAAGAAACATTGGCCTTCAAACTCAAGAGAAAATTGATTAATTGGTGGGCCCCATCAATGTTTTTGCACCCTTTTAGAATGACTAAATTATCGAGAGCACGGGTCCCTCCCTCTTCAGGTAAAATATATTCAATCATGCCCCCAGAAGAGCGCACCGCTTGGAGAGCATCGGAGGAATAAGAATGGGCCACCGCCACTTCCTTCTTAAGTAAGGCCTCAACTGTATCAGAACGAAACATTTTAACCCTTGGCTTAACGGCGACCAGGCTCGACTCTGCTTGCTTCAGTTCAGCGGGCGTAGTGCTATTGACACTAAATCCATGCATCTTGAGAGCAGCGGCGGTGACTTCACGGACATCATCAAGCAATGAGAGTTTTCCGTTCAATTGTGGATTTAAGAAAAGATCCTTCCACCCCTTAATAACTCCCTTATAAAGTTCCCGATTTACGGCGATTCCCGCCGTCGACCAGGCATAGGGTAGAGAGTACTTATTGTCTGGATCGAAGCTTTGCTTTAAAAACTCTTGGTTAATCAATTCCTTATTGGGGATCTTGGCCACGTCGATTTCGTTTAGCATCTGCAATTTTTGCATCACTGTTACGGTATAATCAGAAGGGATTGCCACATCTATTCCACTGGCGCCTGCCTGGATTTTGGCCAATAATTCTTCATTGGAAGAATAGATGGAAAGATTGACTTTGATCCCCGTTTTGGCCTCAAATTCCTTAAGCAGTTCAAGATCCACATAATTTGACCATGTAGAGAGATTGATAACCTTGGGGACCGACTCTTCATGCTTCAAGCAAGCACTCAAGAGCACAAAAAGGCAGACACTTAAAAACACACGAAATATCGACATTGAAAGTCTCCCTTGCTATCTTTTTTAGATGTTACACATTGTAGATATCGGCAAAAATTACGACAGTCAAATCGTACTTCATGCTATTGACCTGAAAATTCAGGATGGGGAATTTTTTAGTCTCTTAGGTGAAAGTGGTTGTGGTAAAACCACCTTATTGCGCATTATGGCCGGTCTTGAGAGTCCTTCGAAGGGTGCCCTATATTTAGACAACTTCCGAATTGATACTCTTCGTCCACAAGAGCGACCGTTTAATATGGTTTTCCAACGTTATGCCCTTTTTCCCCACCTTTCAGTGTTTGCCAATGTCGCCTTCGGCCCCAGTATACGCAATGCAGATAAAACAACGCTGGCCACACGCACCCAGGAGGCGCTCAAACTTGTGGGCCTTTGGGATTATAGAGATCGGCTACCTGAAACCTTATCAGGTGGGCAGCAACAACGAGTGGCCCTGGCACGGGCCGTGATCAACCGGCCTAAAATATTACTGCTGGATGAGCCCCTTTCGGCCTTAGATAAGAAAATGCGCGAAAGCATGCGGGAAGAGCTGCGCAATCTTCAACGGAAGGTCGGCATTACCTTTATCTTTGTAACTCACGATCAAGAAGAAGCTTTGGCCCTCTCTGACCGAGTGGCAATCATGAATCATGGCCGTCTCGAACAAGTGAGTTCCCCGAGTGATCTCTATCACCATCCCGAGACGCTCTTTGTCGCCCAATTTGTAGGGGATTCGGCCCCTCTTATCGGTCAAACTCGACCGATTGCTGGTACTCAAAATGAAGTGGCAATCTCTTTGCCCATCTCTTCATCAATCTCTTCGGGGGCCAACGGCTTAATCAGAGGAATGGGGAAAATGCTTGAGCAGCAAACGGGAATCGCCATAGTACGCCCTGAAAAGGTGCGCCTTACCTACCCCACTGTCGAGACTAAAAATAACACCTATGAAAATAGTCTCCTCGGTAAAATTAGGTCCACCACTTTTAAAGGAAGTCAAACCGAAGTGCAAGTTGAGGTGGCGCCTGCGCAATCGATAAAAGTTTTTATTCAAGATCATAAGAATGCTCATCCCCTGAATTTAGGCGATGTCGTGCAGCTTAGCTTTTCCGTTCAAGATACGTTCATCTTTCCCCACAAGTCTGCCCGAGGCCCGTAGCATGAGCAGCAAACCTCAACTCCGTATCCGTGAACTCAACATTCTAGGCATCCCGGCGCTGACATGGTTTATCTTTTTTCTCCTCGCTCCCATCGTCATTGTTTTTCTTCTGAGTTTTCTCAAAAGGGGGACTTATGGTGGTCTCGATTGGATTTTTCAACTCTCCAACTATCCTCGCATTTTCGAGATAGTTTATTTTAAAATCTTTTATGAAAGTTTTAAGTTATCACTTGTGACATCGATTCTTTGTCTAATCTTTGGTTATCCCGTGGCGTGGGCCATGGCCACTGCCCCGAGATCGGCCCGCTCATTTTTAGTCATGTTTCTGGCCATTCCCTTTCTCACCAATCTCATCATCCGCGTCTATGCCCTGAGAATTTTTTTAGGCATTGATGGTCCGGTCCAAAGCATGCTGCATACTTTAGGAATTGAGTTTGACCCCTTTCTCTTCTCCCAAAATAAAATCCTCGTGCTTTATGGTATGATCACCGCTTATCTTCCCTTCATGGTGTTCCCTATTTATTCGGCCCTGGAAAAATTCGATTTCACCCTGGTTGAAGCGGCCAAAGACCTGGGTGCTTCAGAGTGGAAGGTGCTCACCCGCGTACTCATTCCCAATACCCGCATTGCTATTGCCAATGGACTCACCTTGGTTTTTGTTCCCTGTCTTGGTGAATTCGTCATTCCCGATCTTCTTGGCGGGGCCAAAAGCATGTTGATAGGCAATCTTATTACAGAACAATTTTTAAAGGCCCGAGACTGGCCATTTGGAGCGGCCCTCTCGACTATCTTAATCATTCTCCTGATCATTGTCCCTTTCATAATTCGCCGTATTGTGTGCGGGAAAGTGGAACGGCCGGCATGAAGGAGCGTTCAAGACCACGACCACCATTGATGGCTTTTGTAATTTTTGGAATGGTCCTGTTCCTACTCTACGTTCCTCTGATGGTCATGTGGGTGAATTCTCTTTTGGACAAAGTTGATACCCAGTGGGTGGTGACTCTGCGCTGGTATCGCGAAGTTTTCTCAGATGCGGAGCTGGCCCTGGCCATGCAGCGTAGCCTTCTTGTGGGCCTAAGCGCCAGCAGCATTGCCACCATCCTGGGTACGGGGGCGGCCATCGCCATCGCTAAAGGACAATTTAGATTTCGTCTGGGACATGGCCTGGAAGTAATGTCCTTCATCTCACTTATCATCCCCGAGTTGGTTTTCGCTCTCTCACTTTTGATGTGGTTTTTTCTCCTGAAAATTCCCTTGGGCCTTACCACTGTCATCCTGGCCCACGTTACCTTTTGTCTTTCATTTGTCATGTTGACGGTGGGAGCGAGAGTGACTGCCCTCGATCCCACCCTTGAAGATGCTGCCCGAGACTTGGGCGCTTCTGAGTTTCGAATTTTATTTAAAGTAACCCTCCCCCTACTTAGACCGGCCATCGTGGCCGCCTTTGTTCTCTGTTTTATTCTCTCCTTCGACGATTTTTTAATAACATATTAAACCAACGGAGTGGGAAGTGACACACTTCCGATGAAACTCTACGGCGCCATTAAAATGGGTATAACGCCAAAACTCAGCGCTATGTCTACAATCATGTTCCTCTTTACCGTGGGCCCGATACTCTTGATCTTCAAGGGGCGAGCACTGCGAGAACTCATGTAGTTTAGTCTAGATGCAATTCAACCGACAAGGATGGCATAAGCAATTGACTTTCTAAAAGAGGTCACTGTGAATGCCCGTAAAAAACGCAATCTTCTGATCAATCCAAAATTCCAGATAACTATTATCACTACCTTCATGATTATCAGTTTTCTGGCCTGTGCCATTCTTTATTTTTCAATTCAGCTCACCTTTCATAGCATGCTCGAGCTTGCCCATGCTCAGGGGTTGACCAACGACCATGTCTTCTTCCAGTTTATTGCCTGGCAGAAAGACAAGATCAATCTGTCCTTCGTCATTGTCGGAATGGGTGTTTTTATCATCACAACACTTGTCGGGTTATTAATTTCCCATCGAATTGCCGGGCCTTTTCATCGCTTCCAAACTTATCTGCAAGAAAATAAGATGCCAGTAAATACCCAACCACTTTCATTTCGAGAGGGAGATTTTTTCCAAGAAATTCCGGCGCTTTTCAACCAATTTGTGCGTGAGAGGGAGCAGGCAGTGTGTGCTGAGAGTGTAGGAAGTGCAAAAAGTAATAAGAAAAAATTGTAGAAGCGCATGAAGAAAATAATTTTCATGACATTCTTGATCTTTACTTTTGCCGGATACCTCTGCGGTAATCTCAATCGCCAAACCACACCCGAAAGAGGCCCGGCTTCTGTGCCAAAAATCATGGCCAAAGATCCGGCATTCCCGGCATTAAATGATAAGAGATTGGCCCAGGCCATGCAACAGCTCATGAAAACGCCGCAGAAATCACCTGATTCATCTCCTATGGAATTGATTAAAGACATGCAGGCCGATATGCCATCAGAGGAAATTTTGGCCCAAATGCAAAGGCCTGAGATGCGGGAGAAACTGCAGCAGCAGTTGGGACGTCGACAAGAAATGAATCTGCGATTGAGATTGAAGCTCTTTCACCTTTGCGAGAAGCTGGCGATTGATGAGGGTAGTATTGTCATGCTGGCCCACGATGATTTGAGACTGGCCCTGCAGGAAGATAGAACGGTTGAGGCCTTGGCCTATTTTCGCTATATTTTGCAAAACTCTCAAGATAATGATCTGATACGGGAGTCTGGCCAAGAGCTACTCACATCCGACATCGACAAAACTTTGCGGGAAACCGCTCTCACTTATGTCAAAGCCTTCCGGCCAAATCTCTCCGGTGAACTGACTGTTCTGGCAAATCTTAGCGAACCCTAAGGTTGGGGTTTGTCTTAAAACGGTGATCGATGACGTACTGGGCATCATCCAACGCCATTGTTTTCAGGGTGCTCGTGGTATTGCTAGCATAATATCCATACCACCAGAGATACAGTGCCTTGTAAGTATTGGCGCCATTAAATCCCCAAGACGAGTCGCAACTTCCCTTATCAGGACAATCTTTTTCGGCATCGTGCCCTTTGTCCCGATGGCGTGCCTCATGAAGAATTGTGCCGGCCCGGGCCACCACATTCAGCCCATAGATTGCCGGCCAAAATATGTTGGTGGTGCCATTGCCATTGTAACCGGCCATCCAGTCAAAGAGTCCGGCCCCCTCGTGGTTGGCATTGGCGCTTCCATCACCACATTTGGCCCTGAGATGATTGGTTCTATCAGCGGCAAAGGAATAGGCGTTATTGAGCATGTTGCTACCAAAAGCGTTGTTTTTGGAGTTTTCCAAGACCCAAATTGAATTCAAAGTTCTGGCAAGGGGCTGGGTGACATTGCAGACATCGTAGTATCCCATTCCATCATCCCAGTATGTCTTCTCCATACCAAAGGCACTCCAGTATCGTGAGATGACGGTCTGGTTGCAGATATATTGTCGGTAGGACTGATCTGATGAGCGAGTCGTATCATAGAACCAATAGGTATTACTGGTGTTCTGATTGTCCGTGATAATCTTGCCATAGATGCAAGAATCAACCGCAAAGCATTGTTGCAGGGTCAGAAAGATCATAAATATCGCAATGGTGATTGATACCTTCATGCTTTTCTCTCCAAATAATGACTTGCTTATTGATAGGTCCTTGATAATTATCGTCCAGTTTGCCTAAAGAAAAAATGTATTTTGCACAAATCATGCAATAACGAGGAATTGACAGATGCTACTGTGTTTTTAATGTGCCACAGGAAATTGGCATGCTCACTGCTTTAGTAAAAACTTGAACTTTCCGATAAAACATCAATGAAGACGATTCAGTTGCAATTTTCTTTCTTAAGTTTACTTATCGCCGTCTCATGCGGTCCGGATGCATTGAACCAATTGAACAAGGCCCCAGTAAATCAATTGAACAAGTCATCCACTTCAGTCGATTCAAATCCAAGTGCCACAGGCACTGTGGCACCTCCTGACAGTGATGGAAACTGCACCTGTCCCTACAACTATGCACCAGTCTGTGGATCAGATGGAATGACCTATGGAAACTCATGCACCGCCAAGTGTAATAGCATTTCTAGCTACACCAGTGGAGAATGCCCGAAGGCCAATGAAAGTGATGTGGACGAAACGGCCAGTTGTGTTTGCACTCTCCAGTATATGCCCGTTTGCGGAAATGACGGCAATACTTACGGAAATAGTTGTGTCGCAAAATGCAACAAGATTACCTCATACACCCAAGGAGTTTGCGCCAAGCCAACCGTCGACGCTTGTATTTGTCCCTTGATCTACTCACCTGTTTGCGGCAGCAACAAACAAAATTATTCCAATAGCTGTCTGGCAAAATGTGACAATATTACCTCTTACAAAGTCGGGAAATGTGACAGCATAGAGAGTCTTCCTTCCAATTTTTTATGCAAATGCCCTGCTCTTTACTCACCCGTTTGCGGCAGCGATAAAAAAACATACGCGAGCACCTGCATGGCCAAGTGTAACGAAATCACTTTTACGACCAAAGGGATATGCTTAGAACTTTTCTATCCCAAGAAATTACCTTTAGAAATTGAAGACATCAAAGTGAAAATCCCAGTGATGGCAATCCCTATAAAGTGGTTCATTTCAAAATAATAGCTTCGGTCTCAACGCCTGCGTCTACTCAAGCTCTAACACTGTCGCCACTCCCTGCCCCATTCCCACACACATGGTGGCAATGCCGAGATTCTTATTGGAACGTTTCATCTGATGAACCAGGGTGGCAATAATTCGGGCGCCTGAGCAACCAAGCGGATGGCCTAAGGCAATTGCTCCTCCGTTTACGTTCACGCGCTCATCCATGGATGATAACAGTCCAAGTTCTTTTAAAACGGGAAGTGATTGAGCGGCAAAGGCCTCATTTAATTCAAAGAGTTTAATGTCGTCGATTTTGAGTTTGGCCCGCTCTAATACTTTTCTCACGGCGGGAACCGGCCCGAAGCCCATGATGGATGGATCGCAGCCAACACTTGCCATGGCCCGCACTCGTGCCAGAGGACGGAGTCCCCAACTCTTGGCCTTATCACGCGACATCACCAGCAAGGCGGAAGCACCGTCGGAGAGGGCCGATGAATTTCCAGCGGTCACTGTACCGCTGCTAGGGTTAAATACCGGACGCAATTTTGCCAGGTCAGCGATGTTGGCATCTTGCCTAATCACTTCATCAAAAGAGCACATAACGGGTACACCCTCCTCGTCATGCCCAAGGATCGGTACAATTTCATCAGCAAAGCGTCCTGCCTTAGTGGCCGCAGTCGCCTTTTGATGGGAGCGAAAAGCAAACTCATCTTGCGATTGGCGATCAATTTTATGAATGGTGGCCAACAGTTCGGCGGTGAGCCCCATGGCCCCGGCGGCCTTGGCCTGATGCTGAGAAAAGGCCGGATTAAAATCCACTCCATGCATCATCGGCACATGCCCCATATGCTCCACACCGCCCACCAGATAAACCTCACCCTCTTCGCTCCAAATTCCTTGCGTTGCCATATGCAAAGCGGTCATGGAAGAGCCACAAAGGCGGTTAATGGTTTGGGCCGGAACATGTTTAGGAATATCGGTGACGAGCTGAGCGTTTCGGCCAATGTTATAGCACTGCTCGAGAGTTTGCTGAACACAACCCCAGATAATGTCGGCAATTTCACCTGGATTTAATTTGGGATTTCGCGCCAGAATACTTCTCATCAGGTGGGCACTAAGTTCTTCGCTCCTGACAAAACGATACATTCCTTCTTTGGATTTTGCCATGGGAGTACGAATGGCATCCACAATTACCGCGTCTTTTCTATTATTTGTTGTCATTTTTATCTCCAATTTTTTTTATATTTCTATCCTAATAATAAGTTTTTTTGTCGCTTGCCATCTTACTCATACCGCTGGTGACCTTATAGGCATTACCCAAAGCCTGGTACTTATTTGACAAGCTCACAATCTTATCGGCGCCTAGCCCATCGGCGTACTTCAAGGCCCCGGTTCTAAAAGGTGGAAAACCAAGTCCGAGTAACAGCCCCATATCAACTTCAATGGCACTGCCAACAACCTTATCTTCCAGACATCGGGCACTTTCAATAATCATGGGCAGCATCATGCGCTCCACAATTTCTTCGTCCAAAACCTCCACTGTCTTTTTGCTGGCCTTTTTGATCAGAGTATAAACTTCGGGGTTCAAATTCTTAATGGGTTTACCCTTTTTATCTACCGTGTATTCATAGAAGCCTTTGCCATTTTTTTGCCCATAGCGATTTTCTTTGAACATCCAATCATAGATATTATCGCCCTCATATTTCATGCGGTCCGGATAGGCATCGGCCATAATTTTGGCGGCATGAACACAGGTATCGATACCAACCACGTCGAGAAGATAGGCCGGGCCCATCGGCCATCCGAATTTTTCCATCACCTGATCGATGCGTTTGAAATCGACACCATCTTCAATCAATTTATTAAAACCAAAAAAGTAGGGAAAGAGAATGCGATTGACTAAGAATCCCGCACAGTCATTCACCACAATGGGCGTTTTACCCATTTGCAGAGCGTACTGAACCGTTCTGGCGATAGTATCATCGCTAGTTTTTGCTCCACGAATCACTTCAACCAAAGGCATCTTGTGAACGGGATTAAAAAAGTGCATGCCACAAAAATCTTGCGGCCGTTTTAAATCACGGGCCAATTCCGTGATAGAAATAGTGGAGGTATTGGAGGTCAGCACCGTTCCCACTTTCACTTTACTTTCAAGTTCGGCCAAGACGCTCTTTTTGACTTTGATATTTTCCACCACGGCTTCAACAACCAGATCGGTGTGTTCCATATCACCATAACTCAAGGTAGGTGTAATGCTGGCGATCACCTGGGCCATTTGGGTATTATCAATGCTTTTTCTTTCAAGCAATTTTCCCAGAAGCTTAACCGCTTCGCCCATCCCCAATTCCAGCGCCTCATGTCTAATATCTTTCATCAAAATAGGAGTACCTTTCGAAGCCGATTGATAGGCAATTCCGCCTCCCATAATGCCAGCACCAATGACAGCGGCATGTTTGACTTTCGGCGCGGTCTTGGTCAACTTTTTACTTACTTTTTTTAAATATTGATCACCCAGAAATACGGTGACCAGGGCTTCGGCAGCGGGAGTTTTGGTGAGTTTTACAAAATTCGCCGTCTCTATTTTGAGCGCCTCATCGCGGGTAAGAGGTGCTCCTTTTTGCATAGTTTGTACAGCTATGACGGGAGCTGGATAATTGGGACCTGCCACTCCTGCCACAAAACCTTTGGCCGTTTCAAAGGCCATCATAGCTTCAACTTGATTGAGCTTTAAGGGTGCTTTCTTTTGTGCTCTCTTCTTTTTCCAATCTAATTCGCCTGCGATGGTGCGCTTTAATAAGGTGGTCGCGCTTGAAATTAATTTATCATTTTTTACCACGGCATCAACCAAGGCAATTTTAAGTCCATCAATGCCCTTATATTGTTTGCCTGATGTAATCCATTCGATGGCATGATCCGCACCCGAGACTCTTGATAAACGAACAGTGCCTCCCCAACCTGGCATTATGCCGAGTTGCGTTTCAGGCAAACCGATGCGTGCATTCTCACTAACTACGCGATAGTCTGCGGTCAAAGCAATTTCAAATCCACCTCCCAAGGCAAAGCCATTGATCGCCACCACGCTCGGATAAGGCAAATCTTCATATTCATTAAAAATTTTGTTGATGCTTTCCAACCAACCAAGCAACTCGGTCTCAGGGCGTTTGAAATGAGACATAAACTCAGTCACATCGGCCCCAAAGATAAAATTTTCGAGACCGGAACTCATAAGTAGACCTTTCACGCCGGTTTCCTTTTTAAGAGCGTTCAGGCATTCGCCCAATTCTTTTAAAGTCGCAGCATTAAAAACGTTCGTTCCTGTTGTCTCATTATTAAACTTTAGCTGTGCAATGCCATCTTTATCGATGAGACATTGAATCGATGAACCCTTATAAGTCATAATTTCTCCCTATGTTACCTGGATATAAAATTGCACCGAGGATACATCGAATCTTAAATACATGCCAAAAAATAGTTAGAATATCCGACAAAGATAGGCCATAAAGATAAACCATCTTAAATAGGCCAAGGAAATCACCATGACAATTATCACCAAATCCCAAATAAAGAAATTGCCCAAGGCCGAGCTTCATTTGCATATTGAAGGCAGTTTGGAACCAGAACTCATGATGAAACTGGCCATGCGAAATAACATCATGCTGAAATATAAAACTCTAGAAGAAATCCGTGCCGCCTATCAGTTTGATAATCTTCAAAGTTTTTTGGATCTATACTATGAAGGTGCCAAGGTTCTCCTCCATGAAGAGGATTTTTTTGATCTCACCTGGGAGTATCTGCTTCACTGCAAGGAAGATAATGTCGTTCACACCGAGATTTTTTTTGATCCCCAGACACACACCGAAAGAGGTGTGGCCTTTGCCACTATAATCCAAGGGATTCGACGAGCGCTTGAACTCGGGAAAAAAGAATTGGGTATAAGTTCCTATCTGATCATGTGCTTTTTGCGTCACCTGCCTGAAGCAAGCGCACTGAAAACTCTTGAGGAGTCCCTGCCTTTTAAAGACTGGATCATTGCTGTCGGCCTGGATAGCTCTGAGGTAGGACATCCACCTTCCAAATTTACCCGCGTCTTTGAGAGGGCGCGAGAGCACGGATTTTTGGCCGTCGCCCATGCTGGTGAAGAAGGCCCTCCAGAATATATTTGGCAGGCGTT
>CAYHRT010000088.1:3501-14845 GCA_964359085.1 uncultured Bdellovibrio sp. | reverse complement strand
AAATACTCTCATTCTTACGTGGCCAATGGTCTCAGTCTTAGATGGCCAAACACAGCAGGTATAGAAATCTTTACAGCGTTCGCTCTTTTGGCTTTTTTCTCCCCCATAATGCTCCTAATTTTTCTAGGCATAAAAATCACTTCAAATGGTCCAGGAATTTATAGTCAGAAACGTGTAGGGAGAGATTCTCAAGAATTTTTAATCTATAAATTCAGAACAATGGTACAAAATGCTGAAGACAAATGCGGTGCCGTACTTTCATGGAAAGGCGATCCAAGAGTCACTCGTTTTGGGAATTTTCTTCGGGCGAGCCACCTGGATGAATTGCCACAGCTCATCAATATTATCAAACGAGAGATGTCATTCATTGGGCCACGACCTGAAAGACAAGAGATCATAGAAAAATTCAAAGAAAATGTTCCCGGTTATAATCAGCGCGCCGTAGTTCTGCCTGGGATTACAGGTTTGGCACAGATCTGCTGCCCATATGACGCCTCTCCGGCCCAGAAGTTAAAATATGATTTGTATTACATTCTCAATAAGGCCTCCATGACGTTGAATTTAAGAATTCTTCTCTTTACTGTGGGAAAGATGTTGTATGGAATTTTGGGAGATAAAACACAATCGCAGACATAAAATGATGACACCAGAAAGGTTTGTCATCGTCTGTATTGAAATAATTTTTGTTTTTAGCTTACTTTCGCAATTGAGTAGGAGTAGTGAAAGTGAGGAACCAGGAATTATTAATACAAAAATGCGGAGTGATAGCGTCGCAAATAATATCAGCATGAAATCATTTTCGCTTAATTATCAAAACAATAGACGTAATATCTTTTGGCCCTATGATGATTCAAGACCTGCCGCTTTCGATTTTGGCCTAAATATTCTGCAAAATGAGGGAAACACTTCACAATATACCTTTGAAGGTAATCACATCGCAGGAATACTCGGGAGAATGTTTTCACCGGATCATTATTTAAATATTTTCGTGGGAACGCATGTTTTGCAAAATACGACTCAAGACAAAATTGTGACAGATCATCATTTACTTACCCAAGGGTTAGGCTATGCCTATAAGCATGATAATTTTCAATTGAGTTTTGATTATAAAAAAGACTTTATGTATACAAATTTATTTTTACCTGCTGGGGTCGAGCATACATTAGTAGAAAATAAATTTGAAATAGTGACAAAGATAAAGCTAGCGAAAGCACTCGAATCATCAATATCATTGAAACATAGTCTGGTTAACGATAAAAATCAGCTTACCTCATTTGGGGCCGAGCTGAACGGCGGGTACGAGGTACATCCTTTCTCAATTTTCGGAGGCATGAGTACGAGCTATGGACAAAGTAAATTTATAACATCGAGATATCCATCACCTTGGTATGTCTTAGGTGCCGGCCCTAATCTTGGTGCAAATTATAGTTTTAGAGATACTCTGATTGTCTCATCAGGAATGGCTTATACTCGCTTTATTGATCATTTGAAAATTGAAGGCAGTGAAATAAATAAGTTTTTCCAACTAGAATTTGGAAATAGAAATTCCTTGGAAATGACACTCGCATACGTAAGGATGAGTTCTAGTAGTCTTGGTGAAAAATGGTATGATAATCAAGTCAATTTCAATTTAAATTTTTCAATTTAATCAATGAGGCACCCATGTATAACTTAAGTGTAAAAAATATAATCTTCGATCCTGAAAATATAGACCTCAAGAACAATTGGGAAAGGTTGTCTACGGGAATAGCTCGCCCAGGATTATCAATGGAGTACTCATGGTTTAAGAGTTGCGCAGAGGCCTGTCACAGATTTTCGCTTGAAGCAAAGGTTTTAGAAGTAAGAGATCAAAATACAGACAAGGTCATCGCCCTCATTCCCTATAAATTGCGAAAGGAAAAGCTGTATCGATACTTCGATGTGAATGCTATCTACTTCATGCAATTGAATTATGAATATGGGGACCATTATGAGCTCCTCATCGCACCAGAATATTACGCAGCAACCATCGATGCACTTGCGCTTTGGATGAAAGAAAATAAGATCGATGCCAGTTATCTCAAAAATATGCAACATGATACAAAATTTAGATCTTTAATTTCAAATCTTGGACAGTTTCCGTTACTTGCCACCATCTGCGAGAGAATTCCATGCTCTTATATTTGCTTACCAACCCAGCTTAAATATAAAGACTGGAGTGGTGGAAAATTTAAAAGAATCATGCAATACAAAAGAAAACTTGAGAAATCTTTTCAGGTTTCGTATTTAAGAATTGAAACACATGATGAATTATCACAAGTTCTATCACACTTCAAAGTCATGCACACGGCGCGTTTTCTAAAGAAAGGGACTTCAAGTTCACTATGTTCGGATCCTGTTCAATTCCACTTTCTTGAGAGGTTGGTCCACAATGCTTTTGATCATGGCATCTTAATGGCAAATTATATCACTCTCAATAACCAGATAGCCTCTGTTGAAATATCATTTCTAATTAAAGCTAGATTGTTTGCCTATACTGTCGCATTTGACGAAAGCTATTCTCAATATAGAATTGGCTCCATACAGACCCTTAGCATGATCGAGAGGGCCATCGCGCAAGGTGCTGATGTTTTGGATTTACTTCAAGGCGGAGAAGGTTACAAACAGTTTTGGTCCAAAAATATTAATTTCGACCTTAATCTTATCGTCTTTCCTAAAAATCTCTATGGATATTTCCTATTTCTTGTGACCATCATGCGCTCACCTCTTCAAAAGATTTACCATGCTTTCCTTTACCTTAAAGGTTGCACTGCTAAAAATAAAAATTACAATCAACAGAAAGATGTAGATGTCCTTGTATCCTGCTGAGATTGTCATGGTATTTATCATCAAAGAGGTGATCACTGCCATATTGATAATGGCCAACTCTTTGTTTCTCTTCATAGCTTGCAGAATTGCGGCAGCAACTAATATTAAAACTACACAATAAAGACTCATTCCAAGCAGGCCAGTCTCACTGCCTATTTTTAATAGTGTATTATGAACTTCATACGGTGCTGTCGTCGACTGGAAGGCCGGATATTCAGAAAATTGGTAATAGTATTGCGACGATTTATTCCAACCGACACCAAACCATGGCGATTCAAGAAAGGTGCGAATTCCTGCATTGAGCGTTTTCAATCTATCAACATTGGATGTATCGTCCATATTTCTAAAGCGAAGAAGAATTTTATTTCCAAAAGAAAAAAATAAACTACCGAGCGGAAGAGAAATAGCGATAAAGAAAAGGCTTAATCTGTAACGCCATTTTAACAGGAACATCATCATGAGTAACGTGACAACAAGTGCAATTATTCCCATTCTTGATTGATTCATAATCGTGCATAAAATAAAAAAAGCAGTTAAGGCCGCATACATCATGCCCTTCCAAACTTGTCTCGATTGGCCATAGCGATAGAGAGAAAACGGAACGCAGGCGGTAAAATAGGTGCTTAGAAAATTAGGATCACCATTTTTCATTCTTAGTAACGGTCTTAGATCATAATCTCTCACCTCATTCAAGATTAGAAATCTATACAGGAATATTAATCCTAAAAGCCCGAATGATAGGATAAAAAGGTTAATTAACTCGTCCACTTTCTTTGGCGTATCAACATAAAACAGGAGCAAAGGCACCAGCATAACAATTTTAAAAAAACTTCGATATTCCCCTTCTAAAATTACCTGAAGCTGATCATTATTTACAAGTGATGATATTAGGGGAATGACAACCGCCACCAATGCCAAGATTAGTGCTCTAATAAAGAATTTATTGTTTATTATCAACCTATCGACAAGCGAGAAAATAATAGCGAAAAGAAAACATATTAGTTCAAGCGGCAAAGAACTTAAAATAGGAATCTGCTGATGAATTGTCGTTATTATAAGAAAAATATAGAGATATATGTATGTTAGCGGTCTAAAGAAAAGATGGAGAGCAGATTTCTCATTCATTGCTTCGTGAAATTAAATAGTAGAACGTGACCCCAATTAGTAGGCCTGTCAGGGTAGAAAAGAAGATGAGTAAATCCCATCTCGGCCAAATCGGATGTGTTGGGATATAAGGATCGTTAATGGTTTTGAGCAGCGCCTTACTTTGAATATTTTGAAGAATATTTTCAACATAGAGCTTAGCTTCCGCATCATAAGCGGCATTAAGTCTACTTTGTAAATACGAATCCGTATCATTCTTGCTCTTCATTCCAATTTCTTGCTTCAACGCCAAGGTTTTTACATGTAACTCATCTAAGGAAAGAGAATTTCGCTTGAACATTGCTTCTTCATATAAGGACTTAAGCTGAGACATAAGTTGACTTACTATTTCTTTTGCTAATCCAGGATTGGCATCTTTCACTGTAAAAATGAAAATATTGGCATCTCCCCCTGTATATTGAATTTTAATAGATTTCTTTAATTTATTTATAAAATTTGAAGTAAGATCATCTTTCTGCAAGGCCGGGAATTCGATTGAGAAAAGCTCTAAACGCTCTTTTAAAACTTCTGAACTTTGAATGACATCATAGAGTACTGAATCTTGCAGTAACATATTCTTCATGGCAAGCCCATCTCGTATCCATACCCATCTGTTTTGAGTCTCAGGCATATAATTCGATACAGGCGGTAAAGTTGGCCGCAGGAGTCCCACCGAGCCAGAAATTTCGTAGAGCGGAATTGTATAGGCACAGTAGGCAAGACCACACAATGCCCCCACAATAACGAAAAAAGGGATGGTCCAGAAACGTTTGAGGCCTGTCATAATTCGACACCTTATAAGAAAGACTTAGACATTTTTTCCATGATAGGTTCTATTTGGAAATGATTTCAGGCAACGGGTAGGCCGATCCGTATCAATGCTCTTCTGTATCAATGGCGTTACTTTACTGGTCATTTTAATTAGCTGGAGTTTAATCTTGATGAAAGTAACATTTGATTCTACCGAAACCGCCCATGACAACTATGAACGTTTTTTAATGGACTATATTCAAAAGAATAAGTTTAAAAATATTTGCGAAGTCGGAGGAGGTTCTAACCCCTCATTGGCCATCGAATTTATTAGGAACAATAACATCCAATATACTCTTCTTGATATCTCGCAGGCCGAGTTGAACAAAGCTTCAAATGAATTTCATAAGATCAGGGCCGATATCGCCTCGGATGAGATCATAAAGCTAGATTCAAATTTTGATTTTATTTTTAGTAGAATGGTAGCCGAGCACGTCATAAATGATAGAATTTTTCATCAAAATATTTATCGTCTGCTTAATGAAGGTGGACATGCCTTTCATTTCATCCCAACCTTATGGGCACTACCCTATCTCATAAATCTGCTAATCCCAGAAAAACTGGCCTATAAGCTTTTACTCTGGATAGATCCAAATAGAGGCAAGGCCGGGAATTATGGTAAGTTCCCGGCCTATTATCGCGGCTGCAGAGGACCAACCAAAGGACAAATTAAAAAAATCACTTCTTATGGTTATGACGTTGTGGAATATACGGGATTCTTTGGACACGGATATTATTATGAAAAAATTAGGCCGCTGAAGTGGCTGCATGAAAAGTTGGCATTCTTTCTAACAAAACATCCAATCTCGTATTTGACCAGCTATGCTTACATGGTATTGCAAAAACCCATGAAATACCCATGATGTCCCAACAGTCATCCCGTTGAGTAAAATCATCGGGCCCAAAGTCCAAGCTCATATTCTTCGTTCCAATTGTTGAGCATAATCATCCAGGTGAAATTTCGAATTAATAGTCATTAAGATGGAGTAACAACAATGTTTAAATTATTTTTTCTCTCGTTTTGCCTTTTGGGATGCAATCTGGCCAATTCAGAAAAATATGATGAGACCGATATAAAAGAGTTGAGTATCCCTGGTGGTGAAGTGCAGGAAGAGATAAAGGATGAAATCAAAGACGAAATAAACGGCACAATTACTGTTAATATGAACACGGCAGGCACTAAAGGAAGTATTGGGAGAGAATTCTATGGAACACAACTCTCACCCTTTACTGCATACCCTAGCGCAGACAAGGTAAAACCACTTAACCTTGGCACAATTCGAATTGGTGGAAATCTTTATGATACCTATAATTGGGAAAATGGCATGACCTTCCTCTCGAAAGGAAATTACAAAAAAATTGAATCATATGAAGAAGCAATCAAGAAGGTAAGAGAATACGGTGCTGAACCGATTATGCAAATTAATCTTTTAGGTCTCATGCCTATTGCCACTAACGGGCGCTATGTTCTTTCAAATACAGCAACGGCTCAATTCGCAACAAAATTTATACAACACGTGAATGGCGATTTAAAATTAAATTTGAAACATGTGTGTCTTGGGAATGAATTTGACCAATGGGCCGATACCCATGCTGATATCTGGCCCTTTGATGAACCGATGTCTGCCGATGACTACATCGACAGATATATAGAGTACGCTATTGCCGTCAGGGCCGGTCAAGAGGAAGTTTCCGGTGATGCAAATGATATTAAGCTTTGGGGACCAGAGATCGCCAATTCCTATGCTGATTGGCAAAGCGGTAATATGCAGAAAGATTGCCAGTGGACTTCAGTAAGAGGAGTCATGGAATGTAGCTATGGCAACGGCAGCTTCGACCATTTTTTGCCCTATTTTTTTTCCAGACTTAAGAAGGCCGAAAGCGATACAAATCTTAATCCCAAGGGCTACAAACTTCTCGACTATGCCAGCTTTCATTATTATCCCACCTTCCGAACTAAAGTTAGTGATCCAAACTCTATTATCGTAGATCGGACAGGACACCAGATGGTAAATGAGATGTTGGAATCGACTCAACTTTTTCATGTAAGTGATTATGTAAATGTTTATGATCGAGGCTCCTACATGGATTTTACGCCTAATGTATTCAATCGCATGCAAGAATGGAAAAATCAAAACTATCCAGATGCAAAATTAGTGTTATCTGAATTTGCCGTCGACTCCTTGGACACCACACCCAATTATCATCCCATCGTACGTCCTCTCTACATGGCGGAAATAATTGGAATCGCCGCAAATAGTGGCATAGAAAATTTCAATCGTTCTTTTTTAAATACCAATCGGCCTGAGCCAATTCCATGGGCCCTCTTATTAGATGATACACCCACAAATCTCTACAATATGTATGCACTATTTTCTGAATATTTTATCGGGCAGCTTGTGGAAGTTGAAGACAGCTTTAATGATATGGTCAATTCATACGCCACCATTGATCCGGCACAAGAAAATAAGTTAATCGCCTTATTTGTTGTCAATAAAAGCGCAAAAGAACGTAGCACCAAGATTAATCTCAACGATGGAGACACAAATCTTGGTATCGCTGAATATGTCTTAAAACCATGGAGTTTGACCGTATTCCGTATTCCAAAAGATAAACCAAGCTTGGAAAATATCAAGATCATTGAATATGGGGCAAAGGAAATGGGAATTGTTGTTGATTCACATTACCAATGAGAACAAGAAGTGAATACAAAAGTATTGCATCTCGTTGAGTATTTATACCAGGGCGGGATCGAGAGATTTCTCGCAGAGATTGGACGAATTATTCCCGAAGCGCAATTAAAACAAAAATTCTTTGCCTATGAAATGGATGAATTTTCAGGTGCTGCAAACGAATTGAAAAAATTGGGCAAGGATGTACAGATTTATAAAAAGGAGCATGGGTATGATGCAAAACTCTTGAGCAAGCTACACCGACTAATTGCTAATGAGAGAATTACAATTCTACATACTCATGATTTTGGACCGATGGAATATGCAGTTGCCCTAAAAATATTAAACCCGCGATTAGTTTTAATTCATACGCAACACACCCTTCATCATTTCGTGACAAACAGAAAATATGTGCTCTTCTTTCAGCTCGCCAGTTACTTCTACCAACATATCATAAGCGTCTCAGAACACGTCAAAGATGTTCTTGTAAAAAAATGCTGGGGCATGAAGGGAATTCCAGTTGTAATCCACAACGGAGTAGACGCAAAACGATATTGTGAGTTAAAGGAAATTGCCTTTACCGATATAGAAGGCCCAAAATTACGCTTAGTGTGTATCTCACGCATCTCAAGAGAAAAGAATCTGGAGCATATCCTTCTGGCATGTAAAAAACTAAAAGAAAGCAATGTTGATTTCCATTTGCATCATGCTGGAACAGGTACGCAAAAGGAGGTCGAATCTGTTTTGAACTTTATAAACGATAATCAATTGGACCAACATATAACCTTGCATGGATATCAGGAGGATGTCAGAGAAGTTTTAAGACTTGGAGACATTTTTGTTTCTAGTTCGTTAACCGAAGGCCATCCGATTGCCGTCCTCGAAGCTATGGCAAGCCAGAAGCTTTGTCTCTGTAGTGATATTCCTGCCCATCAAAAAATCTCAAACGAGGGCATCATCCTCTTTAGTCTTGAAGAAAAGAACGCTTTATTCAACAGACTTCTGGAAATCAAAGATAGAAAAATGGACTACAAAAGTAAAATCGCTATTGCAAGCAATGATATAAAGGAAAAATATACTCTCCAACAAATGATCACACGTTATCTTGATCTTTATAATTTTTCAACACGCCAATCATCATTCGCAGTCTAAACTTAATGCATTCTTGTCTAAAGTTTTATCCAGCGCTACCACGTAAATCCAGTGCTATTTTGTACCATCTTTTTTCAAAGGATGCATGATGAAAACGCTCGCACTTAGCTTTGACATTGAAGACTGGTTTTGTGTTCAAAACATGAAAGATATATTCCCATTTAAAGAATGGAAGAAATGCGAAATAAGAGTCCAAGAGAGTACAAAATATATCTTAAAGGCCTTACGAGAACATAACATTAAGGCCACTTTTTTCATCCTCGGTTGGATTGCCGAACGAATTCCTGAATTAGTTCGCGATATTATGAAGGACGGACATGAGATGGCCTCGCATGGTTATTCTCATACTATGATAACCCAAATGACGACAAGTGAGTTTCAAAAAGATATTGAAAAATCTCTGTTCATCTTAACAAACATAATAGGTCATCCTATTAACGGATATCGCGCTCCGAGTTTTTCGATTACACGAGAGACAATTTGGGCCTTAGATATCTTACGAAATAATGGATTTAAATATGATAGCAGCATTTATCCCGTAAGACATCCTGATTACGGCATCTCGGGATTCAGACAAAACATCCATGAAATAAATGGAATGCTTGAAGTCCCCATGACTGCCCTATCGTTTTGTGGTTTCAAAATTCCTATCTCTGGTGGAGGATATTTTCGCCTATCACCCTATTGGCTCTTCAGAACATTGCTACAAGATAGAAGTGCACCCGATGATATCGTAACATATTTTCATCCATGGGAATTCGATTACGAACAACCAAGAATTAATCTTCCTTTGCTTAAGAAATTTCGACATTATGTCGGATTAAAGCAAAACCGAGATAAGTTTGAGAGGTTATTAAATGATTTTCATTTCGTTCCGATCGAACAAATAATCAAAAATCATAATTTGCTCACGCATGCGACAGTTCAGCTAAACTCGCTTGATCAGAGAGCAGCATACTAGCATTAATTTTGGGCATGGACTTCCTTGCTCTGTGAAAATGAAATCTGATGACTGGTCTATGTTGTTTTGCTTTGATGAAATGCAGATGAAGACGCCAAAGGGAAATACAGGTAAGCTGGAACTGCTGTAAATACCCCAAACGGTTATGGGAGTTAAGAGACAGATTGTTTTCAATATCTGTCGCGGTAATGAATCGACTATCACACGAAAACTGCTGGATGCAATATTTTGCGAAATGAGGAAAAACTCCTTTTAATCGAAAAGATGGATGAATAAATCCATTTCCGAAGAAAATCATATTTGATGCAAGTTCAATTTCTAGATTTTTACTTTTATAATCATCATAGGTGATGATATGATGAGTTCGAAACGCCCAATAATAACCAATTAAAACATCATTTTTTCTTGCCAAAAAACAAGTGTCACCAAGTTTAAAAAAAACATCAAAGATTTCCCGTTGTCCAGGCACACTATCACTACCACTAACCGCCAGGAGTTCATCCAACACAAAATCAAGTTGCTTCTGACTCAAGGATCTTTGATCGACTTTCTCAAAGATTATATCCATAGGTTTTCGGAGAAGGCATTTTTCATTCAAGGACCTAAACTCCAATCCCAGAATGGTATGATAGTAAAAGATCTTATTAGGGCAAAAACGGGATTCAGAAATACGTGCGAGAATATGAGTTCCCATAGGTCTCTCCTAAATAAATCACATGCCAAATTAATTTATTTTTCAACAATCGCCAAGGTGACCATTATCAAAGCTAGCTGTGAGTACACTCATTTACTCGTACACGCCAGCTACGTATAAATTATTGCGTTTCTTCAAGATCGGAGAATTTGATATATGGACAAATTTCTGTATCCAATTAGTTTAAGCGATTTTCTGGTGCGCGCTGCTGAAAGATTCCCCTGGAAGATTGCCTGTATTGATGGTGGGACCCAGTATTCTTATGGTGATCTCTACGATCAGGCAAGTAGGCTGGCAAATGTTTTACAACTAAAAGGATTAAATCGAGGCGAACGAGTTGTTTTATTTATGGATAACTCTATCAATACTATTATCTCCCTTTTTGCGACACTCTTGGCGGGAGGTGTCTTCTCAATTATCAACCATCAAACAAAATCAAGTAAATTGAAATTTATTTTAGATGATAGCGATGCCAGAATTCTGATTACTAATATCGCGCTACAAGGGGCCTATCGAAGAGCACTCGAAAGTGAACCAAAATTAAAAGCAATTATCGTAACGGGATTGGCAAAGCATGACAACCACGGTCTTTCTGAACTAGAGGAATCTTTTGAAGTCCTAATTGAGGCAACAGCACCAGTGGCCTTCCCCTATCGAAATATCCCAACAGATCTAGCGGCATTAATTTATACTTCAGGAAGTACCGGAGACCCAAAAGGCGTTATGATGAACCATCAAGCGATGATTTTCATGACCCATTGTCTCGATTATTATCTTGATCTGCATACTGATGATCGAATAATCAATTTTCTACCGCTGGCCTTTGATTATGGATTGTATCAGGTTTTCATGACCATTAGCCTGGGTGCCACGCTTGTTCTAGAAAAATCATTCAGCTATCCAGAAAGGATTATTGAAACCATCCGAAAAGAAAGGGTTACTGTTTTTCCTGGAGTTCCTACAGTATACAAAACACTCATCACCTTGGCCAAGAGACGAGACATTGTCTTTGACGATATTAAGAAAATCACAAATACCGCCGCTTCATTATCCGCTGATTTAATA
>CAYHRT010000088.1:0-3491 GCA_964359085.1 uncultured Bdellovibrio sp. | reverse complement strand
TTTTTCCCAATGCTCAAATCTTTAAAATGTACGGATTAACTGAATGCAAGCGCGTAAGCTATCTTTCACCTGACAATCTCCATAAAGCGCCACATTCTGTAGGTAAGGCCATTCCCGGTACGGAAGTATTCTTGCTCTCGCCACAGGGACTACCAGTTGCTGCTGGTAATCTCGGAATTCTGCATGTGCGAGGCCCACATTTGATGATGGGTTATTGGAAAAAGCCGTATGAAACAGAGCAAATGCTTAAAGAAGGAATTTATCCAGGTGAAAAGATTCTATGTACTCATGATTGGTTTACCATTGACAGTGATGGATTTCTTTATTTCAAGGGAAGAAGCGACGATATTATAAAAACGAGAGGTGAGAAGGTTTCGCCTATTGAAGTTGAAAATTGTCTCGATGGGATTGCGGGAGTCAGAGACTCGGCGGTTCTCGGTGAGGCAGACGAATTATGGGGACAGGCCATCATTGCCTACGTAGTGTTAGATGGTACAGTCGATCTAAATGAGCATGATGTAATCAAGATCTGCAGAAATAAACTTGAAAACCATATGGTGCCAAAAAAAGTAATCCTAGTTGATACCTTACCAACAACTCCCTCAGGAAAGGTAACAAAGTCCCAACTTAAGGTAAGTAAACAGGTGGAGGTAGAATATGCAAGAAATAACTAAAACGATTCGCAATTTTATTACTGATAATTTCTTATATGGGGTTGATGTTACTAACTTACAAAACGATACCTCTTTAATCAACGCTGGCCTGGTTGATTCTGCGGGGATTATGGAAGTGGTTGCTTATGTTGAGGAAAATTTCAAGATAGCTGTTGAAGATGCCGATTTATTGCCGGCCAATTTTGACAGTTTAAATGGAATTGCAAAATTTATTAACGACAAGAAAATGCGATTACAAAATGCTTGATACATCAGAATTTAACCAGGAAATCCTAAAAATTGACCCGCAAGAAGAGGTCGATTATATTGTCGATCAGTTGAGATCCACCGTTTATACTAAATTCAAAAAGAAAGGCGCCGTGCTAGGAATTTCTGGCGGAGTCGATAGTAGTGTTGTTGCGGTATTATGTCTTAGGGCGTTTGGCAGGGATAAAGTTCTGGCGCTAACCATGCCAGAATACGATTCGGCGAGTGATACAAAATATTTGTCAGAACTTCTCATAGATAAATTCAAACTTAGAACTATCAATGAGAATATCGGTGGCATCTTAAAAGAACTGCAATGCTATAAGCGTCGGAATGATGCTATCCGGGAGGTAATTCCCGAGTTCGAGGATGATTGGAAATGTAAAATAGCACTTCCTAAAACGCATTTGACTGGTCAATTAAATTTCTTTTCAGTTTTTGTAATGTCCCCAGATGGTAAAACGATGTCGCGACGACTGAATTTATCTTCCTATCAAAAGATTGTAGCTGCATCAAATCTTAAGCAGCGAGTGAGAAAAATGATTGAATACTATTACTGTGAGTCTCTCAACTATGCTGATATCGGGACGCCGAATCAAGTGGAATATGACCAAGGATTTTTTGTGAAATATGGTGATGGAGCGGCTGACGTAAAACCAATAGCGCATCTTTATAAGACACAGGTTTATCAAATTGCTGAGTACTTTGGGGTGCCAGAGGAAATCACAGGCAGACCACCGACAACCGACACATATTCTTTACCGCAATCGCAAGATGAATTTTATTTCTCTGTCCCATACCGTGAAATGGATTTATGCCTCTATGGCATCGACAATCAGGTCCCCGCTGAAGTTGTGGCCGAGGCGCTAGGCATCGACAAACAACAAGTAGAGCGAATTTATCAGAATATTACTCAAAAGAAGCGGATGGCAAAATATCTTCATAGTAGTCCAGAGATTTTTAATAACCCAACTGTTCAGGAATTATAGTTTTTATGTGTGGCATTGCGGGTCTATTCCATGTAAAGACTAAAAAACGTTTAGATTCTTTTGATAAAGAGATTGTTAATAAAATGACCGATGCGCTGTTGCATCGTGGGCCTGATGGTAAATCCCTCACTTTCGATAACATTATTGGGCTTGGGCATCGGCGCTTAAGTATTATCGATATCGAAGGAGGTACACAACCCATCTATAATGAAGATGCTTCAATCTGTGTCATTTTTAACGGAGAGATCTTCAACTTTATTGAATTAAGAAATAATTTAAAAGCACAGGGACATGTCTTTAAGACTTCATCTGATACCGAAGTCATTGTTCATGCGTATGAGCAATATGGATCTGATTTTCCAAAATATTTAAATGGACAGTTTTCAATCGCGATCTGGAATGAAAATATTGAAGAATTAATCTTGGTGCGAGATCGCGTAGGCATTACACCTCTCTTCTATTCAATTCTTCCAAATGGTGATTTTATCTTTGCTTCAGAGATGAAATCGATCCTTGCTCACCCTTTCATAAAGGGTGAGTTGGATCTTGTTGGACTTGAACAAATATTCACTTTGTGGGTGAACATTCCACCACGAACAGTATTTAAGAATATTTGCGAACTGTCGCCTGGGAAGTTAATGCACATCTCTTCTGAGGGAATAATCACGACGCAATACTGGTCCTTTGAATTTCCCTGGATGAACGATCATGATTACCAACCAGTTAACATCTATAAAGATAGGATTGAAGAAATATTGTCAGATTCAATTAAGTTGAGACTACGTGCCGATGTTCCGGTTGGTGCCTATCTTAGTGGTGGAATTGATTCCTCCCTGATCTGTGGATTGCTTGGAAAGATTACAGATTTTGGTTTTGAAACATTCTCTCTTTCATTTGAAAACCAGAAATACGACGAGAGTGCTTCTCAGAAAATCGTCCAAAGCCATTTAGGCGTCAAGCAAAGCAGTTATCAAGTCAGCGATCATGATATTGCAAATTCTCTGAAGGAAGTGGTCAGATTAGCAGAGCGCCCGCTGCTTAGGACTGCACCGGCCCCCATGCTGAAACTTTCACAATATGTGTCCTCAAAATCATACAAGGTGGTGCTTTCGGGTGAAGGGGCAGATGAAATATTTGGTGGTTATAATATCTTTAAAGAGGATAAAATTCGCCGTTACTGGGCCAAAAATCCGAAATCGCAACTAAGGCCCCAATTGTTAAAAAGAATTTATTCCTATATCAACACGAAAGAAAAAAAAGGTTTTGGCTGGCAATATTTTTTTTCGCAAGGTCTCGGTGCTACAGACAATCCATTTTATTCTCATATGATACGCTGGAATAATACTTCATTTATCAAAAATTTCTTCTCTCAGGAAATCCGCGAAGAATTTAATCCGGAAAGAAATGTTTACCAACCACTTAAGGATTTAATACCTAAAGATTTTATGAAATGGCATCCCTTATCAAGATCTCAATTTCTTGAGGCAAGCCTCTTTCTTCCTGGAAATCTTTTATCTTCACAGGGCGACCGAATGCTCATGGGAAATTCAATTGAGGGTCGCTTTCCTTTTTTGGACCATCG
>CAYHRT010000087.1:0-14855 GCA_964359085.1 uncultured Bdellovibrio sp. | reverse complement strand
TTAGTGACTCTAGACATACAGATGCCACAGCAAGACGGCATTGCCTACTTACAGGAAAATCTCGTTGCGGATCATCCGCCTGTCGTGATGGTGACTTCGATTTCCAGTGACAACCTGGAACAGGCGCAAAAGGCGATCAAGCTTGGGGCCTTAGATTACGTAGAAAAACCCTCGCTCAGTAATCTTATGCTTTGTGCAGATGAAATTCGCACTAAGTTACGTTCTGCACTTCGCAATAAAACAATCAACAAGATGCCTGTGGTAAGTTCACCATCGCGAACAATTAGGGTGCTTATCGTCGATGATTCAAAGGCAATTCGGGATATTCTCTCTCGGATGTTGAAAGCTGATCCTCAAATTGAGGTAGTTGGGATGGCCGAACGCCCAAGTCAGGTTGAAGAGATGATTGTGTCTCTACGGCCTGATGTGATTACCCTCGACGTTCATATGCCTGAAATGGATGGGGTCACCCTCTTAAAAAATTTTTTCCCACGTCATAAAATTCCCACCATCATGATTACCTCCCTAAGCTCGGAAGAGGGGCCCGATATTTTAAACGCTTTAGAGGCCGGGGCGGTAGACTATATTAGAAAACCTGAGTTTAAAGAAATGGAAGACATTGCCTCACTTGTGCGTGATAAAATTAAAATGGCATCCACCGCTAATGTTCGCGTGAATATGAAGCTAAAAGAAACGAGCGGACAGAAAGTGGAGCATGGCAATCTTGAAATCGACCAAAGCAGAGTTATTGCTATCGGTTCTTCTACCGGAGGAACTGAGGCCTTAAAGGAAATTTTAATAAAGTTGCCGGAGAAGATTCCTCCCATTCTGATTGTCCAACACATTCCCCCAATCTTTTCCGGTCATTTTGCGCAACGTTTAGATGGCCTTTGCCCTTTCAATGTGCGTGAGGCTTCAGATAACGATTTAGTCTTGCCTGGGTTGGTGCTCGTGGCACCCGGCGGGAAGCAGATGTATTTATTTAAGGAAAGTGGACTTTTTAGAGTTAAAATCAGCGATGATCAGCCGTTTAACCGCCACAAACCTTCGGTTGATGTGCTCTTTCGTTCCGTAGCAAAGCATGCAGGCGCCAAAGCGCTGGGAGTGATTCTTACCGGTATGGGGGCAGATGGTGCCCAGGGCCTCCTCGAACTGTTAAAAAATGGTGCTCAAACTATCGCTCAAAATGAAGAAAGTAGCGTGGTGTTTGGGATGCCGAAAGAGGCCATCAAATGTGGTGCGGTCCAACATATTGAGGATTTGATGCAAATACCCCATAGGATTGTTTCACTTGTCTCCAAGAGGAGGACGGCCGTATGAGAAAGATAATTCCCATAGATAGAGAAAGAGAATTTGCTCTTCATGAGATGTTTTTTTCAACAACTGACTTGAGAGGAATTATCACTTCAGGCAACTCAGTTTTTGAACGGGTGTCCGGCCATTCTCACTCAACTTTGCTAGGTGCTCCTCACAATATTATTCGCCATCCTGAGATGCCTAAAGTTGTTTTCAAACTTTTATGGGATACCATTCAGGCAGGAAAATCTATCACCGCCTATGTTAAGAATATGGCGGCCGATGGTGCCTATTATTGGGTTTTGGCCACGGTGTTTCCTGTTCCAGAAGGATACCTCTCAGTGCGAATTAAACCGACCTCGGCACTCTTCAAAAACGTGCCCGGCATTTACGCTCAGGTCTTGGAAGAAGAAAAGAAAAATGGCGTTGAGGCGTCGGGAAAACTTTTGATGAAAATTCTGACCGATGTCGGGTTTTCGAATTATGATTCGTTTATGAATCGGGCCTTGGTCAGTGAAATAAAAGAACGTTCAAGCAGTAAGACAGATATGTTAGTGAAGCAATCTGAGCATAATTTCAGGCGAATTTTTGATAAGCTCGAATCGTTTGCGACTCTGAGTAGAATTTTGACCGATTCCATTCAGCAGATGAAAACGGCTTTTTTGGGTCTAAGGGCCTTGTCGCTCAATATGTCTCTTGCCGCCTGTCATCTGGGTAAAAGCGCCAATACACTGGCGGTGGTCGCAGACTCATTTCAAAAATTTGCCAACGATATTGAGCAAGAGGTAACCAAGTTTCAAAATATTTTGCAGGAAGTGCGAATTATCCTCAGAACCAGTGAATATATGAGTGCTTGTGCGTGTCTACAAAACCAGATGGTGGATTATTTCGAAGCCGAAGCAAAAGGTGAACGCAATGCTGCGGCCCATTCTACCCAGCTACTCAGGACACTGAGCGGGGATTTAGTCAATGAATCTCAGAAAAGGCTTATGCAGACTCATGATGCCTTGATGAGTTTTGGGACTGCCGCTAAAAGTACCGAATCATCAATTACTGCTTTGGAAATAATCCGCCAAACTGGCAGAGTCGAAGCTGCTCAGATAGTGGGAGCGCTGGAGGCCATCGGGCCGTATCTCCAAGATTTACGAAAATTTACAGATGCCCTGCATACTCCGCTCCGTAAGATTTCTGAAAGTACTGAAGGATTGATTGGGGATGTAGAAATCATTCAAGATAATTTAAGTATGGCCGTGGCCTGAAGGTGGGAGGTTAGCATGTCCGCAGATTTGAGAATTTTAGTGATTGACGATATGGCCGTTATGCGGAAAATCGTCGTCAAACAATTAGAGACCTTAGGATATAAGAATGTTGAGACGGCCGAAAATGGAAAAGATGCCTTGCAGAAAATTTTGGAGGGGATAAAAAATAATAATCCCATTCAATTCATTATCAGTGATTGGAATATGCCTGAGATGTCGGGACTGGAACTTTTGAAAACCCTGAAAAGTAAGAAGCCTCTCGCCAATATTCCTTTTTTGATGGTGACGGCAGAAGGGGAGAAAGACCAAATTATGGCAGCGATTGCCGCTGGAGTGACAAACTATGTAGTCAAACACTTCTCACCCAATACCTTCAAAGAGAAAATGGATTTGGTATTAAAAAAAGTTGGCCTGGACGGAGCGACGCCTTGATTTTTTTGGGAATATCATATGGATAAAGAAATTATTCAAGATTTTTTGCGTGAAAGTGTACAAATCCTAGAACAGGCGAAAATACTGCTCGGGAAGTATATTGCTTCGCCTGCTGAAACAAAAATTCTCCCCGAGGTTGGAATCTTGGTTGATCGAGTTTATGGCACAGCGGCCACTCTTCAAGTGGAGTCAGTGGCCATTCTTTGTCAAAAGATGAAGGCCATCTGTTATATGTCGGCGCAAGTGGATAATCGCATGTTAAATAGCATCGTGGCGGCCACCATGTTTTCCGTATTGGAGTATTTACTGGATCTTTTTAAAAGTAATAACTTGTTAACTTACGACAAAAAGATCCATGCCGATATGGCCCATCGGCTTGATCTTCTCAATTCCAAGTTTGCTTCGAATTTGAGAAAAACGGTTGCATCTTAATGAAGAGTAATTATGGATCAAGCAACTTTTAACAAGAAGTATGTTGATTTTTGTGCTCCCTTTGTGAAGGGGCTACAGAAAATATATTCCACCATGTTGCACAGTGAAATCAAACCACTCAAACCAGAGATGCGACAAAGTGGCAGCGATCTCCATGGTGATTACTCCGCGGTTATGGGGATGAATGGGCGGTATCATGAAGGAGCGAATGCCTGGCCTTTTCGCGGTTCTCTCTTAATTTCCTGGCCTGAAGCTTCTTACTTGAAAATTGCATCGGCCATGGTGGGAGTAGAATACACAGAATATTGTGAGGAAATTGCCGATGTGGGGAGTGAAATTTGCAATATGACGATGGGCTCGGCCAAGACGGTTTTGGTGGAGATCGGATATCGTATTGAGATGTCTATTCCTACTGCGATTACTGGCAAGAATCATCAATTGAAGGCACAAAAAGGTGTTTCAACCATTATGCTTCCCTTTGAGTGTTCACTGGGAAACTTCTTCATTGATATTAGTTTTGCCTTCAACGACGCCTAGCTTGACTATTTCTCTCACATAACAAAATCTCACATTTGAGAAATAGCATTGATGCAAATTCCGGCATCACCCACAATTGGTGTTATTAGGAAATATTACCTACAACAAGGAAGTTGTTATGTTATGGCGCCCCCTCCTACTCGTTCTTTTTCTTTTTTTGGCCTCTTATGCCTTCATCAACGTCGGTCATGCTCACTCTGGAAGTGATTTTTTTGCTCCTTGGGAACCTGATCGTGAGATCGTCGCTCGTGTGAGCTTTCATGATTACCATTTGAGTATGCTTGAGTTCCATCACTATGACTTTGAAGTGCTAGGCGTGGATTTGAAGCATAAAACTATTGACCTCTATCTCAGTTCTGAGGAACTTCAAGTGGTCAGGCAGCACGGGCATCAGCTGACTCTTGTGGAAGAAAAAAAATTCATGCTTGTTCCTGATTCACAATATAAAACTCCCGATGAAATCGCGACATTTTTGCGTGAGGTAAGTCAACGCTATCCTGAGATCACCAAGCTTGAATCGATTGGGAAATCTATCGAGGGCCGCGATATCTGGGCACTAAAAATTTCTGATAATGCCAATGTCAATGAACCGGAAGAATCGAAAATATTTTTCAATGGCATGCATCACGCTCGTGAAGTCATGACACCTGAAGTGATGATCGATTTAATCTCGACTTTGACTCAGGGTTATAACAGTGACAATACCATCACCAACTGGGTGGAAAATAATGAAATTTGGGTAGTCCCCATGTTGAACGTTGATGGTAACAATCGTGTTTGGACCAGCAATGCTATGTGGAGAAAGAATGTGGCCTACGGTCATGGGGTTGATATCAACAGAAACTATCCCTTCAAATGGGGTACTTGCAATGGCTCCTCTGGATCGACTTGGTCAGATACTTATCGAGGGCCAAGTGCCGGTTCAGAAATGGAGAGCAAGGCCCTCATGGGGTTAGTCTCACGTACCCGCCCTGTCTTCAGCATTTCATACCATAGCTATTCTGAGCTGGTGATTTATCCCTACGGGTGCGATGGGGCCAGGGCCGAAACACGTTCGGTCGTAGAACCAATTGGCACAGAAATTGGTCGTTTATTGGGTTATTCCCCAGGAACTGCTTGGGAGCTTCTCTATAGCGTCGATGGTGGGGATATTGACTGGCTGTATGGCCAATTTCAGGTGATCCCCTATGTCATCGAAGTGAATTCAAGTAGCGAAGGTTTTCAACCAAATTATGCCAAGTGGCGGGATAAGACCGTGGCAAAAAATCGCGCAGGCTGGCGCTATCTTCTAGAAAGACTCAGTGGCCCGGGACTTAAAGGGCAAGTGCATGGCGCGACTGCAGAAGAATTGGCCCAGGGGGAAGTGACTCTGAAAATATTTACCGTGCAGACAAGCACAAGAACTCTCTTCCAGAATTATCGTGTCAATCCCGATGGAAGTTTTCATGTTATTTTAAATCCTGGGACCGTTGACGTTGAGGTGGTGCGCGCTGGACGAAGTGGGCCTTCACACACTGGTCTCGTGATTGGAAACAGTCGTCTGGACATGGATATTGCCCTCTAAAACGAAGAGCATAACATATTGATTTTAATGCAAAAAAAGGCTGCTTATGCAGCCTTTTTGGTTTGCCGATAAGCAGGCATGAGATATGCAGTCCTTTTCTTCGCTTTATTTACCGGCCAGTCTTGGGGCCAGTCATGGGGTGATGGGTATTCGTTAGACCCCGCTGGAATAAGACCCTGTCCGACTCGAACTTTTGATGCCACGGATCTGATTATGCCGAACCGCTATTATTTTTTTCAGGTAGGTTATGTTTTTAACTATGAGTTATCTGATCCCACAGTCACGAGCTTTCGCTTAAATGACGTCTTTCGTCCGAGCGGTCTGTCGGCAATCATTCGCCGCCGCCTTAGGGCCGAACTTCCAGAGGATGCCGATCGAACACCCAGTAGCTCCAGTGCCTCCACCACCTCTGCCGACATCTTTTATGGTTTTTTAGGCCAAAGCATGGATTTCAGCGTTTCCCGAGTCGTGGGAGGAGACCCCAGTTTGATTATCGGGTACAGCAGCAATTCAGCTTATACTCCAACGGCCATTCGACAAAAAGTGAGTGCCAGTTTCAATCAAGGTGCTGCAGCAGGAACGAGTGATGTCACGGGGGGAATGTACTACCAGGAATATATGGCCTTGAGGGCCGCCATCACTCCCAAAGCGGAGCAACGTTTGGGAACTTTTCAAGGCGTGATCTATGATCGCCAGATGCGTATTCGCGGGTTGAAATTTGCCAATCAGACTTTTATGAAAACGCCAGGGCATAGTGGTTTTTCCACATCTTCAGACCCTTCTTTGACTCTTTTTGATTCGGACAGAATTTAGGAACCACGCTTGGGTAACGTGATGGTGAGAACCGTATCATGCTGTTCAATCTTGGCCTTTTTAGGGTTGGCATCTGAGGGGATAGGGACTGTTTTAGAAAAACTTGACATCACCATGCTTGAAGAAACTCCCATGTTTGATTGTTCCTGGGTCTCTTTTTTCATCTCTCCTGTGACATAGAGGTAGCCGTCTTTAATGTCCATCTTCAGTGAATTCTGGTCAATGTTGGTAAGGTCAATTTCAAAATAATAATTTTTATCGTCCTCTTTAGACTCTATATTGGTATCGGGCGTATCCACTAAGTTTCCGAAGGCCAAGTTGGGAGACCCACCTTCTTCTTGCAAAAGTTGTAACATCTTTTTTCGCATATCATGGAATTGCGCCATCAAATCTTCATTTTGGTCATCTTCAGCATTTCTAAAGTTGCTTTGCATTTTGGCCATCAGATCATTTATATCGTTCGAGTTTTTTTTCAAATTAGGCGCGTGTTGCAGAGTCATAGTGTCATGGCGAATTAAGGGGGGAGCTGTTGGAATACCACTGGGGATAAGTCGAAAAATGATAAAAGCGGTTAACAGCCCTGCAATGTAAACTCCCCCATAACTCAGCCATTTTTTGTAATTCTTCATAATGCCTGTTGGCCCAACTTACCTTAATTCAGTGGTACAGGATAGCATCGGCTAAAGCGACCATAGCAAGTGGAGCTATTATAGCCGGCCTGCTTGCAGAGTGCAAAGGCCATAGAGCGAGCTTCGGTCTTGCTGATACCCAGACCTTGGAATGTCTGATTATTGATCATAACTTCGCACTTGTAATGCCCCGATTCATTGAATGCATCAATATCGCAGCCAACGAAACGGTTGATACAGGTACTTTCACTATAACCGGTGGCCTTGCAGAATTCAGTTACGTCAGTACGAGCAGCACTAACTGTGGACCCAAAGCCCTCATAGGTTGAATTATTGATTTTGATTTTACAGGTATAGGCCGGAGTATAATATCGTCCATGTCCTCCACCGTGGTTGCCACCATTTCCGGTTTCGAGTAGCTGAAGTGCTCGATCAAGTTTGAGTTCAATTCTGTCGAGTTGTTGGCAGAGACGACGAGAGTTTTCACTTTGCAGTGATCCGCAATCGCTGAGCAGTAGATCATTGGCATAGGTTGATAGCGTGAGCAAAAGGCCAACCCCAACCAGAATAAACATGGAACACACACCTTTCCCTTTCATAAAACCTCCCTTTAGTTTTCTAAAAATAGATCACCCAAAACAATAAAGGGATGGTAACGCTGCACCGAGTCAATATCTGGCCACCGTGTAAAAAAAACGGGCACGAGCGAAAATGTGGTGTCATTTCGCCACCATGTCTACAGTGATTTTTGATAGTTACCTATTCGCGCTCGATATGACATGCGTCCTGGCAATAAGATCGTGAAGTGAGCGACGGTCTTTTCTTATGAGCATGACGATAAGACCGATTAAGAAACAACCGGAAATGCTTTTTCCAATCACTTCGCGCACAAAACTTCGCAACGGCCCCACATTACCACCTTCGGGGACCACGACGACTCTTAAACTCATGGCCATTTTGCCCGGAGTTGCCCCTTTCAAAGCATGAAAAAAAGTAAAATAACAATACAAGAGAGCGGTGAAGCTGATGGTCATGGATACAATGAGGAGATAAATTTCTCGCGGGAGTTCTGCTCCTTGTTCCAGGGTGACGTCGTGAAGATTGAAGAAGGATCCAAGAAGATTGGAGGTTGGGATCATGAGCACGGCAAGGATAGCGTGATCAATCAGCGAGGCGACTAATCGACGCCAAACTTTACCGGGAACGACTTCATCTTTTACATAAAGAGAGTTTTCAGACATGATGTGGCCCAATTCATATTACTATTTTAATATAATGATCTTGGGCCAAAAATAAAAGACATTATCTTCATTTAGGAGCAATCATTGAACACCTCTACCAATCCTACTGGGACTAGTTTGTCAGCAATTTTTGCCTTAATCTTTAACTGGCGCCTGTTGGTACAGTTTTTTTTAGGCCTATCCTCGGGCCTACCCCTCATGCTCACTGGCTCAACGTTACAGGCCTGGATGACCAACGCCAATGTCGATTTGAAAACCATCGGACTGTTTGCTTTTGTGGGGCTGCCCTATACCCTCAAGTTTTTATGGTCACCCATCTTAGATCGTTTTGCCCCTCCCTTTCTTGATCGTAGGCGAGGATGGATGGCCCTTACTCAAATTGCCACAGGAGTGAGTATTTGGGGGTTAGGCCTTTGCAATCCCGCCCAATCAACTTTTTTAGTAGCGCTCATGGCCTTGGTTTGTACTTTTTTCTCGGCCACCCAGGACATTGTGGTGGATGCTTATCGCCGAGAGATTTTAAAAGATGAAGAATTGGGATTGGGTTCATCCTTTTATGTCAATGGCTATCGAGTTGCCATGGCCATTTCAGGCGCATTGGCCCTCATGCTGGCCGATCAAATTCCTTGGCATTCTGTTTATCTGGTGATGGGCCTTTTGATGGGGGCCATGGTTATCGTCACTCTGATGGCACCGAAGGCCCCCACTGTGGCGGGTGCACCTCGCAATTTTAAAGAGGCCGTGGTTCTACCTTTTAAAGAATACTTTAATCAAAAAGATGCTTGGTGGATGTTGGCCTTTATTTTGTTTTATAAGGTGGGTGATTCCATGGCCAGTAACATGACCATGCCACTCTATTTGAGCGCTGGTTTCAGCAAGACGGAAGTAGGGCTGGTGGTCAAAGGTCTGGGGCTGGCCGCTACCTTGATCGGTGGTTTTGTCGGAGGGGTGATTATTCTTCGGCTAAAATTAAATCGCTCGCTCTGGCTTTTTGGTTTTCTCCAGGCCATCAGCACTGCTGGTTTTACTCTGGTCGCCTGGTTACCAAAAAGTAATGCCATTCTCTCCGGTGTCATCTGCTTTGAAAATGTCACGGCCGGAATGGGAACGGCCGCTTTTGTGGCCTTTATGGCGTCACTTACGGATAAACGTTTTACGGCCACCCAATATGCCCTTCTATCATCTCTCATGGGGGTTCCGCGAGTGGTGGTTTCGGCACCGGCCGGAATCATGGTGGAAATGATGGGCTATGGAAGCTTTTTTATCTTTTGTACCATCATTGCCGTCCCAGGACTCTTATTGCTGCATAAGTTTGCGCCGTGGCAGCAAATTTTTCAGACTACGGCAAAAAACTAATAATAATCTAGTAGAAGCTTCAACTTTTTTTATGCATACTTGCAGACGAAAAAAAGCAATTAAAAGGGGAAGCTATAATGTTGCGTAATCTATTGATGCCGCTCTTGGTTCTGTTGTCCACATCTTGCTTTGCTTCAAGTGAGTTAGTGAATCTGACGCGTGAGGCCTTCGGTCGCCCAGGAATACGTCCGAACTGGTCTGATGCCAGAAAGGTGCAAGCGGTTACAATTTATGAAGAGAGTGAAGTCAAGTCCCCCCTTTGGTTCACCCAGGCAAATGGCATTTTGACCGAAGTTTTTTTCCCAACCATAGATAAAGGGCAAATTAAAGATTCCCAATTTTATGTAACGGATCACAAGACCTTTGTTTTAGAAGAGAGCAAGGATTTTGAACATCACGTGCATGTGCTGTCGCCCTCTCGTGTTCGCTTGGTGAATGTTAATAAAGCCAAAGGGGTGACGATTATTCATGAGTTTTTCTCTTTGAAAGATTCACCTACTTTGGTGGACGAGGTGACGGTTGTCTCTGAAAGAGACGGTTTGGATTTTTATCTCCTCTCTAATCCGGCCATCGATAATACTGGTTTCTATGATTCCGCTGCAATTTATCAAAATGGTTTTTTGATGAGTGAGGGCAGTACTCAACTTTTTATTGAATCTAGCGTGGGCTTTAGAAAGCGTTCTGTGGGATTTGTCGGCCACTCTGATGGTCACCAGGATTTGGCCCAAGACAAACAAATGGATTTTGATTTTGAGGTGGCCGAGAACGGTAATGTCGCCACTTTTGGAGAATTCGATCTTCCCAAAGTGAAAGGTGAGTATCGTCTGCATGTGCTTTATCATTTCACTCAGCACAAAGAAATCCGATCTCAGATTGAAACTGATTTTGAAGCGGCCAAAGCGGCCTTTGAGCAGTCATGGCAGCGCTATTTGCAAGACAAGCGCTCCCCGAAGTTTCGCAATAAACAAGAAGCGGATTTGTATTGGAGAAGTTTGGTCATTCTCAAATCCCATGAAGACAAATTGAATCCCGGCGCTCTCATTGCTTCTCTCTCTATTCCGTGGGGGGAAAAGCAGTATGAAACAGCTGGGGCCAAAATTGGTGGATACCATTTGATCTGGCCACGCGATCTCTATCATGCCGCCATGGGGCTCATCTTGGCCGGTGATATGAAGACACCCATCAACGCTCTTCGCTTTTTAAAAAAGATTCAGTATCAAAAAAGTGATGGTGTTTGGGATTACAATCCACGAGTTATTCCCAAGGAAGGTGGCTTTCCTCAAAACACCTGGGTGACGGGTGAATCTTATTGGGGTGGGCTTCAGTTGGATCAGGTGGGATATCCCATCAATCTTTTTTGGCAAGTTTATCGTCGCATGAGTGCCAGTCAGCAACAACTTCTCAAAATCGAATTTGATTCCATGATTAAAAAGGGTCTGGACTTTATTCAAAAGTATGGGCCTTGGTCGGCACAAGAGCGCTGGGAGGAGAACTTTGGACTGTCTCCCTCCACTTTTTCAAGTGCTACATCGGCGCTGATGATTGGGGGCGAGCTTTACAAAGGCACTGAGGCGGGGGAGAGCTACTACAAGACCGCTCAGGGGTGGTTATTTAAGCCAGGCGACAATATTGATACTTGGGCCTTTACTCAAAATGGTCCTTTTGGTGATGGACAATATTATTTACGTGTGTCCGGTTGTCAAAGTTACTCTGCTGTTTGGGATCCAAACTCCAAGGAGAGTTGTCATGTAGCCAATAGCAGTATGCGCGTAAGTCCTCAAGACTTTCTGGATCAAGGATTTTTAAAATTGGCCCTGCTTGGGCTTAAACCCGCGGATGATTGGCATATCTTAAAATCATTGGAAAAAATTAATCAGTTCATTCGAGTAAAAACGCCCAATGGTTATGGATGGTATCGTTACTCCAATGATGCCTATGGTGAGGAGGGCAAGGGCCGTTTGTGGCCGCTTCTCTCGGGCGAACAAGGACGTTTCGCGGTTGAACGCTATTTGGTTGGAAATTTAGATTGGAATCAGGCCGAAGCACAGGTCAATCTCGTGCTCGATTCTCTGGTGAAGTTTTCTAACGATGGTCTTCTCATTCCCGAACAAGTTTTTGAGCAATCCGGTGAGGGAACAGGAGGGGCGACTCCTCTAGCATGGTCTCACGCCGAATTCATTAAACTTTTATGGGCCCGCGAAACTCGATTAAATCCTGAAAATCCCTTTCGGGTACTTTCGACAGTTGTCGAATAATTAGTCGAAATTCTAAGATTGCCTTAGTTGCAGACACATCGCTGTCTGCAACTCTTTAAGATAACATTCCTCTCGTTGGCACCGATTTTGGATGTATGTACCTGGGGTTAGTTGGGAGTACATCATGCAATATCTTATGGGCTTTTGCACCGTTGTGTGTCTGTCACTAGGTTTGCCGATCTTGGTCTTTGGGGAAACTTCCGGCAATGGAAGCGAAAAAGTGGTGGAACTTGCCAAAGTGGCCGAAGCGGTCACTGTCATGCGTCGGGATGTTTATAACATGACGCCGGCACAAGGCCAATTACTTCTCACATCGGGCAGAATGCAGGCCACGCCCTCATCTTCTGATGATGTTGGTACTCCTCAGGTCAGTTGTCCCAAGACAGGTGAGCAGACAGGTGCCACAACGCCCTTGGCCTCTAGTTCTGGTTCTGGTTCTGGTTCTGGTTCAGGTTCAGGTTCAGGAAGCGCCACCTCTTATGGCCTGAATATTGAATTTCGTTTGCATGCCGTAAATGGCTTTAATGGTCTTAACGGTGCAAGAGTGCCTTATGATTCGGCCATCTTTGACCGTACCGTTGAACCTTTGGTTCAGAGCAATCGTCGTATTCTGGCCGGGATGTCAGTTGATGACGCTCGAAGATGGCTCATCGACCATACCGATTTAGATGACCCGCAATCGGTAGAGATTACCGATGCAATTTGGAATGATCGCATTATCAATGCCAGTCCGGCCGCTCGTATTGCCCTCTATCAGTCTATGGGACAGAGCATGTCTTTTGATGATCAGATTCGCTTTATCTCCAAACTTGGTGGGGCGATGAATGGCAATTATGATGATGCGCGCGCTGATCAGGCCATTGATGCCAATACAGTTGCCCAGTGTGATACCATCTTGTCCGCCTTGGCCACCGGAACGCCTTCAGGTGTTTGTCGCGATATCGTCATCTGTCAGGCCACGATTCTCCACCATATGGGAAACAAAGATAACGTCTATGCCGCCAGTTATCCTACACCGGGGAATTATCATGTGACCCTAATGGTAACAGACCCCAATAATCGTAATCGAGTCCATAAAATTTCTTATAATCGAAGGTCGACAGAGGAAAATTTGCAAGGGAGTGCCGCTCTCTCGCAAGATGAGTCTCCTGATATTGGAACTATGATTCGTGTGTGGCGTCCCACGGAGCGGGCCGATGGAACGGTCGAGGGGCAGTTTGCCGGTGTTCTTCCCACTGAAATTGGTCTGCTCTTAGAAGAAGAAACAAGTCCTAATCCAGGTGATGTCACGGGTGCAGGACGTTTTGATCCGTTCACCACCCGCAGTTATAGTGTCATGCACATGGGGGGGCATTATGGCCCTGTGGCCGGGAGAATTTTTGCTGCTCGACTCTCTAACGGTGATGTGGTGTATGGGGCCGGAGTAAATGCCAGTTGGGGAAGTGTTCCTGCTGAAACGAGCAGAGTATATAACGGTGTGGACAATCGTGGCCACGTCGGCCTGGCCTTCGCCCATCGTGATACGACGGTGCGCTTTGTGGGTGCCGATGGAACGGTCGGGACTGAAGAGTGGGATCTGAACACTCTTTATTTGAGTGTCCATCAGCGCGTGGGCGTTCCCTTACGTGTGTCAGAGCATTGGACCAGCACTCCGTACGCAGATGCGCATTTGGAAGTTGCCGTAATCAACGGAGGAGGAGGCGAAGATAGTGGAGCTTGGACAGGTGATGGAAATCTGGCCCTGAATGTTGGCGCTGAAGCGATCTATCGCACTGATGATGCCTATTTCCGTGTGCATGGGCATACACAATTAACCTTAGGTCTGGCCGATATTCGGGGACTCTTGGGCTCAGATGTCGGTGTCTATACGAATTACACCGAAGTTGGTGTGGAAGGAAGTTATGCTCTCACGGCCGACGCGCGATTAAATGCTTTTTTACTTTGTTCCTTTCGCGAATATGGTGATACTTGCGCGGTAGGTGGTGGCGGGACTTTTGTGAACGGCGCTGACACTCACAGTGTCAATCTGGGAGTTTTGGCGCCGATTTCAGAGGCCCAGCAACCTTGGATGCCAGGTGGTTCGCGTACCTCGCTTCAGCTTGGCTACGATTTTCAGAGTCAGGTGACTGATTCGGTAGGGCTCGGTGCAGGAGTCAACTACACACAGTCATTGGAAGATAATAATTTTATGTTGAATAGTAACTTCGCCATCCATTGGTATTAGAAAAAGATTGAGGCGGTGAAGAGGGTCCCTTTGTTTTTGGCATAGTTGAGGAAAGCGCTCGATTGTTGTAAGCGCAAATTTTCACGATAGAGTTTGGCCCCGAGGCGCAGAAAAGAAATATCAACGAAGGCACCAAGCGTGAGAGCTTCGCCATAGGTTTCATTGGTTTTATTGGTACCTTTGGTTTTTGCGAAGTATTGATAACGTCCATCCACGCCTAAAAAGTTGAACAGGTAGAGAGTGAGATATCCGCCATAATAGGGGCCACTGAAATCAGTGACTCCTTCCCATTCTAATTTACGATATCCATACATCCCCCGGAGATGGGTAGACTGGAGTGAGCTTCCCAAGATCATCAACTGCAATTCCCCTGCGGTGAACTTTTGGTGAGGTGCCAATCGGCCCATTTCGCCACCCAGACCTATCATCTTGATGAGTAGTTCGGCCTCATATCGGGAGGTCTGTTTTTTTGAGATAGGACTTTCACTGGTGGTTTCTTCCACATCACCCATCGAGCCGCCGAGACGTGCTTCAAACAGGGTTGTCTTGGTGTTGAGCGCCAGCCATTGATCCATGAGCGCCATGCGCTTTTTAGTGGCAAGCCAATCACTCAACGTCCAACGTGTACTCTTTTTTTCCTGCTGCTTTTTGATGATGACAGTGTAGACGCCTTCCATGTCGTTGCTGCGGCCAGTGGAGGAAACAACAACAAGGCCGGCAATGACCCATCTGATTATTTTTTTCATGCCCCATTATAGGTGGGTCTCTAGTAACTATCCAACAACTTTACGCGATTGGCGTTTGTCAGAGAGGTGAA
>CAYHRT010000086.1:0-14971 GCA_964359085.1 uncultured Bdellovibrio sp. | reverse complement strand
CAGCTTCAGTGGCCCGAATTGGATCGCGCCTCTCATCGACATGGCCATTTGTCGAAAGACCATATCTTTTACTTGTTCCCTTCATGAATTGCCATACCCCAACCGCTCTGGCCCGTGACTTGGCATGGGTTACAAAACCACTCTCGATCATGGCCAAATAAAAAAGTTCCTTGGGAAGACCATTTTCTGCCAGAATATTTTGGACAACTTCCTTGTAGACAGAACCACGCTCTAACATCCTTACGAAGCGTTCACTGTCACGACGGGAAAAAAAATCTATCCAATCCTCGACGTACAAATTAGCACTCACATCTATTTTCTGAATGGTTTTATCAATGTCCAACTGAGACCCATTCTTTGTTTCGGCCTGAGTCGCTTCAGGAATGGTCGCAGTAGCGGTATCCTGCTGTTGAATATGATGTTCTTTTTCGGCCAAAAAATTATTGATAACACCAGAAATACTATCACCCGCATTTTGCTTCTGCTGTTCAGGTTTGTTTGAGTGAGCACATGAGTAGACAAGTAAGAAAAGAACAATCGATAAAACTATTTGCATTGGTCAGGCCTTCACAATGAGGAACTTGATAGTATAGATTATTATAAATTCAACTATCCAGCACAAAGAAGATGGATTATATTGCCTGACAAGAATATTTTTTTTTATTTATTAAGTTGATGTCTCATATTTCATTTAAGTAGCTCCTAGCATGGCCCGAAAGGTGGCCCTGCATGCGCTCATTACATTCTAACATGCCCATTGCCGGACGAATCATCATTGCTCTTCAAGTTATTTTGTTGGGTATTGCAATTTATGCCTATTTTCAACCTTCGACCTTAAATTTGATTATACTTTAAGATTCTTAGACCAACCCTTTGTTGATGGACGAGGAAATATGGCACCAGAGACAATCCCCTATGACATGTCAACCAGCATCGTGCCTGAAAATATGCATGACATGGCCAATAACCCAGAACAAATGAAGGAGGGCATCGAATGGCTCATGCAAAAATTTCAGGCCACCTCGGCCCAAGAACCTTCACAGGAACAAGGGACACTCCTCCTGCGTATTGGATCGTATGAAAGAACCATCGGTGAACTTGAAAAAGCACAAAAACATATTCAGGCAGCACGAGAAATTTTTCGAAAATTAGGCAACAGTGAATTCATTATTGCCGCAGATTTACGATTAGCGACGACTTACATCTACAAGGGTCTGCTTGATTTATCCGAAAATCTCTTCTTAGAATGTATAAAAAAAATCACTGAATCCCCGCTCGATCACAAGAGTCAACTACTCGAATACGCCCTCACAAATTATGCCAAACTATTTTTTGAACGACGCCATTATCAGACCTGCGCCAAAAAACTGGTGGAGGCACTGGAACTTAAACTCATCATGGGTGATCCACAATCCATAGCCACTCAGCAAAAACTTATTGACATGGCCCAGACCATGAACTCCTTATCCCAGAAAACACCCAAGACAGACAATCGGACAGCGTCTTAAGATCTGGAAGTCTATATATAGAATAATTTTGCACATTTGGCAGTATCTTCAGTACAATAGAAGAGATTTGTATTTTGCCAAAATTTCTGTGGAGGAAATGTGGTTCGCTTGATTTTATTTTTTTTGGCCTTAGGCCTCTTAGCGGTGCGATGTTGATCTACGCGACCTCAAACACAAAATGCCTTGCTCCCCTACCTGACAGGCGAAGACCTCACGGAACTAAATAGTATGGAAATTCGCAGTTTTTTAACCCAAACAATTTATATGGCAGGAGGACAATACGAAATTCAGGCCACTCCAATTACCTTACCTTTGTTAGAAAAAGAAGCTCGGGAGCTACAACGCCAGCGCGGTCTCACAGATGAAGAGTTGCGACGGGTCATTGACCATAATCGCTTCACCTACTACGACGAGCGTTTCTGTGCTGATATTCAAATTTCCATTGTCAAATTCGGACAAGTGGCAGACTTAGATCAATGGAAGATGGAACTGATCGATACATTTAGCGAACACTATAGCCTTCGCTGGGTCGACCCAGAAAACGTCAATGGCCCTGTTGTAACATACTTCAGTGGTCTCTATGGGTTAGAAAAAAAATGGTATAACCAGGGACGAATTTGCTCAAACGTGGCCATCGATAGAACTAAAGGTTTTACCATTCAAGCAATTCCCAGTTTTGTGCAATGGCCCTTTCCCCCGTCTGCCGGCCTCTCCTGGGGGTTAGAAGTCCCAAGCAACTATCAAGAGTACCGTGGATATTAAGAACCTGAGCTTGTCCATGTAATTATCAGTTAACGAAGTCCTCCATTTCGTCTATCATGAAGCAATGGATCTCAGTCTTGTTGCCAAATATGACCGCCCTATTCCAAGGTACACAAGTTACCCACCTGTGCCATTTTGGACAGGGGCGCCAACCCCAGCAGTTTGGGCCCAGGGGATAATTGAGCACTATGACCCGGAACGAGGGGTCGACCTATACCTGCACATTCCATTTTGCCAAGAACTCTGTAGTTATTGTGGCTGTCATCGCGTCATTACCAAAAATTTATCGCGCCAAGATTCTTATGTTGAGGCCCTATTAAAGGAATGGTCTGTTAAAATTCAAAATGCTTTTAATGGGCCATTTCCTCGTATCAATTCTATTCATTTTGGTGGCGGTACTCCCAATTTTTTATCACCAGAAAATTTTGAAAAATTAGTGACTCACTTGACCCAGGGAGGCCGCACTCCCCATTTTATCGGTGCTATCGAGATTGATCCGCGCACCATTAAGGAAGATCACCTTACGACATTTCAAAGACTAGGGCTTACGCGAATTTCCTTGGGTATTCAAGATTTCGATGCCCGCGTTCAAACCGAGATCAAAAGAATCCAACCCTATCCCTTGATTGAGGCGCTTTTTAACACCCTCCGGACATTAAACTTTGAATCGATTAATTTTGATCTCATTTATGGACTTCCGGCCCAAACTGAAGCCACCATACAAGATACTTTTGAAAAAGTTCTTACCTTAGGGCCAGATCATATTGCCTTCTATAGCTACGCGCATCTTCCGGGCAAATTGAAAAATCAACTTCTGATCAAGGAGAACTTGCTTCCGAGAGGAGTAGATAAGTTTAAACTCTTCATGCGCGCGAGATCTTTGCTGAAGGTTTCTTCCTATGTCGATATCGGTATGGACCATTTTGCTCGACCGGGTTCTCCCTTAAGTCAGGCCTTTTTAGAGCGACGTTTACAGCGTTCTTTTATGGGATATACCGTCCTAAAATCTAATATTTTAATCGGCCTCGGAGCTTCCGCTATTTCTGCCAGTCCGGTTGCTTATGTGCAAAATGAGAAAGACGTAAAACTCTACGAGACGACGTGCCTCGCAGGAAATCTCCCTCATACTATCGGTCATATTCTCTCGACCCAAGACAAGGAAGCCGAAGCACTGATTCAAGATCTGATGTGCCATGGGAGTGTTGCTCTCTCCGCCAATCAGCAGAGCGATATCCGCCATCATCTCAACGAAGATTTACAGGAATTTATTAAGGATGATCTGCTTCACATCGAAGGGAACCAAATGATTTTGACTGATAAGGGGCGATCCTTCATGCGCAATGTGGCTGCCCTCTTTGATCACCATTTACGGGAACGCCAAGGCACCACCACCGGCCCACGTTTTAGCCAGTCTATCTAGTTGGAAAAAAAATACTCTTAACACTATATTTGACTCAAATTCACTTTGCAGGCAAACTAGCCTCGTTATGAACAAAATACCCCTTGGTTTATTTATTATATTGCTTCTCATAATATGTGGTTGCTTACCGGATAACCGCGATCACTCCAAATGTGCTCCTGATCCAAATCTGGAAGAAGGCTTAAAGGCCACAATTGAAACAGATAGATCAGAAACCCCCTTACACATTTATTATAAGATAGAGTATGAGATGGCCCTGGCCGAAGGTGATATCGCCCTGGGCACCAAGGAAGAATTTAAAAACAAAGCGGTGGGAGTGCTAGGCCGTAAATGGAAAGATAATATTGTAAATTTTAAAATTCATCCTGATCTGGATAAGAAAAACCGAGTTTACGAAGCTATTCTCGAATGGCGCAAGGCCTTGGGAGATCTTATTCAATTTGTTGAAGTTGAAAATGCTGCCAATTATCTTGAATTTGTAACTGCAGATGGTTGCTGGTCATATGTTGGTATGTCAGGAGGGCGGCAAAAAATTGGGTTGGAAAAAAAATGTGATCAAGGTGCCGTAGTGCATGAGATTGGTCATGCTTTGGGCTTGTGGCACGAGCAAACACGGCACGACAGAAATAAATTCGTGGATGTGAAATGGTGTAACATCGAAGAACAAAATCGCCATAACTTTATAACGGTCGGCAACGACTCTCTTGATTTTGGGGCCTATGATTATAAATCCGTGATGCATTATGCCCGGGGCGCTTTTAGCATCAATCGCTATGTAACTCTTCAATCTAAAACAGATCAAGAAGTTCCCCTAACCAGTCCCAATCACCCTTCTCAGGTGGATATTCTCGCCATTCGCTGCCTGCACTCCGACCAGTCGGCCTGCGCCCTATTGAAGGACAGATAATTATTTCATACCTCTTTCCAACCCATTAATTCCTTTGATACACCCTTTTCAAAGGAAGTGTTATGAGTGCCAATCTCCAGCAGTTATTCTTGGGACTTGTTCTTATAGTTTCCCTCTTTTCAACAGTGGGAGGGGAGACTGCCCATGCCAAATCTTACCGTAAACCGCTCGATCTACCTTCAGTTCCCCTTATCCAACATGATAATATTTTAAAGCGCCAAGATGGAAAAGTGATCGTTCTCCGTTGCGCAGGCCTTGATACACCCTCTTTAGTCCTTTCCAACTGTCCAACCTATCAAGTTATTCTGCAAAGTGAAGCTAGGGCAAAAAAAACGGAAATCGTCTTGGGCCAATTTGAGAAAATCTATTTTGCTGATTTTTTGGCCCATTTAGGCGGGGCCTACAATCCCAAGTTCAGGGTTGCACCTTTGGCAATTCTCACTCTCTACGGCTTTTTGGGGGGAGGCTTTTATGCAGGCCTGCCTGGCGCCATTGCCGGAGGCGTGGCGGGATTTACCTTGGACCTCCTTAAATTACCCATTGCGCTTGTCTATACTCTCAGCTCATACGGCCATCGACAGATTCAGCAAGAGCGTCTTTTGGTACGATTAAACGACCTGCAATTTAATAGACCCTATCGACCAACTCGAATTCTGGCACGCAAACATTTCATGCAAATGGTAAATTCTATCACCGAATATCTAGACCACTTCCGCCTTGCCGACACTAGCTCTCAATGAGGGCAGTTGCTCATACCAAACCAACGAGCTTGAATCATATGCGCCCCCGTGGCCCGGGCCGCCTTGAGTCCTGTTGGTGAGTCTTCCAAAATCAAGGTTTCATTTGGACGAACACCGAGTTTCCGCATGGCCTGGATATAGGGCATCGGGTCGGGCTTGGAGCGCACACAATCATCCCGAGAGATCGTCACTTGGAAAAAGTCATTGAGCTTGGCCTGAAACAAGTAGGAATTCATGGTAAGTCGCTCACTGGCCGAAACCAATCCTACCTTGAGTCCCCTGATCTGAACCGCTTTGTGAATTTCCTTCAAGAACAGTTCCATAGGCGCAACAATCAAATCTTTGGGGCCCAATTCATTTATTGTCTTGTGTAAAAATGACTTCTTCAACTCGAGAAATTTATCTAAAGAGATACTCCTTTCCAACCACTTATTTTTGACGAGATCATCAAAGACATGGGGATCAGGCTTCCCAATATACTGATGTTTAATTTCATCTGGCGATAATTTCAGAATCTCCCCCTGGGCCAAGACTCTAAAGGTGTGATGCAGGGCCACGGCATGCTGCCCTTCTGAATCAAAGAGAGTACCGTCCATATCAAATAGCATGGCCAGGATATTAGGATAGGACGCATAAATCTGCTCAAGGGTTGGAATCTGATCCAACTTCATTCTTTTAACCATTCTTGCCTCAGTCCTCTAAAAGAGTCTATAACAGTATAGTCTTTCAACAGGATTATACATAGATGGAGCTGACAGTCATTTGGGCCACAAAAATTTTTCTTGCCTTTCTTTTTACACGCACTCTCGCTCAGGCCTATTTGGATTTACGCCAAGGTCGGCATATTTGGACACATCGAAAACAGGTTCCTCCTCCCTTTGATCGGGATGAAGGGATAAGTTTAGAAGATCATCAAAAAGCTGTGGCTTATTCCCTAGAAAAGATAAAAACGGGAAAAGTTTTTCGCACCATTCACCTCATTGTTCTTCTGGCCTGGACCCTAGGAGGAGGAATCGAGCTTATTGGTCGATGGTCCAGTCAGCTAAACTTGGCATTTCCTTCACTGGCTTCACCCATTCTTGAAGGTCTGTGCCTGTTCATTTTATTTTCCTTGGTCGAATTACTTTTAGGTATTCCTGAATCTGTGTATTATACCTTCGTCATCGAAGCCAAGTTTGGATTTAATCGAACCACACCCAAAACATTTATCATCGATCTTGTTAAAGGCATCGCCCTCAGTACCATTATCGGCCTTCCTTTTGCCGGCCTGCTCTTATGGATTATGATGGCCTTTGTGGGTAGCTGGTGGTGGATTGGGTTTGTTTGCACGACTCTCTTTCAAATTCTTCTCATGTGGGCCTATCCCGCATTTATTGCTCCTCTCTTTAATAAATTCTCACCTCTCGAAGAGGGGGAAACCAAAGAACAGATTGATGACTTGTTAAAAAGTACTCAATTACCCTTCAAGGGACTTTTTGTGATGGATGCCTCGAAAAGAACCGCGCATGGCAATGCGTACTTTACCGGTTTTGGTAAGTCCAGACGTATTGTTTTTTTTGATACGCTTTTAAAAAGTCTCACCCCACCTGAAATACGTGCTATTTTGGCACATGAAATTGGCCATTATAAAAAACACCATCTCATCAAAGGGCTAGTGATCAGTGTGCTCAGTACTTTTGTCGGCTTTTATTTGTTAGGAGTGCTGGCGGAGTGGCCGACTTTCTTCGCCGCACATGGGGTAAAAACTATTACCCTAGGAGGAACTTTACTGCTCTTTACCCTGGTGGCACCCGTTTATACTTTTTTCTTTTTACCTGTGCATAACTTAATCTCGCGCAGACATGAATATGAAGCTGATCAGTTTGCCGCACGATATGCAAATCCTCAGGACCTGGTAAACGCCTTAATCAAGCTTTATCGAGAAAATGCCAGTACCCTCACTCCTGATTCCTTCTACTCAGCTTTTTATTATTCACACCCTCCGGCAATTGAACGGTCCCAGGCCCTCCTTCAAAATCCAACAACCACTGCTGGTACTGGAGACCATGAGCATATCCAACCAATTTATGAGCGGCACCAAGCACTCGATGACAGGGAATAATAATCATCAAGGGATTGCGATGATTGGCCATGCCAACTGCACGATAGGCCTTTGGATGTCTAATGACTCTGGCGATTTCTCCATAAGAACGCAATTCACCGTAGGGAATTTGGCTTAAGGCATTCCAAACTTTCTTCTGAAAAGTTGTTCCTCGCAGGGAAAGAGGTAAATCAAAATTCTGGCGAGTACCTCGAAAATATTCCTGCAACTGTAGGGCCGCCTGGGAGGTGACTCCGTTGGGCACATTGCCCGGAAGTTTCTCTCCCGTGTGAAATAAGTTAACTTGCCATAGTGACTCTTGATCGGCATAGACTTCCATGATACCAAGAGGTGTAGGAAAATTTTGATAGAATTGAAGATTTTTTTCGAGATTATTTTTCATGCATGTAAGCATCATTGATTGCGCCACTATTACACCAGCTTATCAATGCTTCAACAAATTGGTCAAGGCCTTCGCTATTCCCATGGAATATCATCTTCCTCCCGCCAATGGTATACAATCTTTGCGCCGAAATAAACCATCCGATGCCTATATCCTATTCGGCAGTTACTCCAATGTCTGTGATCGCTTTGCTTGGCAAAAAGAGGTTGCCTTGTTCGCCCAAGAAAAACTTGAGGCCAATATTCCAGTCTTGGGAATTTGTTTTGGCCATCAATTAATGGCCGATCATTTTGGCGGTACTATTGACTTGTGTACACCGGATGGCAAGTTGCTTGAAGGCACACGTCAATTCACCGTTTTGCAAAATCAATGGGGCTTCAGTTCGGGGGAAGTCTTGAGAATTTTTAAATGCCATAAATATGAAATAAAAAAACTTCCAAATTCTTTTGAATGTCTCGGCTCTTCACCGGAATGTACCTACGAGCTTGTTCGTCATAAACATCTTCCCTATCTTGGAATTCAGGGACATCCTGAAGCCAGTTGGGACTTTTATGAAACTCTCGACCCACCACTTGGAAGTCAAGAAATTGAGGAAGCAAGTACTGATGGCCTTTCGATTCTTCACCGTTTTCTCAACGTCGCTCACCACTTACTCTCGGTATAAGCAATCCATAAGAAAATTTTTTAATAATTCAAAATAGACCCGTCGATATTTTTCAATTTCGTTGTGAAGTTCGTGATAACCGCCCTTGATCATCTGAAAATCAAAGGAGCGATCCACATTGGCAAAATACTGCTTTAAAAAAAGTGGATTCACAATTTGATCAGAACTTCCGACCACACACATCGCTGGACATTTTGGTCTTATGGGTCGGGTAAAAACATCTTTGGCAGTGGCCACCATGCCAAAAAGAAGCCGGGTATGAATCGCCAATTCATTGAGAGGATCGGCCAGGTAGGCCTCCATGACTCGGGGATCATGCGATAAATATTTCAAATCCACTAAGCCCTTTAGCTTGAGACCCAAAGCGGACTGCTCAAGCTTGCGAAAGAATGTGGAAGGAGCATATTCTATAAATTTACCCAAAAGACCGACAGCGGCTGCCGGCGGTGCACTTAAAAAGAGGCGCTCTGGGTAATGCTCTGCTATGTGAAAATTTTGAAGGTAGCTGGCATTTATTAGTGCCCCCATAGAATGCCCAAACAGGACATAACGCTTCATGCGATATTCTCGATGAAGAAATTGTATCAGTTCGTTCAAGTCCTCCATATATTGGCCAAAAGAACTTATATCACCACGCGGGCCGCCACTCCTTCCATGGCCTCGCAGATCATAGCGAAAGACATTAAAATATTGACCAAATATGTCAGACAAATACTGATGACGTTCTTGGTGCTCACCAATACCATGAGTGGCCACGATCCAAATAGGGCCGCCCATTTCCTTGATCCGACAAAAAATCTCAGTTCCGTCGCGCATTTTAATAGTTTTAGTATTGGCCATGCAAAATTCCTTTTTATTTTTGAAAAAATCGACAAAGAACTGATATATTGTATACCTAATCTCTGAGTGAGATGCTCTCTATTGTTTGAAAGTTTTTCTGTTGTCAAGGAATCCTTCATAATGTCGATTATGAGCAGAACCCAACTTACCAACTATTGCCCAACTTGTCTCAATGATACCTTATCTATTAATTCGCGCGGAATGATAGAAATTGTTGTTAACGGTAAAAAAATGGATGCTGGTCACTTTATTTATAACTTGGGTAAAGATTCTCCAGATGAAGTCTTCAGCACCTTTCGTAAAAAACTGGAGGATTTTTTTTCTTGGTATGGCCAATTTCAAAACAAACTTCCGATTAAGTCAGTAGAGATTGTTTCTGGTGATTTTACTTGTGATAAAAAATGTCATCTGGATCTTAACTACAAGGCTTCAGTGGTTGATCTCATTATCCCAAGGCCCGTGGTGGATAAAGCGCTGAAGGAACTGGCAGAAAAATACGATCTAGTACTGGCCCTGTAGCTTTTCATATTCTTGCATACTCAACACAATATGTTTCCCTAAAGATGGTGCTTCGAGACGTAATTCGTTGCCGGAAATTTTCCGCACCCACAGAGCATCTCCGATCCTTAGTTCTAACCCCAGTTTTTTGAGAGGTGTAGGATTTTTGATTTTAAAGGCCCGTCGCCCTTCTTCTTCTAGAATTTTCTTGGACTGCAGAAAGTAACGATTGGGCAAATAGACATAATAAGGTTGAGTCAAACTTCCAGGAATAATGGTGGTCAATAAATCAGGATTGAAATATCTGATTTCAGTCTCGGCCTGGCCCAAGGTAAAACTTAACTCACTTATCTCGCTCACTCTTTTTATGGGTATCGCTCGCCAAAAAAAATCTGGTGTCTCTGTTATCTCTGGCGCTTCTATTCCAAACTCCAAGCGTCTTCTATCAAGTTGACTGGCCACCCATATTTTTGCCACATAATCACAGGTTTCAAGCACCAGAAGTTTTTGCTCGCACAGTATTCGTAAATTACGTGAATCGCCCTTTCTGATCGCGTCCAGTACTTTGTACTCCCCTGCATTATAGGCGGCTGCCGCCAGGGCCCAGTTATGGAAAATATTATGCAAATCTAAGAGATAATGGGCCGCGGCTTTGGTGCTTTTAGGTACACTCATCCGCTCATCCACAGCCTGATCCACTCGCAGCCCATATTTCACCCCCGTAGTGACCATGAATTGCCACGGCCCTCGGGCCTTGGCACTCGATACACTGTGCGGAATAAAACCACTTTCAATCAGGCCGAGATAGTAAAGTTCTGAGGGTAGACCATAAGAGGCCAGGGTAAATTCCACCAGACCACGATAACTTTCACCATTCTGGAGATGACGTAAAAAAGTCGCCCTCCCCTCTTGGGTATAGTACTTAAACCAAAAACGTGCGCGCCCCTCTTCCACATCATCTTTGTTAAAGAAAATGGTCCGGTCCTGTGCCCATCCCAGTGAACAGGCAAGACAGTAAAACATGAATGAAAAAATTATCTTCCCCATAATGGAAATAATTATACCAGAGGGAAATACCTTATAAAATCGCTAGGCAAAGAAGGCCTACTTCCTGAGCTTGAAAGTAAATAGGAGGGCCGGAAGGTAGAGCAAATCCATGGCCAAGGCCACGGAAAGAGTAAAGGCACACAAGATACCAAAATTTACATTGGGAATAAAATTGGCAAAGACAAAGGCCCCAAAACAGGTGACAAGAATAACCGTGGTGAAAACTAAGGATGGCGCTGTATGAATATAAATATCCCGTATCGCCTCTTTGATCGCCATACCCTTATCCATGTTTTGGCGGTAGTGAATAAGAAAATGAATGGTGTCATCCACGGCAATACCAAAGCACACACTGATCACCAAACTGGTGCCTATATCAATAGGTCGTTGCATGATTGTCATAAGTCCGATACCAAAGGCCATGGGAACAATATTAGGCGGGAGAGAGAGAAGTCCGAGTTTCCATGATCCCATGGAAATCATCATGATGAATCCGATGCAAATAAACGATGCTAACATGGAATAAAAAAAGGTTCGAACAATATAGCCGGTCATTCGATGATACATGGTTAATTTGCCGGTAATCGAGAGCGTAAGGCCAAGTTGCCGCGCCAGCTCCTCAAAACCAGCTATCATTTTAAGCGAGCGTTGGGAGTCATGAAGAGACCAGTTGATTTCGAGCCGAATAAAACGCCCATCGAGACTAATTTGATTATTTAGATCCATTCCTTGTGGCAATCCCATGGAATACATGAGCAAAATTTCTGCCACTTGCTCACGTGTATCGGGAATACGATAGAAGGCCTTATCATCACCATGCAGGCGTTGATTGAGTTGCTTGATGATATCCATGATGGAGCTGACCTTATTAACGACAGGCTCTTTATCGATTTCAGCAATAAAACGTTCCACTTTTATCAAAAATAACGGATCTTTTGCGCCATCTTCCTGACCAGAATCAATTAAGACTTGCGGGCCACCTACACCATTAAAAATATCGAGCAAGAAATAAGCATCACGACTTATCTTGAGGTGCTTGTCGAAATGCTCTAAGGGGTCCGAGTTCACTCTATTTTGAATACCAAGATAAAACATGAAAAGCATGGAGAGATTGGATATCCATAAAATACTGCGTCGATGTTTTTCAATCCAATCGACTACCCTATGAGCGAATTCTTTACTCAAGGTAGTTTTTTCCCGGAGCTTCAAACTGGAAGTGAGATATAAAAAAGGACACACTCCACCAATGGTTAAAAACCATGCCAACATGGTCCCTGTGGCAGCCAAAATCCCCATTTTTTGCACTGGGATGAGTTCAGTATTGGCCAAACTGATAAAACCTAAAAAAGTAGTGAAACTGGTCAAAAAAGTTGCCAAGAGATTTTTTTCAATAGTTTCAATCATGGCACTCTTTTTATCTTGTCCCATACGAATGGCACGGTAATAGGTAGACAGGAGGTGAACTGAATCGGCCATACATACGGCGATCAAAATTCCCGGAATGGCGGCGCTCAAATTATCAAACTCAAATCCTACGGCAGCCGAAATACCTAAAGTGCAAAGAACAGTAACCCCCACCAATCCGATAGGAAGAACAAATCCTTTCCATGAACGAAATACCATAAAAAGAAATAGGGCCATCATCGCAATATTTAACGGGATCATAAAGGCGATATCGCGATCAGAAACATCGCGATAAGCATCATTAATCACTCCTGAACCAGCGTAATGAAATGAATAATCTTTGTAGATGGGATTATTTTCGATAGGTTCCATCATAGCGCGTAGGGCGATGTTGAGACTTCTGTAATCAGGTTGCCGAACTACCTCCGCTACCAGTGTGCCGACGACGAGTAAAGTGGTGCCATGCATATCTACAAAGCGATCGCTTAAAATGGCATCTTGCATGGCCAGTGCCTTGCGCTCTGCCAATTCATCATGGGTGTAGCTCCGCCCCTTGTCTAAGAAAGGCGTGGTGATAATGTCATCGCCTTTAGCAATCGAGTGATTATAATTGGAGAGGGAATCTACTCGCACAATGTCCGGCATGGTCCACAACTTCTCCGTGACTTCGTGTAGAAGTTTGATCGATTCATTAGTAAAAACTCCATTTTTGCGATGGATACCAATGATAACCTTTTCGTCACTGCCGAACATTCTTTCCAATGCGTCCATTTCCTTAATCAGAGGGTCCGTGGTGCGAAACCAGATGCGCGCACCATAGTTGGCCTTCAGCCAAAAAATGGGGGTCGCCAAAACGAGAACGATGACAATGGATGCCGCAAGATAAGCTTTAGGATACTTAACCAAATGCTGGGCAAAATGATTGGCCTGCCATTGAAATAAATTCTTCAGAAGAGTAACCCCAGGGAGGCCGTCAACGTTGCGATATTAGAATCACCCATGGAACGATAGGCATAAAGAAGTTGTGCTAACATCAAAGTGCTTTCGGTGAGGTTAAAAGACCACCCGCCGCCGGCCATGGCACCATACCCATTCTTAGCGGGAGTATTGGCCAATCCTCCCTCGGTGGTGTCGGTAACGGCAGTGGCAGTATAGCGGGCAGCTCCAACGTCAGTTCTTAAAACGAAACCTTTACCAAAACGCTGTTTATTAAAAAAGAACAGAAAAGAAATCCCCGCCTGGATCTGGTAGATTTCAAACTTGGTACTCTCGCCGGAGTAGGCATCTCGAACGACGTGCGCCAGACCACCACATAACATACGACCGTTGTAAATTGGAAAATAGACTCCTAACAAATCAAGGGAAAAACTGGTATGGGAAATAGATGAATCTGCTTTGAGGGCATCAGTTGTACTCTTGTCTAAAGCGTTGCTATATGAAATTTTCGGGTATCCCGCTCCGAAGAGAAAATACATGGAATCAAGATTTGAAGCTGCTCCTGGCGTTCCAGGCCGTTTAGTTATCCCCGAACGCGCTTCGAGTTTCAGCCCTTCGCGAATCTCATACTCAAAAGAACATTTGCGCGTGTTAAGAGCGGCCTTCCCTCCAGCGATAGAGACCACAGGGATCACGCAATGATTGCGGTCGGAAGAAAAAAGGGTAAACTCGGCACCCACGTTTATGTTCACACCGGAAGGAATGTGAGTGTAAAGAAGATGTTTACGAGAATCTACCTTAGACACAGTAAACTGATCATCCTTAGAATCGGAAACCGAGTTCATGGTATATGAGAGAGTTTTTCCTTTCTCGACACTTCCCAAGTTACAGTTAAAATCAAATTGCAGAAGAATACTTTCTCCTTTGACTTTATTCACTTGGGCCACGCAACTCTGACCACTGACTGAGACTGTTAATTTTGAACCTTCTCTTTCAGATGGCCCGGTTACAATCATCAGATTCTTTTCTTTTTTAATATTTTTCACGACAAAGGAGGCTGACCACGCCGGGGAGGAACCAATGATCCCTGCAATGAATAGAAAAAAACAACTCCTATGTATTATGGCATTCAAGAAATTACTATTCATGCTAAATTATTATTCCCTGTCCGCTGGCATTTTCATAGGAAAAACTTATTCCTTCTTCTTGAAAATAAGGGGATAAGCTGTTTTAAAGTAACGAAGAGTGATGGTTTTAAAAATATCCTCTTGGGTATTCTGGCCAATATCATCGTCCTTATACTCAAAGTTTCCTTTAGTGGCATCCTGGTAATCTTGCTTGGAATAGGAACTGATCTGTCCACCTTCTGTAGGCAGAGGTTTACCTTTGGCAAAATCCATTTTAAAACCTCCGTAATCAGCGATGGCCGAACTCCCCCCTTTTTTCAGTGCATTGACATCCTTAGGAACGCCTGACTCGTTACCCTTTTGTTCGGGAGGCGCACCAAGAGAGGCCAAGGTGGCAAAGGACAAGGGAGATGCCGCCAAGGCCGGGGCCTTGAGGCCGGCAGACCGAATGGCATTTTGAATGCGGCCACCATAAAGTTTTTCTAAATTGGCCAAGCGCTCGTCGATTTTTTTCTTGGGAAATTTTTTGCTAATTAAATCAAGGTTGCCCTTGATTTGTTAGGAGTCTATTTTCCCATCTCCAACGGTCGCATATTATGTGGAGGTCTGGCGCACGTCGTTCGAGATGCCTATTC
>CAYHRT010000085.1:0-15037 GCA_964359085.1 uncultured Bdellovibrio sp. | reverse complement strand
TCAAAAGCTGATGCCGCTTATCGTCCCATCTTCAAACATTTTTCGAGCGCCCTTCTTTTCTTGATCTTTTTGCAAATCATCTTGGGCGCCTTTCTTCGACATTCTGGAGTGGGGGCCGCCTGTGGTCTGGGTTGGGCCCATTCTCTCTTATGCTTTGATGCCACCAAATGGGAACACACTTTTTGGCCTGAAAGTATCCAAGCGCAAATGCATATTCTCCATCGATATTTCGCGGCTATTATTGCGATGATCACTATGATCGTGGCGCACCAACTCCTAAGAACTATCAAAAAATGGTCTATTCCCCCAATTCTCTTGAGCAAAATAAAATTCTATCTCAATGCCATATTAACCATTGTCCTGCTCCAAATATTCCTGGGCGTTTGGTCTGTGGCCACCTCTCTCGGGCCTCTGCCCACCACTTTGCACCTCGCCTTGGCGGCCATGCTTCTGGCCTGTACTTGGAAAATCATTCTGCTGCTGGGGTCTTATGAACGCTCTACAATAGTCCAAAGAGAGAGCTGGTTATCAGACTATTTTGCCCTCACCAAACCCAAATTGGCCCTGCTGGTGCTGGCAACCGCCCTATGTGGAATGATTTTGGCAAAAGGCCATTTATCCCTTTTGAGAGGAGCGTGGGCTTTGCTCTTTATTCAATTTGTGGTCATGGGGTCCGCGGCCTTAAATTGCGTGATGGAAAAAGATCTTGATAACAAAATGGAACGAACTAAAAATCGTCCTTTGCCCGATGGCAGGCTGACCGTATCACAAGCACTCACTTTCGGAATCGCTCTTTGCCTGGTTGGCCTTATTGGCTTGTTTCTGTTCATCAATTGGTTGACCGCAACCTTGGCGACCGGGGCCCTAGTCATTTATCTTTTTCTCTATACACCCTTGAAGAGAAAAACTGAGATGGCAGTCTTTGTCGGGGCCATTCCTGGGGCACTACCCCCCTTGATCGGGTGGACAGCAGTTACCGGCAGGCTTGATCCCGTAAGCGTTTCACTTTTCTTTGTTCTCTACATCTGGCAACTACCACATTTTTTAGCCATTTCCCTCTATCATGCTGACGACTTTAGGAAGGCCGTCATCTATACCTACCCTGCTCGTTATGGTGAGACCGCCACCCGTGCCCTCATCCTGCTCTTTACCGTTATTCTTGTGGCGATATCTCTGTCCCCGACCCTTTTAAAAAACTTTTCCGTTGTCTATTTTTACACTGCCGCCACTCTCGGTGTGGGGTTCTTCCTTTTGTCTATGAGAGGTTTGTTTTCTTTTTCTTCAGGTCAGTTAGACGCAAGAACTTGGGCCCGCTGGTACTTCATAGGTTCAATTACCTATTTGCCCCTTCTCATCATAACTATGGCGTTTTTTAAACTGTAATAACTAAGATGGTGTGTCTTAAAAGGCGATGGCATTTTTCAGAAACTTTAAAAAAAACAATGCATTGCTCTTCTCACAGTGCAAACTCGATCAATTTAATCGCCTACTTTTGGATCTACAGATCTGTCATATAAAGCTCAACAATACTTCAAAACGGATGCTAGAATAAAGTTCTCGTATTTTTGTTCCTCAGGAAGTTTTTTTGCAAAAAAAAATAATTCTTTTTGTAGTTTTTAGCACAGGAGTGATAGCACTTATTTATCAAGTGCTTTGGCAACACATGACTTCCATTTTACTAGGCTCTGATGCGCGTTCAGCAACATTAGTTGTAGCCGTTTTTTTACTTGGATTATCTTTTGGAAATTATTTTTTTGGTGTTCTTTCAACAAAAATTGCGAAGCGTTCTCTATTTCTGCAAGTTTATGGTTATGTTGAAGTCTTAATAGGATTTTATGCTATTTTCTTTCCGAATATTTTTTCTCTTTTCTTTGAAACCTACCCACAAGCAACAGACGGCCTTATCGGGCAAATTGTCGTAACTTGCATTTTATATTTACCTCCTACGATCGGTATGGGAGCCACTATTCCAGTTCTAACATCTGTGTTACCCGAAGGTGATGCAGAAATAAATAATTTACACACTAAAATTTATGCTTATAACACGCTAGGAGCGCTGCTAGGGATCATTCTTGGACCTTTTTATATCATACCAGAATTTGGCATAACCACGGGATTAGTATTTGTCGGCATTATTAATGTTCTGCTCTCACTATTTTATATCGCAAATAGACTTGAAGGGAATATTGAAAAAATCAACATCACCCACGAGAGATTAAATATTGGCAAGCTGCCTCAGTGGTTCTATTACCTTCTGGCCTTTACCTCGGGAGTAAGTCTCCTTTGCCTTGAAGTATTGTGGTTTAGAATTTGGGGCTTAACTATTGGAACGTCATTTATTGTCTTCCCCATGGTCGTAGCGGTGTTTGTTGGTTCCTTGGGCATCTCAGGGTTATTATTAAAAAAATACTCTGATCGCACACTTATTTTCAGTATCGCATTAGGCATTTTGTTTTTGGCTGCATCTTATATTGTTGTGCCTTATCTACCCATGTGGGTCAGCAATGCACGCGCGCTTATGACTAATCATGAAGCTGGTTACCCTATTTTTTATGTTTTATGTTTTTGTTTTCTTGCGCTCACTTTATTCCCTGGAATTTATTTCTCGGGCAGATTGTTGCCCATGTCTTACGCTCTTTCGGCAAAAAATGGAAAAAATTTTGGTCGTGTATGTTCCCTAGTCTATTTTTTTAATACACTTGGAACTTTTGTAGGCTCTGTTTTTATTGGACATCTTTTGATGGAATATATCAGTATCGATCAGGTTTATCGATTGGCTGTCGGTTTGATTATTGCAATCTTATTTGTTGCGGGGATATTTTATTGGTCCCGCCATAGGGAATTTAAAGATGATAAGCAGAAATCTCTGATCTTTTGTAGTGCACTGGTTATTTTGGCCCTTATTTTCTTAAATTCAAAATGGAACCGCGTTTTCCACGTTATAGGAACGTTTCGTGACAGGATAGCTGAAGGGTATAACTTCAAGGGGCCGTTTACATTGCCGCCGATGAAAGCTTTGCATTTAGAAGACGGCCATAATACGACGGTTGCAATTCTAAAAGGCACACATCCTCTTGATATAAGTATTATGGTTAATGGAAAAGCGGATTCCTCTATTTTAGGCGATTATAGTACTGTTTCGCTATGTGCTATTTTACCCTACTTACAAGCGCCTAAGACCAAGCATTTAAATGCCCTCGTAGTTGGCTTAGGAACAGGTTTTACTGCAGGAATGCTCGGAAGATTTCCAGACGTTGCAACGATTGACACTGTCGAAATTGCTTCAAAAGTGATACAACTTAATTCTTATTTCCAAACACAAAATTTTGATGTCTTTAAAAATCCTAAAATTAAAATTCATTTACAAGATGCATTTCGTTTTTTGAGAAGGACACCAGAGATATATGACATTGTCATCTCGGAACCATCAAATCCGTGGGTTCAAGGTGTCGAAAATTTATTTACTCCTTATTTCTATGCACTATTAAAAAATAAATTATCTACCGATGGAGTATTTTTCCAATGGATTCATAACTATTCCATGTCGGCAAGCGTGTTAATGACTGTAATTAAAAATTTGCGACATGAGTTTAAGTTTATTAAGGCTTACCGGACCCATGAAGGTGACATTGGTTTTATTGCCAGCAACAGTAACTCTACAGAAAAAGATGTTCTGTCCCGCGCGGAGACTGGTCTTATCAAGGATACTTTTACCCATTTGAATTTGCCGTCTCCTGATTCATATCAAGCAATAGAAATTTTCGGCGAAAAAGAAATCGATTATTTAGCGACGACCTCAGTGGGGGAGGATCATGATATTTTTACCCCAACACTATCTCGGCGTGCTTTGAAAGATTTTTTCCTTGATACTTTTATAGAGCCAAAATTATTGATAAATCCTTTTATCGCAAGACATTTTGGAATGTCCCGCCCTGATATTCTCCATCGCAAAGAGTTATTGCGAGCAATGGGGGCAAATTACGAACAATTTCCCTTTTGTGAACGATCGGACGCTGAGCAAGTGTATAATAATATCCCGTGTGATTATAAGGGACTTTATGTTTACTTAAAAATATGGGAAGGAAAGTTTTCGCCACAAGAAAAACTCATCGCCTATAGTATATTGCGTAAAGAAAAATTCTTAGAAGAGCAAAACTTAGAAGCTCTTCTAAGCAAAATAATCGCAGAGAATAACTCCAAAAAACGCGCAGAACTCTTCATTAAATACCTTGAGGAACTCTTGAAAGATGGCAACTTCCAACAATTTGATTCCGCTGTGAAGAAAAGCGTGTCACTAAGTATTTTCGGAGAAAATCAATTGCATTATTGGAAACAAAAAGCCCAAGAAGTTAAAAAAAATCAAGACGCACTTCGATCTGGCAATTATTCAAATATACACTTTGTTCATTGATTATTATGCCCATCTCATTCGAGCGTTTACTAGGTGAACCCTCATATTTATTGCTCCCAAAAAATGTTTTCCTGCCTCTAATGCTTAGGGACCTTTGCCTTCCTCGACCTAACGGAGATAGCCTTTTTGACAAGGGTTGCACTCTTTTGTGCAGGAGCAGAATCTTTATTCAATTCTTCCATAAGTTCGTTCTTGAGTTCGGCTTCGGCCCTGAGCCAATCTGACAAGGCATCCCCATTCAACTCTTTTCTGCTTAGGTGGATCTCATAGGCACGTTTAGCAATACTATTTGGGTTAATTTCGATATTCAAACCATTCATAATCGTCTTCCTCCGTTGACGGTGCATTGTTGGATAAAAAATTTAAACTGTGCTTATCTGAATGTCGAGGGTTACACTAACGGAAAAACAACTTAGCGGCATGATAGAAATCAGCGCCGGCCCTATTAAGAATCAAAGATTAGAACCAAAACATGTAATTTTGCAATGTTGCAGACGCAGAAAATGAGTCCTTACTCAGCTTTCACAGGATGCGGATAAAAATAGCGATGGAAAAGGGCGCTTCGCTTGCGTTTTTTATAGAGAGATAAATCTCTCGCCCGTAATTCTTCTAACATTGAAAAAAGTTGCTTAAGCGAGAGCGGTTGTGAACTTTTCTTATCTTCCTTCATTAATTCAACTTCGATAGCGCCCCCGACTTTTTCCAGCGCCATAAAAAGTTTGAGTTGGGCAGGTTTCATATTGAGAGGAAATTTCTCTTTCAATTTTTTCTTGAAGAAAGGCATTCGACGTAGAACCCACCCCATATAAACTTGCGCGGTCATTTTACCTGTGGTCTCAAATTTATAATTAAGCTTTTCCATCCATTCAAACATTTTTGTCAAGATGGCATCTTTCATACGAGATTGTTTCATCTTCAACGGGTTTCGCCATTCCGCCACGACACTAAAACGTGCATCCACTTCTAAATCACCTGGGGCAAAAGTCTCAAAGTCTTGCACTGTACTCTCATCGACTTTGATTCCCAGCTGCTGCAAGAACGGAATGAGACCTTCCGCAAATTTTGTCTTATACATGGGAACATCAATGTTCCCAATATCCATAAACCCTTTGGACACGACCTCAGAGCAAAAAAGTTCAGAGGAATCTTTATAGTTCATGCCAAAATCATAGGGAACATTTTTTCCAGTTAATGATTTTTTTTGAACAAGCTTAAACATGTATTCCGCGGCCTTGTGAGCAATGGCCTGATCCTGAAAACGGAAGACCATGGTACGGGCATTGCCTTGAGCTAGGTGGGTTTCGATAGGAGCAACTACAGAGCCGATTTCAATATGGGCCTCGGTGGTCCAAAGCTTGCCTTGGGGGTCTTTATACACAAAAGAAACATGACTAAATTGAGCATCATCTTCACCAATACGTGCTATAGCGGCCGAGGTATAGGCATTGCCGCGTGATAAAATAACATCACCCGATTGCAAGTCATTATGATCACGAAAAGTAAGGTTGGGATTAACCATTAAGTAGGGTGGCTTGCCTGAGAGTGTAACGTATTTTTTTTCATCCGAAATGTTTTCATACAGAGAATTAAGCTCCACCAAATAATCTTCGGCATATCGGAGTGCGCGCAAGAGTGCCCTCACGGAGTGATAGCACTTATCACTAAAACTTTGCTTGAAATCCAGTTGCTTTAAATACTCACGAATGATGAGCTTTGTTTTGAAGGTCGCTTGCACCATTTCTTCAATATCACCGGCATTATATTTTAAGAGTTGGGCACTATCCGAACTCAAAGTGAACAACTTCTGATAATAACGTTCGGCCCCCTGAAAACACTGTCGATGTGTTTCGACCGGCGTGGCCAATTGATCATGGAGTTCAAAAAGGACTTCGCGCAACCCCTGTTCTGAACTGGCCGGGTAGCGTTTGGCATTTGTGGAAGACATCGGAGAACAAGCAAGGCCCAAGACCATGGCCGTCAGGACAAGGATAAGAAGATTCATAAATTGGATTCCTAAAAATGTGTTTTTCATAGACAACCTATCGGCATATGAAAAATGATGATTAATAGACAATGACCAAAACTTAAGCAGCACTTATGCCGTAAGTATCCGTAAACAGGAGCAAGCTTTGGCATCGGTTATGCTGCAAGATAAACATTATTAGGTGATTGGGAGGGCGTTATGAAAAAGCTTGTCGTTCAAATTCTATTCATTTGGTCGGTCATGATCATCATGACGGTGCAAGCACACGCCACTTGTGTCTGGACAGTGAGCGGAAAGTTAACGGTTAACGACAATATCTACGTGACTTCAACATCCTCGTCAGTTAAAAATTTACAAGACGTCAAAGTCAAAGTCTGGGCCACAACCCAGAATGCTGATGTTTGGACCCATTGGGGAACCACTCGCACAAACTCTACCGGAAATTATTCCGTCTCGGTCATTCCGGCCCAACATTCTGCCTCGGGATGTACCCACTCTCGACGTATCAAAGTGAAGGCCTACTTGGACGGAGATTATGCTCGCGTGAGTTCTGATCTCGTCACAGACTATGATATTGAGATTAACAACTTTAATACCTGGCACAGCAACAGTAGCGTAAATGGACGTACCGTCACACTGAATAAGTCTCTAAGCAGTACGAGCGACACCTCCAATTCCAATATTGCTCGAAGCTATCGCGATACGCGCGCCGCCCAGGTATATTTAGGTTACCGTAAACTCTATCTCAAACTCGACGAGTGGAACCTTAATCCAGGCAAGTCAAAACTGTACTGGCCTGCTGATTTCGGTTTTTCCCCTCCCGGCGGCTGGGTGCATATCGATAGAAATTGGTTTCGCTCCCAAGATGAGTCAAACGTGTGGCATATGAATAATGAGGCCGGCTTAACTTCCTCTACCTGGCGTTGGACTGTGAGGGAGTTGACTCACGAGCTTCTCCATCAATGGTTTTACCGAAATGTCTACACACCCGATTTCATAAGTGGGGCCTCGGCCGACACCCATGACTTCATCGAAAGTTCGTCCTTGGCCTTATTTGAAGAAGCGGCAGAAGTGCAGGCCATCTATATTAACCAACTAGTTTTTGGAATCAACGATGATGCCAAAAATCGACAGGTTTTAAGTCGTGAGGGTATCCGATGTAATTTTGAAAATGCCACACGTCCCAACGGCGAATTGTATTTCAGCCTGTCGGAAATCGACTCCATGATCGACGCCAATTCATCAGAGTGGCAAGATTATCTCTATCGCGCCAATTCTTCAGTCGCCAGTTATCTGGCCCTCTTGCTTGAACCCAATTGGTTTCAAAAAGATTTCGACCATAGTGATGATACAAACTCAGGTTGCCTCCTTCGTCCGGCGGCAAACACCGCCTACATTACATGTACCGACCTTCCCTCTCCGATGTTCACCATTGTCGAGGCCATGACAGGTCTTAAGAATTGGCGTTTGACCTACTCCAACGACAATATTCCTAGTAGTCAGAGAAATGTGAAGGAATATTACGATTATTTAAGCGCCTACTACTCAAATCGGTTTGGGGCCCACAAAGAGCGTTTCTTGAACTTTGGAAATCCGGCCTACCAAGATGTTCCAGGTGCAAATGGGCCGGACGCCTGCACCAATTTCGGCACTCTTATCCCGCTTCAAACCACCCTGTAAAAAATGCTGGTTACTGGCCTATCAAGAAAAAAGGGGCTAAACACCATCGCTAGCTAATCGTGAGGTAAGAAAATGAAAAGACTATTGATGCCTATCTGTGTGATTTTGTCTCTAGTTTTATCTGTAAGTTCCAATGCCGCCATCAACGCCGAATGGAAGAAAATAAAAAATAGAAAAGGCGTGGATGTTTTTGAAGGAGTCATTGCCAATAGTCCCGTGGTTGCCTTTCGTGGAGTTTCGGTGATTGATGCTCCCATCGGTAAAGTGGTGTCTGTCATCCATGACGTCTCGAGAATTAAAGAATGGATGAGTGACTTGGCGGGTAGTCGCGTGCTTGAACGTAAATCCGTCTTGGAAAAAATTGAATATAACCACACTAAGACTCCATGGCCTTTGGATGATCGCGACTTTGTGTATTCAGTCAAAGTTGTCATTAACAAAGAAGAAAAATCAGTGGATATTTTGGTGGAAAATGCTACCCATCCAGACGCCCCACCAGTAAAGGGAATTGTGCGCGGTACTTTGCATTCCAGCCGCTATTACTTAAAGTCGATTGATAATGGCACACGCACCCATATCGAAGTTGAGATCCTGGCCGATCCCAACGGTAATATACCAAAATGGGTGGTCAATCTCTTTCAAAGTGCATGGCCGAGCAACACCGTCGCCGGAATCGGCAAAATTGCGACTGAAACTGGTTACCAAATTCATCCCGATATCACACCTTTTCTCGTCAAGACTCCATAAGCGTGTTAGCATCGTCTAATTATGGCAATTAATCTTCTTGAACGAAAAAGTGTTTTTATACGCCAAGTTCACGAATTAGGTGAATGGATTGGTTTTGAAACTAGGAATAAGTATCAAATCCAAGACGACAAAGGGATGGAACTTGGTTTTGCGGCCGAACAACAAAAGGGTTTCTTAGGCCTTCTTCTACGCCAAGTGCTCGGTCACTGGCGTACCTTTGATATTTATATCTTTGATCAGTCCCGCCAGAATGTTTTAATTGCCCACCACCCTTTCCGCTTTATCTTTCAGCGCCTGGAGATTCGCACCAAAGAGGGAACTGCCGTCGGGGCCATCCAGCAACGTTTTTCTATTCTCAACAAGCGCTTCGACGTCGAAAATGCCAAGGGCCAGATTCTCTTGGAAGTGGCTTCACCCATCTGGAAAATTTGGACGTTTCAATTTACCAAAAAAGAACGGCAAGTCGCCCAGGTCAGTAAAAAATGGTCGGGCCTTTTGGCCGAAGCCTTGACTGATAAAGATAATTTTCTGGTGGAATTTTCCGATCAAAATCTAACCGCCGAAGAACGATATCTGATTCTCTCCGCCGCCCTCTTCATCGACCTTCAGTATTTTGAGCGCAAAGCTCGCAATTAATTTATCCCAATTACGTAATTGGGATTATGCGTTTGGTATAACATCGCACAATTAGGTGGATGACAAACAACTGATCTTGAATTTTTTTCAACAACATAATCATTCCTTTACAGCTTCTTGCGGATTCTGCGATGAACAGTTCCTTATACTTATGTTCAAGCATTGGAGTTAGCTCTATGTTATCTAAAATGTTATTTCTGGTTGTCTGCCTCTTCATAAATAACCTTTCTGCCACAGAGAAAAGGACGACTCCCGAGACGACTAAAAAGACGGTTAAAACCATCAAGGCCCAGACTCAGGTTTTTTTTGAGAGCTATACTTATCCTGCGCGCATCGACTTCGATACTTTGGCGCAAGTTAAGTCCCCGGTCGAAGGCGAAGTCATTGAACTCAAAGCGGGACTCGGTCAGCACACCAAACGCGGCCAGGTACTCGCCGTGATCAAAAATACTGATCCGCTCTTTCAATATAAAACGGCCAAAGTTCTTTCCCCTTTAGACGGTGTCGTCACAGAAATACTAACTAGTGACCGTTCAGAGGTGAGCAAAGACCAAATTCTTTTGAGAGTGGCCCGCACCGATGCTTACACCATCACGGCAGAAGTTCCGGCCATCCATCTGGATTATTTTAAAAAATTTCCTGTGGGTGAACTGGTGCTCTCCAGTCAAAGTCCAAAACTTGCCATCAAAATGAAAGGACTGGCCCCCCAGATCGATCCCGCAACCGGTACGGCCCAAGCTAAATTTATGTTAAGCGACAAGGCCCAAAGTCAGCTTATTACTCCCGGACGTTTGGCCCAGGTGACCTTTAAAGGCCCCGAGCAAAAAGGCATCGTCATTCCTGAAGTGGCCCTCAATTACAAAGGCAAAAAAACGCTCGTGGCAGTTGTGGACAATAAAATTTACACCAGAAAAGAAATCACTATTGGCGAGAAACGCGACGGTCAAGTGCTCATCACCTCCGGTCTCAAAGAAGGCCAACTGGTGGTTGAACGGGCCAGCGGCTTTGTTTCCGATGGTGCAACGGTTGAAATTGTTGAATAAGGGCTTGGCCAAAAATAAGTTGTGCAGATCGCGCCAAGATTTTAGTTAGATTTGAGCGTGACGATTGAGAAAAATGCGAGGAATAGCATACCTATTTCGAGTGTTTTTCGATTGAGGAGCGTTCAAAGATGACTGAAAGATTGGATGCGAGATGTATAACTTATTTTTGGACGGGCCCTAAACTGGGATGAGATATTATGAAGACTATCTATCAAGCCAATTTTCGAGTCTACTTGTGTTTCGCCCTCTTGGCCCTCTTAGGGATTGTGGCAGGTTTTGATCTTCCGATCTCACTCTACCCTAACAGTACTCGTCCCACCGTACAGGCGGGAATTAGCTACGGGGCCTTACAGGCCCGCGAATTTCTCGAAACTTATGGCATGGCCATTGAATCAAACTTAAAGTCTCTCCAAACTAAAACTCTCAAAGTCGAGCAGGTCAAGGCCGAATACAGTGCCACCAGTGCTGATTACAAGGTGGACTTCGCGTGGGGTGCCGATCCTAAGGAGGCCATGCGTGAGGTTCAGGCCATCATGAATGCTCAGAGTTCCAAGTGGCCCAAGGAAATTCGTGATTCTCTATGGGTCAATTTCTGGTCAAAAACTTCCGGTTTTGTCGCCATTAGCTTTTTTAGTGCCAAACGCAGCTTAGATGATCTCTATGAGATGCTCAATCCAGAATTTTATCCCCATCTCCAAGCAATCCCTGATGCCCAAGAGGCCGTGCTTTGGAATCCCAACTATAAGGAGATTCGAATCACTCTCAATCCTGAAATGTTGGCGCTCACAGGCCTTTTTCCCAAGGATGTGGAAATGGCGATTGCCGAAGGTTTGCGCGCCCCTCGCGGTGGCAATATCCAAATTGAAGATAAAGGGTTGCAAATCCAAGTACCAAGGGCCATCAACGCTCTGGCTGATTTAAAAAATCATCTGATCAAAACTCCCACCCAAAAATTAATTCCCTTATCCGACGTCGCCACCATCGAGCAGTCTCTCCCCACTAAGGGCGAGCAAGTTTTTAAAACCAATGGGAACAAAAGTCTCATTCTCTTTGCTTCACCTAAGAGCGGCGCTAATGTCAAAAATCTGGGCGAAGATATTCTGAAAATCACCAAAGATATCATGGCCCGCATGCCTGCAGACATTGAGTATCGCGTGCTGGTTGATCCATCGGAATTTATCCGCAATTCCGTAAGCAATGTTTTGCAAGAAGTTTTTCTGGCGGCGTTTTTGGCGGTTGTCGTGCTCTTTTTATTTGTAGGCAATTTGCAGAACACTATCACGGCTGCATTGGAAATTCCCCTGTCCATGGTTTTGGCCTTTATTCTTATGAAATTTGCCGGCATCAATATCAATCTCATTTCGCTGGGTGGTCTGGCGTTGTCGGCCGGCATGAATGTCGATGCTTCTATTGTGGTCATGGAAAATATTTTTGCCCATATGGAAAAGATCAAACATCGACTGACTCCTGAAGAAACCCTCCATCTGGTCACCGAATCAGTGAAAGAAGTGCGTGGTCCGGTGATCGGAAGCACCATTGCTTCCTTAGTGGTTTTTTTGCCACTGGCCCTGACCAAAGATCTGACTAATGCCGTTTTAGGTGATTTAAGTATGGCGGTTGTTTTTTCCCACGGGCTCTCGGCCATCGTTGCCCTCTTCCTTGTTCCAACTATTCGGCTGCATCTGCTCAACCGACGCGGCGGTCTGGAACAATTATCTGCTCCGCCCATCGCCCGGCAAATTAACTGGCTGGAAACGACTTACGAGCGCTTACTCAATTTATATATTCATAAACATTGGCCGATGATTGCGGCACCCATAGGCTTGACTCTAGTGTTGGCCGGTCTGCTTTATTTTGGCCTTCCCAGATTAGAAAAAGAAATTATCGGATTGCCCGATACTGATTGGATTATTCTGGGAGTGAATGCTCAAGGCATGAACAATGTGAAAGAGATGGAAGGGCAAATTGACGAAGCCGAAAATGAACTCTTAAACAAGTTTGGCGATAAAATCCTCTACACTTTTGTACAAATTCAACGCAAAAATGACGGCATGATCATGGCGCGGCTGAAAGATAAATCCGATATGGATGTGATGTGGAAAAAGATTGAGGGGAATTTTGCCAACACTCCCACTATTCGATTCTGGGTGGTCCCTTGGAATCCGGCCGAACTCCCCATTCCCAATCCCCCCAATTTAGAAGTGAGCATTAAGGGTGGCACTCCCGAAGATCGCGCCATGGTGGCCAAAGAAATCAATTCCGGCATCACTGAACAAGATATTTTCCCCAATGTTTGGTACGAACCGGGAACCTTCATGCCCGAAGGCATTGTCTTCACTCCCTTCACAGAACTGTGGCCGGAACTCCAGCGCGCCGGTGCTACTTTCAACACCTACGACCTGGCGGATTTAACCCGTGTAGCCACAGAAGGAAAAAGCATCGGAACTCTCACTCAAGACAACAAAAGCATGGGTATCAACATGCAATTCCCTGATCACTACTTAAAAACTCTCCCGGATATTAAGGCCCTTCCGATTAGAGTTGGCCAAAAGATTATTCCTCTCATGGCCCTGGGTAATATTGAACGACAGGCCGTCGCTCATGATATCGTACGGGAAGATGGACAGGAAGTTACGAAAGTTTTTGGGAAAGTAAAAAAAGGTGCTGAGAAAGAAAAATCCACTCGTCTCGAACAGGCCAAAGAGTTTTTAAGGACCTTCACAAAAACTTTCAAAAAAGATTTGGAACTTACCTCGACACCTACGATCGCTCTTGAGGATGCGGAACGAGATATCACCGCCGCCTTAAATCAACTTTACTGGAGTGTGGGGACTTCTATTCTTCTGATCTTTTTTGTTCTCTATTTGCAATTTGGAAGTATCATCCAGGCCCTCATTATTCTTTCCGCTGCACCCATCGGGCTAGTGGGTGTTCTGGTGTCTCTCTTAACTTTCAAAAGTACTATTTCCCTCAATTCCAGTCTAGGCGTCATTTTGCTCAGTGGGATTACGGTGGCGAATTCCATCATGCTGGCCGATTTAACCTTGAAGCTGGTGGCCGAGGGCCATTCGCCTAGCGAAGCGGCACTGCTGGCGGCGAAACGACGTCTTCGCCCCATTTTGATCACTTCGCTGACTACCGTCCTCGGCATGCTTCCGGTGGCCATAGGAATGGGCGAAGGAGGAAAAATTCTACGTCCTCTTGGCTTGGCCGTGAGTGGCGGCTTGTGGTTCTCTATGACCTTTACCTTGTTCGTGGTGCCAGGTCTTGAAGTCCTCACACTGGGACGGAAACAGAAATTATTAGTAAAAAAAGAACAAGGCGAAGAAGAAACTGAATTGCTCGATAATGAGGAACCGGCATGGCAATAAGAATCTGGGCAACACTCATCTTCTTTCTTGTTTCATTGAGTGCTTCCGCTTCCACAACCCATAATACAATCACCTTCGAGCAGGCCTTGCAGTTAATTTTGCAAAATGATTTTTCCTTAAAATTAAGTGAAAATAATTTGGACAGAATGAAAGCGCGACAAATGGGGGCCTTTGCCCAATTTCTCCCCACAATTAGTGTGGCTGCCACCCAAAATCGGGACAGCTCGTTTCAAGATGCTGGCCGAACGACTGTTGGAACTCTCGATTTCAGTCTATGGCGAAATGGTGTCGATGTTTTGGGACTAAAAGCACAGGAATTTTCCAAGCAAAGTGCCGTCGAACATCTTTCGTCAGAAAATCTGAGTGCCGAGGCCCGAGCCACCCATGCACTTTTCGATTATCTCTGGCGCATTCAAGAAATTGAAATCAAGCATGCTCAAGTCGAAGTTCGTCAGGAATTGTTAAAAATTACCAAAGTCCGTTATGGGCAAGGTCTCATTCCCGAACACCAAGTTCTTTCCTCTGAGGTCGACTTGGAAAATTCTCAGTCTACCCTCACCTTTGCCGAGCTTGAATTTCAAGATGTCAAGGCCGAGCTTGAAAGATCTCTGGGAATATTGGCCGAGGGACGTGAACTTGAGCAGACATGGCCATTTGCCAAGGACCTGAAAGGGACAGCGCTACAAACGCTTCTCTCCCGCAGGGCCGATAAAAGCAACCGACCGGATTTTCAGGAAATGTTTTTGGCCATGCAGGCTTCAGATTTAAACGTCTTGCGTGCCAAGGGTGATTTTCTACCGACTATTGATTTTCGCGCCCAACGTTCCAATCAAAATGTTTATGGTACGAGCCAATATGATACAAGTTTTGCCTTTACCGTCACTATTCCCATTTTCGAGCGCCTCAGTGATTATATCAGCTATCGCGAAAGTGAATATCAATCCTTCCAGGCAAGATATCAACTGCTCCTGCTCGATCAAAAGTTTGATGCTGATTTCCGCGCCAAACATCAAACTCTCACCCAGGCCTTGGAGCGCCAACAGGCCCGCGAAGATATTTTAAAAAAAGGCGAAAAACTTTTTAATCTGATGAAGGGCCACTACAGCGCCGGAAAATTGAGTTACAAGGATTTAGCACTTGAGCAGGAACGTTTCTTTAACTCGCG
>CAYHRT010000084.1:0-15186 GCA_964359085.1 uncultured Bdellovibrio sp. | reverse complement strand
CTCGTTCATCGAGATAACTGGCAAAGGCATACTTCATCACACTCTGCCTGATCACCTGGGCGGTTACTTTGTAACCGTTCTGGGAGTCACTTAAGGCGAGAAAGGCAAAGGGGTGGGGTTGTTTCCATAGAGTTTTAAAATGGTAGAGGCCGGTTTTCTGTTCTCCTTGTTGAATTTGATAGAGATAGCGCGCGCCATCCACCAGGCCCATTAGTTTTGCTTCATACAGCCCCACTTTCTTGTCAGGGTGGTGGTTGCGTTCAATGAGCGTGGCATTAACCGAAAAAGTTTCTGTTTCGCTTTCACGAAAAAAGATCACTTTGGGTGTGCCCGCGAATTTGCCTTCAATTCTGACAGTGGCCGAGATGGGTGTCACACTTTGCATGTAAGGGCCGGCCTTGATTTCAAAGGCCTGGGCTACATTCAGTAAGGACGATAGGACAAGCAGGATTACAAGTTGCATAGGGCCTCATTTATGAATTTTATGAATTATGAATGAAGAAGTGATGTTCCTTCCGCTTTTAAATCTCCAATGCCTTGGTAAATTCGCTCCGTCATTTTATTTTCGGCGGCCTTGAGCCAGGCACGAGGATCATAGAATTTTTTGCCGCCAACCTCGCTATCCACCTTGAGAACTTGGTCATAATTTTTAAACATATGATCGACCACTGCACGGGTGTAGGCATATTGGGTATCAGTATCGATATTCATTTTTACCACACCATATTGGAGGGTTTCGTGAATCTCGGATAGCTCTGAACCGCTTCCGCCGTGGAAGACCAATTGATGGCGAGCATCTTTGCCTAGGGCCGAAACGACGGCCTCCTGACCACGTTTTAAGATTTCGGGGCGCAATTTCACATTGCCTGGTTTATAGACACCATGGACGTTTCCAAAAGTTGCGGCATAGAGAAAGCGACCAAGAGGACGCAGTTTTTTGGCCACCGCCACCATTTCTTCTGGCGTGGTATAGAGTTTTGCGCTGGGTGCCCCTTCGTTGTTGTGGCCGTCTTCTTCGCCACCCACGACGCCCGTCTCAACTTCTAAAATAATCTGGGCGCGAGCACAGCGTTCCAAGAGTTCAGATGAGGTCTTGAGATTTTCTTCCAAGGGCAATTCCGAGCCATCAAACATGTGACTATTGAAGAGGTTGGGCAGACCCTTTTTACGGCGGTTCTCAGTTTCAGTTATAAGGGGGGCCAAAAATTTAGTCAGATATTTGGGGTGGCAGTGATCGGTGTGGAGGGCAATCAAGATATTATATTTCTCTGCCACTAAGTGAACGTGTTGGGCCAAGCTGATGGAACCTAAGGCCATATCTTTCAAGGCCTGACCGGACATAAACTCACCGCCGCCAGTAGAAACTTGAATAATGCCATCGCACTTTTTATCAGCAAAGGCCTTAATGGCGGCATTGGCGGTGGAAGGAGAAGTGACGTTGATGGCCGGGTAGGCGAAGCCACCTTTGAAAGCACGGTCGAGCATTTTGCAATATTGGTCTGGGGTTGCCACTGGCATAGAAAATCTCCTTAAAGTAGTTGAACAATTTCGTTGTGGGCGGATTCTAGCACATGCCAATTTAAAGCTGCTATCGTGCTCTGCAATAATGGGCGGCGATGACTAGAAACTAACTTTGGTGCGCAATTTTTTGACCTTTCCCCGGCGAGTTTTACTTTCCTTATTTCTCAACGTCGAAGCATAGGTGGGGTTGGTTTTTTTGCGGGGCCTGGGGCGATGAAAGGCCACTCTGAGCATGGCCTCTAATTTTTCCAGGCAGCGTGCCTTATTTCTTTCAAGATCGCGAAATTCATCACTTCTGATGTACAGGAAATTGTCCTTGTTAATGCAATTGGCGAGTTTGCTTTGAATCATATGCTTTTGCTCTGAGGTGATGGCGTGTGAATCTGCAAAGGCCCATAGCATTGAGGCGCTCGATGAGACCTTGTTGACGTTTTGCCCTCCTGGGCCTCGACCTCTTGTGGCGGTAAAGGATATCTCTTTAGCTATTGCTTCAAGAATTATCTTTTGCATTTTTTTTATGTGCATTTTTCTATGCATCCTTCTTGATGATGAACTTGCGTAGATCGTCTATTTGCTGACGCGAAAGAAGCTGAATGATGCCATGGTAGGTGTTGCGTCGGTTGGCAAACTGGGAGGTATTTGGAATAGGTGAAAGTGTAAAAAAAAATGTGACAGGCTTGGTGGCCTTTAAACGACACTTTTTGTCGAGTGGCAAGTCACACTCGAAGTAAAGTTCAAATTCTGAAATATTTAGGAGATTGATGTCTATTGGGCGATTACAAAAAGACAGAGGGTCTCGTTTGGAAAAAAATAATTTCAGCGCCTTGGTGTCTTTCAAAAAAACATTCTTTTTATCAAAAGTCTTAGCCATGTCCACTAAGGTATTTGTAGAAATAGCTCCTTGGGCCACCGCAATTTTGGCATAGCTGTATTGGGTGCATGCCTGTTTTGAGGAGATGTCGTTTTTCCCAAAGAGAACGATGATAGGAGAATAATTTGGAATTTTTTGTATAGCTTTCACAATATTCTCAATCGCTCCATCATCAAGTGGAGGAATCAAAAAACTTTTTTCAAAGTCCTTGACCGCTGGCGCAGCCGCTTCAGGTGTGGGAGGGGAATAAGGGGTAGCACAAAACTCCAAGGCAATAAAATCTGGGAGGTAATTTTGCAATTCAGCTTCTGCTTTGATGAGATGGGTTTGAATGCGAAAGGAAAAGGCCGAATCCCACAAGAGCGAGTCTTGTTGGGCAATAGTCTTAAAAGTTGGGTCGATAATCAAAAGTTTGATGCGTTTAGATATTGAATCTTTGAGATGATCTTCTAGCCATTTGGCATATTGGCCTTTGATCTTTACCACTTCACCTTTTCTGATTTCTATGGCATCCATTATTTTGGCCTTTTCCATTTTGTCATTGGATTCTTTTTTGCTCTCATCAATGGTATCGACAAATTCGAAATCGAGAGTCACCCCTATTTTAGAATCATAATAGAGTGGGCCAGGGTCCATACTTTTGACTTTGAATTCTTCTGATTTAATAATTTCACAGCATACATTGTGGGGTAGTTTGATCGCTTCGGAAGGTTTATAGGGGATGGAAGTTTCGAGATGCAAGCCAGTGGCATTGGCAAAATTGAGACGACAAATTTCAAAGACAGTGATGTTTTTTCCTTTGAGCAGATTTAAGTTGTAGGTTGCCGGTTTTTTTGCCAGCGTAGGATGACTGGAAAGCATCCCAGAATAGAGGGCATCCCGCGTTTCTTCACTAGATTTGAGATGCAGGGAAGTAAGTCCGATAGGCAGGACATTGACTTCCATTTTAGCAAATTCATGCATGGAGAAGAGTCCAATAATCACCATCTTGTTAAAACAGTTTAGACGCTGAACCATGGTGGCCAATTTCAAAACTAAATCGAATTGGTCGCTGAAATCGAGGTAGAGAATATGGCAAGGTCGATCCATCAGTGCCATGATGATGGCCGGGAAATCTTTTGAGTCGAGATGGTCATATTGGTGAAATGAAAGTTCTAAAACTTTGCTGTATTCATCGGTAAAGTCGGCCTTGAGGCGGCGCAAGTAGCGTTGGTCCAGGCCAATATAGCCAATATGAATTTCTTGTGCCATCAAACTTCCCGCCGCTCACTTACTTTCGTGGAATTGCCCATAAAATTTCCCACTCAATTATCCTCTATTGACAGAGCGGTGTGAAGCATGAAAAAAGCCAATACATGAGCGTTCAAGCTATCTTTTTATTATTTGTCATCTTGTGTTTTGGAGGTTTTGGCCATGCCATTGAAATCGGTCAAGGCGCGTACTATCTTCCAGAACGTTATTTAAGCGACATAATTACTTTGCCAGAGCATCCGGCAAGTGGACAGGCAGAGGCGCTTCGGCGTGCTTTTAAGGCCACAATATTTCTACCTAAGCGAGGAACGGCGTCTCTCATTTCTCCCCAGGGTCTAGTGGTCACCGCTGCCCATGTAATTGCCCACAAAGTGATAGGGGAAACTAAAGAGTGTGGAAAAAGCTTTTTTATTTTGATGAATCGGTTAGCGACAAGTGGCCAATTGGGGCGACCCATGCTTTTGCCGTGTGTAGAGTTATTAGTCTACAACTACAATGCCGATTTTGCCTTACTCCGAGTCCAACCGCCGGTCGAATTTCCGCAGTTGCCCTACATGCCCATTGCCCAGGATGAAAATGAAGCTGCGCAGGCACTTGAGGGCCGTTTTGTGATTGTGGCCGGTCACCCTCATGCCCTGCAATACGCTGATTCGTATAAGGTAATTTCTGAGGGGAGAATTTTTTTTGATGGTTCCACTGACCCTGACTTACCCCACTTTCTCCATCTCGTAGATACGGAAGGGGGGCATTCCGGTTCGCCTGTTCTTACCGCGACAGGAGAGCTGCTAGGGGTGCATTTTCGGGGTGTTCCTCAGTATGGCACAGGTGTGACGGGTACGGTGGATGGCATGAGGCAGACTCTGCACCGATTTAATGTGGCCATCTTTTTGCCCTATTTTGTCAAAAAATATCCCGAATTTTTCAAGTAACTTAGTTGTTCAATTTGAAAGATTTTTGAAGTGACTCAAGCGCGTTGACTGTTTCTCTATACTGTCCTTTATTGAATTTATTATGCATGTCTGCAAAACAGATTTGGGTGTGAAATTTTTCACCTTTTGGAGTGGCGAGAATTTTATCAACTAGATATTCGACCACTTGGAAAACGGCTGCCAAGGGAGAAATTCGCGAAGATAAATCTGCCGCGAAACCAATGCCATTCGGCATGCCATGGTGTTGAAGAATAATTTCCGGTGCTCCAAATGGGACTTTGGGATAATCCTGGATCAGTTGTGATGCCCTAAAAGCGTGAGTTTCTATAATTTTTTTATGCATCTCAGAGAAGTTGCATTCTTTGAACATGCGCGCATTATTGATCTGAGCATGCGCATCATCGAGCAGCATAATGTCGTGGAAAAAGGCAACGAAGCAGATGACTGCTTTATGTTGTGAAGTCACCCACTTTAAAGCATTCACACAATGATGACCTAAAGTAGCGGCCAGGACGGAATGCTTGTACAGATAGCCAGCACCAGAGTTCTCCAAGATGGCCAAAAGTTCGGCCAGTTCGTCAGTGTCATTGGCAATTTTGACCAGAGAGTTGATGGCCTCGTGGGCCTGGGCAAATGCTTTTTCATCCATCCCAACATCACACAAGAGCAATTTAGATTCTTCGAAGACCGCCTGGGTGGCACTCACGCGCTCATTTCGCTTACTGGTGTTGGAGCGAATAATGCTGATGGCATCTTGGGTGAGATGATTTACAAATTTTAGGCGCTCGTATTTATTGACATGCAGGACAGTTTTTTTATCAATAAGCCAGTTATTGATCATTTCTCTGCTAATGGCGGAGCCTTTGGGGATTTGAATAATTGGTTGCTTATCAATTGTAAGGTAAAAGATGTCACAGGGTGCGCTTGAGATGAGATAAAAGTGATGAGTGGAAATTGGGTAATACTCATCTGTATCCATAAAGGCCATCATCTCTGCTGTTATAGATAATTTTTTCGCCGCCCAGGCGATGGCCTTTTTTAAGTCATTGGCGACATCAGTCACAATTGTGACGTTTTTTTCCGATTCAAGTTTCGGGCATTCTCCCACGCATACAATAGGAATATCGAGCTTGTTGGATTTAATGAAAGCGAAAGTTTTTAGCACCGTATAATCATTGGCAATGTTGTTTTGGCAGACAATGATCGGTAGATTGGGATATTTTTGTAAATATGCAATTGCGCCATCATATCCGGATACGGGTTCTAGTATGACATCGAGGTAGAGTTCAAAATTCAAAGAGATCATCTTGCGGCGGTTGACGTTCTCGTCAATAATAATGCCTTTTGCCATTCGGATGAACTCCTTCTTCCTGTCTTGCTACTTTCTATATCTACCTATAGCTACGGTTTGCTTTGCTGGGCATTTTTATTGGCCCAAGTAACCAAAGCATCGGCCGAGACCATAGTGCCGTCTTTAAAAGAACAAAAGCTCGTGATGTTGCCATCCTTATCTTTACCAACAATTACGTCAGCAGATAGTGATTTTTGACACAAAATTACGCCGGGATTTTTATCCCCTTTTAAGTCATCGTCGGTAAGATCATTCATGTTTACTTGTTTCAATTTCATGGCCGCCAAACACTTGGAGGTTTCTACTTTGGCACCACAATGTCTGGTAATGATGATGTTCTTTCTTCTATCGACGATGAAGGTATGAGATTTCTCACCAAAAAAATAAATTTTGGAATTGCTGATGACTTGTTTACTGAGCTTAGACTTAAGTTGCATATTGGCCACAGAACTTGGGGTAGAGTCGGGTTTTCTTTCTTGAGAGCTAAGCATAGGCAGACAGAACACCAGGCCTGAGATCAGAAATAAAATCGTTTTCATGCATTTTTCCTCAACTCTGGTCTATGGTTTTTGGTGTAAAATGGCGGCCTTCTCGTCTTTCATTGAAGTTGAATAGGAATAGTCTTTCACAATTCCATTGGCATCAAAGGTGATGATCAAGTCCCTCGTCTCGCTTTCACCGATCATCCGATAGAGGTAGTAACCATAGGTCCACTTCAGACTGCCGTTATCATAACCAACTCGAAAGGGTTCGCCATAAGTCTTAAAAATATCAGCGCGGGAAGTTTTGCCTACTTCGATAGTTTGAGGCCCCATGAACTGAAAAGAGCTACCCACCGTAGCACACGAGACAAACCCGAGTAAGAGCAGCAAGTAAATTGCAAACGATATTCCAAATTTGACTTTGATCGCTATAGGCATACTGATCCTCCCATGCTCTTAAGCATATATTATAGAGGACTTTTTAGAAGATGACATGTATCAGTTTTAATATAGAAAATGCTGCCTCCGAAGTATGTATTTTGTGCACGGTTAGGCCAACTTTATTCCTTTCATAGAGGAGGGCCGCTATAAAACTAGGTTATGAAAACTTTTATGTGTTTGCTGGGGTTATGTGCTGGATTAATACTGATGAGTGTCTCTGCGTGGGCGGATACACCAGTTGAGGAAAATTGTCTTCAATGTCACTTCCAGGGACAAACCAACCTGCTTACTCATACGCCGGCGGCTGAAAATATGTGCGATGTCTGTCATGAAAAAAATGATAAGCATTTCAGCATCAACTATTCCTCAGAAGTTTGTTCTAGCTGTCATGAGATAGAGCATGATTTGCCTTTCAAACACAAGGCGCTTGATCTCACCAAACAGTGTGTTTCTTGTCATAATCCTCACGGGTCGGAGCATAAATCTTTTCTCAAAATGCCAGTCATCGACTTATGCACCAGTTGCCACGGTGGTGTGAAAGATACGTCGGCGAAATCTACCCATGATGTGGTCTATTCTGAAGGTGGTTGCGTAAAATGCCACCGGCCGCATGGCAGTCAAAACCAAAAATTACTTAAATTCCCAAAAGAAGATCTCTGTCTTAGTTGCCACAATAAGGAACTGGATTATCTTGGACACTATCCTACAAACAACAGAGTCATTAGAAACATGCAGAAGGTGGTTGAGACCTCCAGCTATTCACATCCTCCGGCCAAAGAAAAACAATGTACCATCTGTCATAATTCCCATCAGAGTGATCAGTGGTGGTTGCTTAAAAGTGATCTTGCCAGCGATAGTCGAAATGTTGAATCTAAAAACTGGAAGTTGGTGCCCGATAAATACAAGACATGTTTTAAGTGTCATAACATTAACATGTTGAATGAAAAGATTTCAGCAACTGAAACACTTTTCAGAAATGATGAGCAGGTCAAAAAACCATGGTATCTTGGCGGAGGTACGAAACTAGTGAGAAAAAATCTCCATCGGTCGCATGGTATGTCGTGTGGCATGTGCCATGATGTGCATGGGGGGGAGCGCCAGCATCTCATCAAAAAGCAGTGGAAGAGTCTGCCAAAAGGTGGAACCTGTGGTGCTGGTTGCCATGGAGATTTAGACCGATGGGAAGTCGGAGTTGTCTACAAAAGAATAGATTAACCGTAACTATGCTCACATTTTAAATATATCGGTGAGATAGAAATCAATATTGCAACAAGAAATCCCTCAGGTATTTAATTGGGATCGATGTTCCCACAATAGAATCACCTTCCATATGACATAGAAAGCGCGGAGGAATTTTATCCTTAAACACTTTTTGGATTTCTGGATATTTTTCATGAGGTTCGAGCATCTGACGACTGACTTTGGCCTCCAGAAAAAGATCTTTTCCATCTTCCATTTTGATAAGAAAGTCGATTTCCTCTCCATCCCGACTTCTCCAATGATAGATATCCCAGATTCGATCAAAATTCTTCATGGTTTTATAAATTTCGGTGCATACGAGTGTTTCAAATATGCTTCCCATATGCGGTGAAGTTAACAGCGGTGCCAATTCGGAGTGTCCCTGAAGTCGGCAGGCCAGTCCTGTGTCGAGAAAAAAAGCCTTTGGGGATTTTATGAGACGCTTGGAGTAGTTGGTAAAAAAAGGATTAATGAGAACAATTATTTTCATCTGCTGTAAAATTGAAATCCATTCTCTAATGGTTTCCGCATTAACTCCTACCTCCCGCGCCAATTCAGAATGATTAATAATATGCCCCGATCTTCCCGCTAATAATTTGGCAAAACGGATAAAATCATGATGCTTTTGAACACCGGCCGAAAGGATGATGTCTTTCTCAACATAAGTTCTAATATAGTCATCCAGATAACGTTTGAAAGAAATTTTCTCATCGGTATAGAGTTCAGGCCATCCTCCCTTCAGGAGAATTTCCCCAGTAGAAATTTTCGCCATTTTGGTGATTTCGGCAACTGACAAGGTGTTCAGCTCAAAATAACTGGCCCTTCCGGCCAAACTTTCTTTGATATTTTTATCCATCATAATTTGGTTAGAACCAGTCAATCTGAAAAATGTTTGTCGCGGTACTGATGATCGTTTTAATAGATCAACTTTTCTTTTCAGGGCGGAAAAAATTTCGGGCACTAGCTGGGTTTCATCTATGAAAAGTTTTTTGTCTTCGAATTGGCGTAAAAAGGTCAAAGGGTCTTTTGAGAGTGCCTCCCGGAGTGCCAAATCATCCATGCTAAGTTCTGTAAAGTCTGGGCCCAGTTTCAAAAAAAGACTCGATTTGCCACATTGACGGGGTCCAGTTAAAACCTGGATAAAGCTATTGTCGCGGTTCAAAACATTAGATATATCTCTATTAATCCACATGGTTGGCATTTTACGGTTATGAACCGTAATTTGTCAAGAGAAGCAAAGCTGTATCTTCAATACTGCTCTTCCCGATCGTCATACCGGGTATTATTGCGCAAAAAAAAAACAAGAGGCCCAGTACTTTAGGCAGGAGATTTTTGCTCTTTTTCGCTTATTCACTTTGTTCGAGAAGGTGTCGCTTTAAGGCCCGACCAATAAAGCGAACTTTTTCGCCTAAAGGAAAACGGCTCAAATTGGTTGAGACAACACCTTTGGTAAAGCAAGTTCTGCGAGAATAATCAATATTGACGTCGACCAGAACCGGACGGCCAGTGGCGGAAATGCGCAAGGCTTCGTCTATTTTTGCATCAATCTGATTATTCTGGGAGATGCTCATAAAGTGGGCCCCTGTCGCCAGCGCCATACCCTCAATTTTTATATCCCCTAAAATAGTGCAGGTTTTTCGATTGAGTGGGATTTTTTGGAACTGGCTTATCTGCCCCAGTTCGCCGTCGTGAAAAACAAAAATGATGATACCCAGTTCTAGAGTCGAGGCGGTCAGGAGTTCCATGCCTGTCATTAATACTCCGCCATCGCCCACAATTCCAACCACTTGTTTTTCACGGTTGCTGAGCTTGACACCAACGGCTGCCGGCACACAATACCCCATGGCATTGAAGTCTGTCGGAGAGATGAGGTGGCGAGATTCAAAGCAGGGGAAAAGTTCCGCCGCCAGAAAAGTGTGATTGCCATCATCGAGAAGCACAAAAGCGTCGCGCGCTAATTTACTTCTGAGCGAGCGAAAGAAGAGATAGGGGTTGACGCGAGTTTGGGAATCGTGCAATTCCCACTCACGAAAATATTCAGCTTTTTTGTCTTGAATGACTTTGGGAAGACCTCGTGAAGGTCGTGGTAGCTGCCCTTGAGGCGCCAGTGCCCTTAGTTTATCTAATAGTTCTTGGAGTCCCTCGCGAGCATCTGCGCAGATGGCGACTGTGCTTGGATAATTTTTATCGAAGACTTCTGGATTGATATCCATGTGGACGAGGTTAGTAGGGACGGGCAGGCCATAAGAACCAGTGGCAAGCTCACCAAAGCGTGCACCTACGGCCAAGAGACAATCGACGTCAGAGAAGGCCTCTTTTGCTGCCGGCACTCCGCTCTTGCCAAATCCCATCCCGGCATGCAGAGGATGGTCGTGGGGGAAAACCGAAATCCCTTGCATCGTGGTCGAAACGGGCATCTGCAGCGTCTCGGCCAATTCGATCAAGCACGAAGTGGCGTGGCGTGCCCCCCAGCCCACATAGAGGCCGGGCCGTTTGGCGTTGAGGAGTATTTGCGCCGCTTGCACAATTTTTGTCATGTTGATCACGGGATTGGTAAAAGATTTTTGATATTGAGGAAGAGTCTCAATTTGGCCACCAAAGAGTAAAATATTGGAGGGAATTTCCACAAAGACAGGGCCTGGAGTTCCCTGTATGGCCAGATCGTAAGCGTGGTACAAGGTTGGGATAACCTCGGCATGAGTCTGGATCAGGTAATATCCTTTGGTAATTCCTTCCACCAACGCTTTTTGCTCGATCTGATGGAGCTGAAAAGATTTTCCGCTATCACGACGGATTCCTCCAGAGATCACGAGCATAGGAATGCCATCAAGGAAGGCCTCACCAATACCACTCATGGCGTGAGTGGTGCCTGCCGCTGGAACAATAACCAGCGCGCCTACCGAGTCAGAGGTGCGACTGACTCCTTCGGCCATAAAGGCCGCACCCATTTCGTGGGTAACCAAGACTGGAGTAATTGTTTCGCTATTGTTTAACTCATCGTACAGTTCGGTATTGTGTACTCCCGGGATACCGAAAGTGTAACGTACCCCCATCTGTTCTAAAGCAAAACGCGCCAGATAGGCGCCGGTATGTTTCATGTTTGCCTCCTAGTTGCCTGCCAAAATAGAATTCACCGCCATCTCAGCATTATAAATACAATTGCCTAAAAATGTTCCCTCTAAAGCACGCAGCCCATGGATACTTCCGCCACCGAAGCCTGCCGATTCTCCCACAGCATAAAGCCCAGTGATAAGGGAATTATCAGGTCGCAAGACCTGGGAACGAAGATTAGTTTTTACACCGCCTAGACTCTTCCTGACCAGAATATTGAGCTTGACTGCGATTAAAGGGCCTGCACTGGGGTCCAAAATCTTTTGAAATTTACAGGTACGCAGCCGGTCTCCTTTATAATTCCGTAATTGTGCCAGACGCCTGAGCTGATCATCATTAAAATAAGCGCGCCCCCGGCCAATCATCTTGTCATAAGTTTCAATCTCATTTTTTATAAGTTCGTGCTCAATGATATAGGGTTGGTTGATGGCATTCATCTTTTGAACTAATTCCTGCAGGTTCGGGGCGGTGACAAAGTGGACGGAATCTTTACAGAAATGATCGACGAGTGAGCTGTTTCCCAAGAGCACCGTTAATAAAAAGGAAAAAAGTTTTTCGTCACGAATGGCGGGATTGTGCTCGGAACCTGAAACGGCTAACTCTTTCACGGCAATTTTGCGATTCATAATTTGCCAACTGTATCCCGCTGGGGCCTTGCAGATGGCCGAAACCATGGAGCGTGTATCGAAGGCGGTAATTAAAGGTACCGGCCCGATCCTTTTACCTAGAGCATCCATCCATAACGCAGATTTGGGAGGCACTAGAGAGAGCCCATGTTGCTGGCGCTTGGGGTGGGGATGAGGGATGCCGGCGGCATAATTCCACATACGATCTTGATTAATGATATCACCGCCCAACTGCTTAACTTGATCGTGTAATTGGCCATCGTTAAATTGATGACACCCGATGAGCAAATCTTTAGGTGGTTTGCTCCAATCTCGATGCCAGTTTTTTCGAACCAAATCGAGGTTGGCCCCATATCCCCCGGCCGCCATAATCACGTTGTCGCCTGAGGCCTTGAAATTTTGTTGGTCGAATTCTGAGACTCCTTCCACCCCAACGATTTTCCCCTGCTGTTCAAGAAAATTTTTTACATTATGTTGAAAGTAGATTTGCAATTTTTCTTTGCCTTCATAGGCAAGGAGGGCGGCCGCGAGACGTTTGATTAAGCCATGCCCCGTGCCCCATACCATATGAAAACGGGGGACGGAATTACCGGGGACAAAGAGCCCCCGCTCCACCCAATGAACCACCGGAAAATAGGAGACATGATATTTTTTGAGACCGTGATAAAGGAGGCGCGTGGAGTTTTCAATAAAACCTCGGGCCCAGGCCCGGCCCAGTTCATCTGCGGCCGTGAATTCGGCAAAGCTACACCAATCGGAATAGGCCATATCCAAATCGTCTTTGATACGAAAACGGCGTTGAAGGGGAGAATCGGCCATGAATACCCCACCAAAAGATTCCACTGCCTGTCCGCCGATATGCTCTCGTACATCGCGATCAAGTAAGATAACTTTTTTTCCCGCTTCGAGAAGTTTTAGGCAGGCATAAATTCCCGACAATCCGGCGCCCACCACCACATAATCGGCTTGATAATTTTTTGCGCCCATATTTTCATCCCCAAGAATTATTTTATTTTGTTATTTTACCTTGGAAATGTGAACAATGGTTCAATTCTTGGAGCCAATTCTTGGAGTAAGATACTACCTGAGCTTTTTACTCGTTTTCTAAGATTGACTTCTGACTTCTACGGCGTTTATAGTCCGATTTCTTAAATAGGTATGTCAGAAGGAATCTGGTGTGAATCCAGAGCTGTGCCGCAACGGTAAATCCATTTTGTGGAAAGCCCGAGCTACTGAAATACTCAATTTCCCGAGCAGGAGAATGGTCATGTTGCGACATCTCGTCCTATTTTGTTTCTTTATCCAGCAGACTGCCCAGAGTACGGAGACGATTCTTGTTCGTGCCGAGCGGGTGCCGATAGAGGAAATGATGAACAAGGTGAGGGCCGATCGCACCATCACCTCGCAAGAAATAAGCAGGAAAGGGTATAATTTTCTACATCAACTCTTGAGTGAAGAAGCAGGAATTCATGTCGTGCGTAGTGGGCCTCAAGGCGGACAAACCTCGGTTTTTTTGCATGGTTTAAAATCCGAGCACATTCTGGTGCTAGTTGATGGTGTGCCTATGAATGATCCTTCTTCACCCGGTCGCGCCTATGATTTTTCGCATCTCTCCCTTCTCAATGTTGACCGAATTGAAATTGTGAAAGGGCCAGATAGCATTCATTACGGTAGCGATGCCTTGGCAGGGGTGATAAAAATTTGGACGAAACCTGGGGGCAAAGGGGCCACAGGGGATAAAAACTGGAATTCGATTTTGAGAGGAGAAGGCGGTAGTTTCAAGAGTTACGGCATGCAGGCCGAAACGCGAGGACCGTTACCGTCAACCTATCAGCTGAATTTGGCAGGCGAATTTTATAATACCCGGGGATTTTCGGCCGCCAATTCTCACTATCCAGGGAATGATGAGGAAGATGGTTTTTGGCGTCAGTCTGCTCAGGCCAAAATTGAAGGACGTTCTGAGGGTCTTCTCCACCTGATTTTGGGTGGGAAATGGGAGAAGAGCAAGACGGAACTTGATCAAGGTGGAGGCCCTTATCAAGATGATCTCAACTATTCTTTAAAGCAAGAAAACAGCTCCTACTTTATTGAGGCCGACAAAGTCATGGGCCGATTCTGGTCTCCGGTGCTTAAAATTAAAAGTGCTTCTCATGTCAAAATTGCCAATGATGCCAAAGATTCGACCACTGATACAGGGACTCTTTTTGAATTTTATAAGGGGAAAAATGACGTAATAGCGTTACAAAATACTGGTATTTTGGGTGATGACAGCAAATTGACAATGGGGGTAGAGGGGGCACGCGAATCAATGGAAATCAGAGGGATCATGCCCGAGCGATCGGTGACTAATCAGGCGCTTTTTGTGAGTCTGGATCAAAAATGGGAGCAGAGTCATTTTTTGCTGGGATTAAGAAATGATCAGCATGAAATCTTCGGTGATTTTCAAAGTTATTCCGTCGGTCCGAGCTATACTTTTTCCCTATGGCCCGTGAGTGTGAGCGCGCGCTGGTCTTCGGGTTTTAAGGCCCCTAGTTTGTATCAACTCTACAGTCAATACGGCAGTACCAGCTTGGGCCCAGAGAGGGCCAAAACTTTACAACTTAAAATGCTTATGACTTTTGACCTTTGGGAGATTGAGGCGCAACTTTTTCAGACCAAGGTAGAGGATTTGATAGATTTTGATTTTGTGAGTTCAAAGTATTCCAATCAAGGTGATTTAAACAGCAAGGGAGGAGAACTCATCTTGAGGCGGACCCTTTCATCCACTTTAAGAGAAGATCTGAGCTATAGTTATACCCAAAGCTATGATCAAGAAAGACAACGGGCCCTTCGTCGGCCAACCCATCAGGGGAATGGGCAAGTAACTTATACTGTTGATCGATGGATGAGTCGTTTGAGTGGCCATTTTGTGGGAAGACGGGAGGATGTTCATTCCACTAATTTCACCAGGATAACGATGCCATCTTATTTCTTACTGCATTGGTATGCGGCCTATTATGTAAAAAAGGACCTTAAGGGCGATCTGCGAGTCGACAATGTTTTGGACAAACAGTATGAAGAAGTTCACGGACAGGGAACGGCAGGGCGGTCATACTTTGTTGGATTGTCGCATGAATTTTAATAAATATTTTTTATTTTTGGGCCTGTCGGGATTACTTCATCTCGGTGTAATCATAGCTTCGGTAAAATTGTATGAGGTTGGTGGTGCTCCCGCTGGGTCTACCTACGTCCGCTCTTTGAGCGTGAAACTTTCAGGGCAAAGGCATCGGCTTGCCGCCACAAAAAAAATACAGCGGCTGACTCAGACACGATCTTTACCATCTTTGTCATCTTTACCATCGGGGGTCTCCCCAGTTCAAGATAC
>CAYHRT010000083.1:0-15471 GCA_964359085.1 uncultured Bdellovibrio sp. | reverse complement strand
GGCCGCGATGCCTTGGTTTCACCAAATATGATCATGCTTGATGTCGGAAAAACATATGGTGATCTCCATTACATTAACCTGGATGTTATGGTCACCACTGAAAAATGGACGTTTCCCGAAAACGGTTATCCCGAACTTCTGCAAATAGGCGAAGAGAAGGCCAATGGCGATCCGTATTTAGACGCACAACATCCCCACAGTTCGCCGATTATGGGGCTGACTTTAAGCGATACAATCAAACTTGGCCCAGGCGAAAAAGATCATCTAAAAGTATTCTTTGCTCCCCGAGGAGGGGCAACTGACGGGCCAGTCGCCTTTATGCATCGGCCGACAGGCATGATGAACCCGGATGCCCCTCTCGGACACCATATTGGCCAGGACGTCGGTCATATTACAAGCACGGTGATTGGTGGATCATTTAAAAAGAGAAAAATAAGATTTGAGGCCTCCGCCTTTCACGGCGTAGAACCTGCCCCTACGAAAGTTGATCTTCCCCTTAACGTACCTGATTCTGGTGCCATCCGGTTGATTGGGGAATTTTCTCTTTCCACCATGGCAATGGCATCATTCGCCTATGTCAATGAACCTGAGTTGCACGCTCCAGAGATTCCCTATGCACTCCGTTTTAGCGCTTCGATTTACAACCGTTTGGACTTCTCAGAGACTTGGAAGTTCTACAATGCGTTGATCTATGGAGGAGTTACTCGTTATAATCATGCCTCATCGTTAAACTCGATAAATGAAGAGTTTTTATTTAGCTCCGGCGCACCAAATATTTGGGGGCGTATTGAGGCCGTCGAGAGGACTCCAAACGAGCTTCAAATTTCAGGGGCCTCGGACCGGAACTTGGGCCGATGGGTCGGCGCCGTGACTCTTGGTTACACGTACGATTTTTTTAGTGTTTCTGGACTGCATATCGGTGCGGGTGGAGCGGTGAGGAAAACTATTTTGTCTGGAGCTTATCAGACCTACTACGACGGAAGCCCTTGGTCAGGAAGGTTTTTTATTCAAGTTAGCGGGATGGGAATGTGGCATTGGTTATCAGGGCAAAGCTCTGGCGTTGGCAAATAAGTTATAGACCGCAAATCCTCCATCCATTTTGTGGCGGTTTTCCGTTACCCACATGGCACAAGAACCACTTCGTACCTGCCGACCTTTGAGACGCAATCAGTTTCGTAGCCTGGTAAGCAGAAACTAACGCAGTGGTTTAACTAATTCAGTCTGGCACTTTTTTTTGAAATGAAAAATGAAAAATATACAATCCCATTGATCCCTATTTTTCATGTCAGATCCCCAGTGTTAGAAGCTCTTTGAATCAAAGACGTTTTTTTGGATGAATACAGGGGAGTTTGTATGCGTGCACTCATTGTGATCATAGTGATGAGTTTTGCCATCAATTCATATGCTGGCCAAAGTCTTTTCACAATAAAAAAAAGTTTCAATAAACTTAATGTTTTTAAAGTTGAGGCCCAAGCTGATCAAAACTGTAAGCTGATCCCCTATCCCTCAAGAAAGTACATCACCGGATATTGGATTATGGGCGAAGAACACCACCAGCGCCAAGAAATGAACCAAGTTGAGACTAAGGGATTTAATAAGGCCATCATGACCTACTTAAGTCCCAACAGAACAGAAGTAGATTTCATGCCAGAAAATGTTGAGAAGGCCCGTGCTTATTTTTCAAACCCTGTCATCAAAGTGCGCACAAGTGTCAGGGATGGTCGATGTCAGATTGAAGCATTTATGGACATTGACAACACCGAAATCAAACTACAAACGGTGCATCTTGAACTAACCACTTTCCTTAATATTGATTACGTGATTCTCAGGGGAAACAGACCAGACGGCACGATATTTTTGAGAAAATATCAGTAATTGATCTCTAAAATCTAATAAGCTGCTAGAATGCCTCAACTGAATTTTTAACAAAGATGGGCATGTAATTTGATTGCCCTTGTCCGAGCCGAACCATCTAGACAGATGTAAAAAAAAGGAATCAGGTCTTGCAATTTCCCAGGCGTATCTGGACAAGATAATCGCCGCAAAATTCGATGGAGTGTCCGGCCTGGGTTGAGAGGAGAATCTTGTTTGTTTCGAGAATGGTAATTCCGTTTGAACCTTCTAGACCCGCGTTGCTCACTTCGTTGAGCGTCGTGACTTCCCAGGTGTTTATATTCATTTTCTTTAGCTGATAAGACGAGTTGGCGACAGAGTAAGATTGCCTCTGCCAGGATAATAAATAACTTTCCACTGTGTGTTGAATGATTAGCGGGCAATACTTCCGTCGCTGGCAGCCGCGCCCGGGCCGGATTCCTTGGGCGGACCAAAGACTCTCACTGGGTCGCTGGCAACCTTGCACATGCGTGTCATTTTACCTACCTGCTTGGTTTGCTTTTCCAGCTCTGTCTTGGTCATTTCGGCATTAGAAACAATTGATTTTAGTGCTAGCAGCGTATTGTTGAATCCATCCTTCTTGAAAAAATTAGCGCCATTGGCCCTCGACATCTCTCTCTTCATATCTTCCGGGCAGTCTTCCATTTTTTCCAGCAGAGTGGTGGTTTTATCCAAAATGACATTCAACTCATCGGCGCGTTTCTTATGCGCCTTAGCCATCTCCTCATTATTGCAATGGCCGAATTCACTTTTATAGGGAGGAACCACCTCAGCAATCTTACTCATGCGGGTTTGATATTTATTAACATCATTCATTTTGATTACAGCTAACTTTTTACATGCATCAGCGACGCCAATTTCAACATCATATAAAAAGCTCTCCTCGGAAAAATCGATCCATGTATCAAGGAGTTCCATGCCCTTGGCTGCTTTGCCCTTGCAACCTTCGACGCAAACTTCTTTCAAGTTCTGCACGGATTTTTTGGCCGTCCCGTACAATTCGTCGATACTTTCTTTAGCCTTCTTCAAAGCCTTTAATGTTGCTTCATCATCCTTGTCTTTGGACCCAAGACTTTGTCTCTCTTCCAAAATTGCAATTGCCTTATCGAGCGCTTCGGGATGGCCGCACAAGAGGGCCACAGAATCAATTCGCTGATAGATGTCCGGTTTCGTCCGTGACTCATTTAAATCAAAGCCATCTTGACGCCAGTTTTCCGCCACTGACTTGGCGTTAGTATACTTCTGCTTGCACTCGCTCTTGCTAGCATGCTTGGCGAGCTGATCCTTTACATACTTTTCTGGATCCTTCACATCGTAGGTATCAATGAGCTTGGTATAATTCGTCACCTGGGTATTAATTTGCCCCTGAGTTACACTGATATCAACGTCAACAACATTATTACTCGCGCCCATCTCCTTGGTGATTTTCTGCATTGAGGTCAGTGCCTTCAACCTTGTAACTGACATGTCCATGTCGGCCTTAGATTTTTCCTTGGGGTCAACAATCTCTGTCAGGTGCTTGCTGATATCCCCATTCGCTTGGACGAATTGATTAAAACTTTTTTCCAAAGCAATCAATTTTTCAAGCTTGTCTCCCGTTACTTTACTGCGACAATCGGCATGATCATGTTCACAGTTCTCAGGCTGACAGGAAACCTCTGCATATGGGCACAGGTCGCTCAGGGATTTATAGTCTGCAGCTTCCGCCGGCTTGACCGAGACATATTGATTCGCCTTACATTTTTTCCCTCCGATCTGAGGACACTCTTTTCCTATTGCAGTAGCAACAAAGACAAAACAGCTCACGATGCCAACAACGAAGTACACCTTCATCGAACTCATAAATAAAGCCCCTTATGAAATATTTACGGATAATTTTAACCCAAAAGCATCCCAAAGTGCTTTCCAAATGAAAGCCTAATGCTAGACTCTTTTGGTTGTATTAACTTCTTAACTTTTGAACTATAATTTGTTCATGTGCGCTATGAGAACATATCTTCCTGCACTCGTGCTACCCATCTTGGTGTTTTTTTCGGACGCAATTCCTCTACCGCTACAGGCCCAGGAAAATTGTCCCCCGCCATCTGTTCTGCCCTGTGATGATGCACTCTACGTAACATACAACTCCGCCTTGGGCCTAAGAAAGCATGAATTAATTGAGATGTATCAGGATAAAGTTATTATTGAGCCGCTTGTCAGCGCCAAGATGTATGACCGATATCTGCGTGCGGTCAATGAGTTACGTAGCTGTGAGACCAGTCTGGGAATGAAGGATCACGCCTTCAACTGCGATTTGATTCTTAATAACAAAAAGGCCATTAGCGAAAAATATTTTATTCGAGAGCCTGTTTTATCCATGAGGGAGAGAGATGGTCAATGTGTCAAAACATCAAGATCCGGATTGCAAACGATTTATAATGACCAAAATCAGGCAGTCGTTTACTCCTCTGAAAATGGCGCCTGGTCCTTCATTAAGGAAGACGCCATCCCGTGCCTGTCAAATGGACGTTCTAAGGCAACGACAGGTCGTGTCCTGATCCTTGGCGGTCATATCCCGGACTCAAGCAAAAGCAAAGGCTACTTCCAAGTTATAGACTGGGGCATACCTGAGAGTGCATTTCCCAATTCCCGTAGTCGGGCCAAGCAAATTCAAATGGGCGCAGACACTACTCTAACAATTAGGGGAGATGACAATCTGCTGAAATTCGAATATTCCAATGGTGCCTACATTTACTTTGATAGCTATACTCAAGCCTTCACCGACAGCAATTTCCTTAGCCTTGATCACTTCACGCCAGAGAAATGTGTAACCGACGAAACTCAGGAAGGTAGCGGCACAGTGACGGAGCGTGCCCGTTTTGCTCCCCAACTGAAATTAACTGCGCCGTACAAAAAATTACCTATCGAGGTCATTCAAAAATAATCTACCCGGGAACAAAGAAAAAAGCACTAGCAGACTTTTTTTGGGACCTCGCTGTCAACTCTCTTGGCCAGCAAACCAATGGAAGAAAGCTTGGATGGTTGTTGATCAACATTGGGAGAATACTTAATCTTAAGGAGCGCTTGAGCTTGCTGTAAATTCTCGACTTGCGTTTGCATTTCTTGGTCTTTTTCTTGCAACTTCTCATTTATGCTTTTAATTTCTTTTTCTTTTTTGCTATAGGTTCGTTGAAAAACGATGGCGAAAATAATTCCGAGACACCATGCGATCCCGTGGAGGAGCAAGAAGCGGCGAATGGTTAGATTGCCAACGCTCTGAATAGGGCCCATCTTGACGTTAACATTTATTCCTCCTCTCACATCCCCGATCTTATACCCTTGTTGGGCATGGCATTGCAGGCATTCTTGTGAAACGTAGAGAGGGCGCATTAACCTAAAATATGATTGATTCTCTATCGCCACGACTTCACCGACTTCGGGAACGCCCTTTTCAAAGGCCAGGAGCGCCTGTGTTTCCCAGGTATCTGCGGCATTTTCCGGGCGGATAGGTCTTAAACTGGTAAGGTGTGCGTACATATCCGTCCCCATGGTTTTGGACAGTTCATTTGTTTGCCGACTCATATACATCGGATTAACTAAGGTTAGTTGCTTGCCTGATGGTGTGACAATATCGCGTTCCTTGACATGGGCCAAGAATGGATCAGGAGGAGTATCTGCGGTTATGGGAACATAGGTCCCTCCATGTCGTGCAGACCACATTCCATACAACATATCCTTAGATAAATAGGCCAAAGCATTGTTCTTGGCATGCCAAGTAACTAATTGCTGTTCTTGATAGCAATTATAAAAAAATGAACCGCATATAATAGCAGTCCAGAGAAATAGTCTAAACTTATTTGATTTTAGGATATGCATCATCCCACTAAATATTGAATATCTTCACCACCGTCAATCACTTTGCGAAAGTGTCCAGATAGTGTCCAACACCTATGGGTACATTCCGCGTTCAAGAGGTGGTGTTACGGGTGAAATAATAGGCAATATTTCGCCCACTACCCTGTGATTCAATAATTTTTTCTTCCAGCCACTGTTTGATCCAGGTCTTGGCAGAAGAAGATCCAATTTGAAATAAGTTTTCTACATCAGAGCGTTTGAAGCTTGGATACTTGATGGCCAAAATACTCTGGGGGCCACGGCCGATGTGATTCATAGGTAAGATGATGATACGGTTCTTGGGCAAGTCCATGGAATAAAGATTGGCTTGGCATTTTATTTCAAATCCCGAATTCCTCAATTTTTTAACAAGACCTTTCAAGCGATTTTCACCATCCTCAGGGCGATAAAAAGCCTGACGATAAATGAAATCAATTAAGGCCCATTTGGATACACCGATTTCACCGGCACCAAGAATTGATGAAAGACATTTCACCTGGAGATCAGTGAGAAGTACAGGTAATGGTGAGGCAGAATGTTCAGGAAGAACGACGCCCGAGTAGAGGTCAAAAAGTGTCCATTTTTCTGTCAGAAAGTCATGAATAACTTTGGCATAATTCCCGGGAATGATAGTATCTCCCTTAATCACCCAGCAATCATTGTTGTTGGGATGATACTTCATGTTGAAATGGAGAGTGAGGGGAAGTTTGTTGTGAGAGTAGCATTTACCCAAGACATAGCTGACAGGACAAAACGTGATATGGGCACGCGTTGCCAGTCTTCGTTGGATTGAGACTTCAGCCCCCAGATTATATTCGAGCCAATAATAGACCAACATTTTTGTATAGGGAGGGATCAGTGGCCACATCTCGACCTGACAACACTGATTGAAATATTTAACCGCTGTTGTTTTATCCCCACGCTGGGAATAGTAAATTCCCAGCGTGCGATAAAGATAAATATATCTCAAGCTAGAAGGATTTTTGAGCGCCTTCTCGGCTTCTCGGGCGTGATAAAGGGCCTTTTCCCATTGTTGTAAATCCATATAGAGAAGGGCAAACCTGAGGTGCACCTGATCATAACTTTCATTGTCATTTGACTGTGCTTCCTTCAATAATTGGTGAAGTAACAACTCGCAGGCCGTATAATCATGCAAACCAAAGAGAGCGATAGCCTCGTTGATTTTACTGCCCCACCATTCTGTTTTATCGTCGGCCAATGATTCAGAGGCGTTCCGTGCTGTTATCGAGGCGTTTTTGAAATCCTCCATGGTCAGATAAAGATCAGTCAGATAACGCCAATAAAAAGGTGTAATTGAGAGCGGAGGCCTATTTCTCTTTTGGGCCTCTGAGGTAAGGTTGGTGAAAATGCGTTCAGCCAAAAAACGTGCTCCATTGTTTTGGAGCATATAGGCCAAGCGAAACTGCAAGGCCAATTGGTCATCAGAGACATGCTGTAATTCGGCAGGCCCTAGTTCCGGCCCTAAGATTTGCAGAGCACGGTCGAGTTCTGAAAGTGAGCGATAAATTTCAGAAATGGTGACGGCATCCCACGGTTCGATAGCATTAGCTCTGAGAAATTTTGCCAGGAGGGACCGACCTTCTTTTGGTTTTCCACTCTTGATGATGTCTCGTATCTTGATTAGTGCCAGATTGCTTTTCAGATGACCCCCCAAAGCATCTATCGTGTTGATTTTGTAGATTATATCGAGAATCTTTGAAATCGGGCATTTTTTCTTGCTAAATTCGCCTGAACTGATCAGTCATACTGATCTCAGATGGGGAAATGAAAAGGGGTTTTTTATGAAAATATTAATGAAAACTTGGCCCACACTCATGCTTCTATTTTCAATGCCGGTCTGGGCCGAATCAATTGATGTTGTCTTACCTGAAAGTGAAGTTTTTAAGGCCTATGATAAATGCCTGATCGAACAAGGTGATTTATGGGACAAAATGATGAGAAATGTAATCTACCCCTATTATGAAAGTGAAATGGGGACTCGGAGAATTGAGGAGGCAAACTTTCATGCCGGTTTTGACGCTATTGTTTATAATGTTATTGGCACTGATGACACTGACAAGATTGAACTGAGCTTTGGGGCGCACAATGGCACACTTGCCATGCGCTTCCTTGAACAAGATGAGAGGTCAGGGACTTTTATGGCCAAGAAAATAATCAACTTGCAAGCTGTATACCTGCCTTTTTTTAAGTTTTATGCAGAAGAAACAGCACACGAAATAGTCACTCATCTTGGTGAAAGAAGTGAGCATCAAATTAGATTGGCCACGCGCCTTCGTCTTTTTCCATCTATCACCAACACCCCGGCCACCTTCATCAATGCCAAAACCGGACTCCCCATCCTGGATACCAAAGGAAATGCTCTTCAGCTTGATAGTGTTAAGTTTGCAGATTGTCTCAGAAAAGAAGTAACGAAAAGTTCCTTGGCTTATACTGTTACTGGATTGAACCATCTCAACAGAGATCGTGCTGATTATATTAAGCGAATTGTCAAAGAATCTCGAGATATGGGTATCGTGTTTCGAGGCCAGAGCTTACCTCAGACTCATGCCAGCTCATGTGATCGTTAGATATCCATTTGGTTTAGCACCCACACGGGCATGCCTTGTGAACACGCTGTCACCCCTTTTTTTATCCCATCAAAGCGAGAACTATTTCACGTGACAACTTTTACACACGGTTGGCGCTGCGGGATTTCCTGAACTGGAGTGACAGGTCTTGCAAATATTATGAGCGAGGTCTTTTATGCTCACTGAATCATCGAAAGATCGTGCAAAAACGCCTTCACCCTTCCCATGGCAAGGGACACACTGACTATTAGTTAAGTATTTGGCATCAGTGGAATGGGCCTCGTGGTTGAAAGTTACATTGCCCATTTTATTGGTAAAGACAAAATGCTCTTCAGTGGCGGCCTGCGATCCTGGCGAAGTGAGGTTGGTCATTTCTGTCATGTTGATGACCCCATCTTTATCGGAATCTTCTTGCTCCACCGCTTGAAAATTCATCTTCTGTGCTCTCAAGGCCAAGCCATATGGATTTAAAAAATCTTCTTTGGCCGGCATATGGCAGGTGGAGCAAGTCTCTAAAGCTGTTCCCTTCAACTGTGGATAAGCTTCGAGAAAGGTTTTGTTTAAACCGGGTGTTGCGTAGACAACTGAAGATAGAAACAAACTTGCACCAATTATTGTTGACAGTATTTTCATGGAATCCCCCTCTGTTTTAATTTACTTTGAACGATACGCGCATATTAGCACTTTCAATTTTACTGATCAAAGGCCTGGACCATACAAGTGCGCCACCTGGCGCGCTTTTGGGTCAAAAGGTAAAGAGAACGAATCAAAAAAATTAAATTCTTCTGTAGGCGCGAAGTGAATGGCAGCTTTTGGTGCACTGTCCACCTTTCTCAATGAGCTGATACTCAAGGGTAACAGGAGTTCCGTTCATAAACCAGGAAGTATTGATATCGTGAGGTTGAGCTGCTCCATGGGGGTCATGACAAATCTTGCAGGAACGACCGCGACTTTTATCTTCGCTGCCAGCAGCATCGACCACATGAAACCAATGCAAATTTAGTTTCGTATGATCGTCCCTAAACTGAGTTCGGGTCACGAAATCTCTAGGTCCCATCATGCTGGTTTGGTGGCAGGTAAAACAAACAGCATAGGGATTATTGACCTCGCTGTATGTGTTGTAGATTGTTACCGACCATGGATTTTTCAATAGACGATAATTCATACTGGCATGGGAAGTATGACATGTCAGGCAGCTTCCAAGCGCTCCGGGATGAGGATGACTCATGGACAATTTCTGCTGAATATTCGCAATGGTGCGAGAATCATTCAAAGTGGCCTTGATTTCCTTATTATGACAAGAAAGGCAAAGTTCTCGTGATGGTTTTCTTAACAGTTTTTCCTCAGTACCAGAGTGAGGAAAATGGCAATTCATGCAGGCCTTGCCGTTGATCGCCGGGCCATGTCGCGATTTGCCCATCATAGAGACGTTATGACAGGTGGAACATAAGGTTGGAATGCTATCAGATTGAAGAAGAAATCTGGCATAACTTCCATGAGGATTATGGCACCGAACACAGCTTTCAGGATTATTTAAAGCACCATGCTTAATTTTATTGTCATCATTTCGCTCGTGACAGACATAGCAGTTTTCGGCCTGACGATTGATAGTCACAGAACCGGGAGCATTATCCCCGTTTAAATGGTCAGGTCGAGCAATATGACAATAGCTACAGGCACCCACAGCGGCGGGGTAGTGAACATAATTCATGCTATTATTTGTCACATTGGGATGACATTGCAGGCAAATAACATCTTCGAAACTGGCCTTGATATCGAGTTTGAGAAACAAGTTATTAGATTGGGCCTCTGCCTCAACTCCGAAAAAAAGGATAAGCAGAACGGCCCCTAGCATATAAATTTCCCTCATAAAATATACTTATATCAATACCCCTGAATAGGGCGAGAAGACAAGTTGCAGAAAATCAGGAAAAAACTATGAGAAAAGAGAAAAGTTATCAGCATTCTCTACTGGTACCTTTTTCCCTTTTTCCTCTTTCAGAAGCTCGTCAGAATCGAGTCCTAGTCTTCATTCGTCCAGTTTTCAATTTTAAGGCCTGAAAGTCTTGAATACTCTTTTTCATTATTGGTCACAAGGGTCATGTCATTAGCAATTGCGATAGAAGCGATCTGAAGATCAAAGACACCAATCATGGTGCCTTTCTTTTCTAATTCGGCCCTCAGTTGGCCAAAGATTTTGGCAGATTCATGACAAAAATGAAGACAATCAAAGGGGGCAGAAAATCCATGAAGGGCATCCATATTTCTGTCCCTATACTGACTTTTCTCAACGCCATAAATTAATTCAGCGATGGTGATTGATGATAAATACATTTCTGCTTTTCTCATCCTTGAGAATTTTTTTAAAACCTGCTCTGGTTTTTTCTTGATGATATAAATGCAAATGTTTGTATCCAATAAATATTTCATTCAAGGTCTTCCCTTGTTTGAATCGCGGGCTGTTTTCTCTCACTCATAAAATCAGAAGAGAAGGAATCAAGGCTTTCCCTAAGAGCGTCAAAAGACTTATCAAGAGGTAAAATCAAGACACCATTGCCGTATTTTTGAACAATAACCTCATCACCACTAAAGCGTAGCTCTTTGGGAAGTCGGATGGCCTGGCTCTGACCATTTTTAAAAATTTTAGCTTTCTTCACAATCCCACCACCTTAATTAAAGTATATATTAATTAGTATATACTATCTCTTTTGCCACTACAATCCAAAGAGTAGTCCTTTCAGCGACAGCGGCCATCTGTATAAGGATATTACGGGACTGTCAGAATTCTGAGATTTTTGTGCTGAGACTATCTTCAACCCATTGTTTTTACAATAAGATCTTCCCCCAAGTTTGGCATAGCTTTCGCAGCAGATTAGGCATCTTGAAACAGGGAATACCAATGCAATCGATCATACTTACGCTTTTCATTATTACGATTCTCTCAATTTCGCCAAGCTTTGGGAGAAGCACTGATCTCGCTGGGAGTTGTTCTCACTTTCTCCAATTGACATCGGAAGGGAGCATTGATGATTTGGCCCAGACCACCGATCTTATCAATACAAGCTCCATGGAAAGAAGCGAAGAAGCGCCGGTTGAGGCCGAAGAGATAAAGCGAGTTGAACTTTTCCGTTTTGAAAAAGACTATAATCCTAAAAATGTTCTCCACTACGGCATAAAAATAAACACAACATCTTGCACTATCGCTTCGAAGGAAAATGGCGCACCCAATTTTAGCAATTATTGGAGTATGGGTGAAGAGGATGGTCACAGTGAAAGCATGACCTCAGATGACTTGGAACGACTTGGACCCATAATCTTGGTTCATGATGATCAGCATGTTACTTTTAAAATGAATGCCATGGACCGAGTCGATATCAACAAGAAGGAAATCACCATCCAGAGCCAAATAGTGGCCGGTGAATGTCGAGTAAGTGCCAGCGCAGAGCTTAACGACGGAAGAAAGATTATCATTGAAAAATTCTATGCTGAAATCTCCAGTGCCTTAGGAATTCCAAGAGGCATCAACTCTCTTCGGGTTGACGGCCATGATCCGCAGTCTGGTTCCGTCATTTCTCAGCAATTATAATCTGGAAGCTTTACAAAAATCGGCCTATCCTATCATTGATGCAATTTGGGAAAGTTGATTTTAAAAAATATCTTAAGTGGGTGCTCTTTGGCCAAGTTCTCTTGGCCTTTAGCGCAGTATTCATCTTTGTCTTTTTTACCGGACCACTGGTGATTGGGGCAGGAAAATTTAGCGAAATCATTAATTTGATTGAAACAACTGATTATCGTTTTTGGATTGTTATCGCCGCCTGTTTATATTTTTTGATGGCCCTGACTATTTTTGTTTTATTCTTCTTGATTGATATCTCAAATTGGCAGTTGGAGGAAATCAAAAAGAATGTCTATCTCTTGCTCAAAGATAAAAATATTCCCGTAACCGTCGATATCGATGAAAGCATCCCCATTCATATCGAAAAACCCGTATCGGCCCCTTTTAGTGTCGATACTTCACTAGATATTGATGAGCAGGTGATGGTGAAGGCCATTATCCCTGTTAAAATGAAACTTCCTATTGATACAACAATTGAAACCAGTGTGCTAGGCCTTGGCTCGATTAAGATTCCGATTAAAACCTACCTTCCCATTGATATGTCTTTTCCCTTTGAAGGTAAAGTGCATATGGTGGTCAATGGTTTTAAAATTAAATTAAGAGAAATGGGAGAAGTTCAGTTACCTCCCATGGAAGTACCTGTCAGGTGTCAGCTCAAGGCCAGATTAAATCTTGAGTCCAATCTACAACAAGTGGAAAATATTCTGCTGAAGCGCTAAGGTTTTCATGGAAAAAGATGGATGCGGTGTCGGATTTTTGGTTTCCCTCAAAAACGAACGATCTCACAAAATCTTGAAGCATAGCTTACATGCTTTAGAATGTATGGAACACCGGGGAGGTGTAGGGCCAGATAATCTCGGTGATGGCGCCGGAGTTATGACGGGCATCCCCTATAAATTTTACGAGAGAGCACCGAACACTTTCGCCGTGGCTTCTCTATATATGCCTCGTGATTCTGAAAAAAGAAAACGCTCGCTCAAAGTTTTTGAAGAAACCTTTTGGCAATATGGACTTAGAGTAATGGCATACCGTGAAGTTCCCATTGAGGTCTCGGTTCTCAGTCCCCAAGCACTTCAAATTATGCCCCATATGATTCACGCTATTATTGAAAGACCTGAACACTGTCGCACTGTTTATTCATTTGAGCGCCTTCTCTACCACGCTCGACAAACTACGCGCACCAAAGAAAAGGAAAACGGCATTCATCGAGAATTTTACTTTAGTTCACTTTCTCCTCGCAGCATTATTTATAAGGCCCTGTGCCGAAGTCAGGATTTAAAAAAGTTTTATCGTGATTTACAAGACGAAAGATATGAAACAAATTTTGCTTTATTTCACCGTCGTTTCAGCACAAATACCATCTCCACGTGGGATAAAATTCAACCCTTTCGTCTCATCGCTCATAATGGAGAGATCAACACGATTGAAGGGAATAAAGCTTGGGCCATCACGCGTGAAAAAGATTTAGGCCTGAAGACGGATGAGCTGATCACTCATGCTGGGCAGAGTGATTCCGGCAATCTCAATTGTATTGCCGAAGGTCTGAGATACCGCAGTAGTATTCCCAAGCTGGCCGAAACCATGGCAATCCTCATACCCCCTGCAAATTGTGACAGCGATTATTACAAGTTTTGGAGTCGTGGAATGGAACCATGGGATGGCCCGGCCATGGTGAGCTTCAGTGATGGGAAAAATATTGGGGCCCGTTTGGATAGAAATGGGTTTCGCCCCTGTCGTTGGCAAAAGACCCAAGAACATTTTTTCCTTTCCTCCGAAGCGGGGGTTTTTGATGTAAGGCCGGAGGAGATTTTAGAGAAAGGTGCGCTTTCCTGTGGTGAATCTGTCACTATCAATGTTTTATCGGGAAGCATTAGCTTTCTTGACCCCAAGAACTTTCCTGATAATGTCACGGCTCACTTTGACCCCCAGACTATTCCTCTGGAATATTTGCCTCCGCCAGATTTTTCTGAAAAAATCTTGCCTCGCCAAAAGCTTTTTAATTTTTCTAAAGACGAAATCGAAAGAATAATTATTCCCATGACCATTGATTCAAAAGAACCACTTAGTTCTATGGGTGATACGGCCTGCTTACCTTTTCTATCACAACGGCCACGATCTCTTTTTGATTTTTTCTATCAAGACTTTGCCCAAGTTACCAACCCTCCTATCGATTATATTAGGGAAAAAGTGGTGACAGACATGCATGTTTTCCTTGGAAGAAAACCAAATATTTTTGAGCCTAAGGAATTCATTCCACTCAAGCCTTGCCTGGAATTGAATGGGCCAGTGATTTCTCTCGGCCAGATGGAATATTTGAAATCCTTGAGTGCCAATCCCCAGCACCATGATCTTCGCTCACAGACAATTGACATTACCTTTCAGGCCGACTGTACTCTTGATAATTTCTACAAAAGGCTGGATGGAATCAGAGATGAAGCAATCATGGCCCTCAAAAATGGCATCAGTTTGCTGATTTTGAGTGATCGGCAAGCAAATAAAGAACAGCTTCCCATTCCTTCGCTCTTGGCCATGTCCTATCTCAATTTGGGGCTCAATAATACTGGGCGGAGATTGCGAACTTCACTCATCCTCGAAGCGGGTGATGTAAGAAACCCTCATCAGCTTGCCTGTCTTTTAAGTTTTGGAGCATCGGCAGTTTGTCCCTATATGGCCCTGGAGACGGCGCTCGTTTCTGCCGATCCCAGATTGGCGCAACTTTTTAGTGATCAAAGGGAACGGCAGCTCATTCAAGGTATGAAGGATGGACTTCTGCGGATTATGTCTAAACGGGGAATTTCAGTCTTTCGTTCTTATCAAGGCTCAAAACTTTTTACTCCTTTGGGACTTGGTCAGGATGTTCTGAATAAGTTCTTTGTTGGCAAGACCTCTATTTTGGGAGGTTACTCGCTCGATAAATTGCTCACTTTAATTAAAGAGTCATGCAAATTTGATGATACGGAATTAGAAAATCTTTTTCTCTTCAAAGAACACTCAGGCATGAAATTAGGGGAGTCCCATACCCAGACCACACGACGAGCTCAAGCTTTACATAAGATTCTCGATGAAAAAGAATTCTCCGAAGTATATAGACAATTTAAAGATTTTTCAGACGCCCTTGAAGAGAAACCACTCCTCATTCGCCATCTGTTGGCCCCCATCATAAACCAGGGGCCGATCAAGATCGAGGAAGTGCAAAGCGTTCAAGAGATTCTTAAAACCTTTGGAAGTGGTGCCATGTCCTTCGGGGCCATAAGTGCCGAATCGCAGAGAGATATCATTAAGGCCATGCGGGAAATAAATGGCAGGAGTAATAGTGGGGAGGGGGGAGAAAATCCTTATTATGATACAGAAGGCATTACCGCCACGATCAAGCAAATTGCTTCAGGGCGATTTGGGGTCACGGCAGAATATCTTGTGACAGGCAACGAAGTCCAAATCAAGATTGCCCAAGGGGCCAAACCTGTAGAAGGGGGGCAGCTCATGGGGGCCAAGGTGCCAGAG
>CAYHRT010000082.1:0-15718 GCA_964359085.1 uncultured Bdellovibrio sp. | reverse complement strand
GAACGTCAGATAGAGCCAATAGAACATCTAGCCGGCCTCCCCAGAGCCCGTCCGGTCGCCAAGCGCGAGGAGGCCCTGAGCGATAAGCCCGGCCTTCGACCCGTTGGACCCCTTCACCATCACCACGTCGCCGGTTGAACTCCCCAAAAATTTTACTGATGCTAGGAATATCGAGATATGTTTTGTCGGAATAATCAAAGGCGACGCCGCCAAAAGGTTTACCGGGAATGGCAAACTTAACTGGGTCCATTTGGTCGAGTAAATCCAAGTACACCATATCGCGTGTGAGTAGGTTTGATGTTACTTTCTCACGGGGATGAAGATCTCGTACATTGGGAGTTTCAAAGTGCTGTCCAATATATCCTTCGCCATGCCCCCAAATCACCACCATATAGTTTTTGGCGGGATATTTGTCTAGGGACCAGAGCAAAAATTCTTGGAAACGTTTTTTTTGATTGCGCAGACTGCCCTGTCCAGTTTCTGGAAACCACTTCACAAGAGGGGATTGAATGCTCTTCTCGCTCTTTTTTTGAAAATCTTCCAAGCGTAGCGTGGCATCATAGGCTTCATCACTTTGGAAAACGTGATAGCGTTGAACGCCCGTGCGCGCAAAGGTATCCAATTCCACTAGGACATCAACAGTCGAAGTACTTGCGCCTAAATTGGCCTCTCCCGCTAAGCGCGATTCCATTTCGTAGAGGTCCCAGAATGCGTAAGGGGTGAGATCGTTGTCTGCGGCCATATACACCAACACGGCCCATTCTTTCATGCAATGCGAGCGATCTGAGCGCTGATAGTATTTCTGGTAGTTGTCACCTGGTTGGTAGAGTTGGTTTGAACAATCTGGTAAGAGCCGATGATCGCTCCTGCTCACATCGGCATACCGTACATCCTGTACATATGCGGCGGAACAGATGTCCACCGCTATTATTATACTAAGAACAAGAATAAGAAACAGGGTACGATAATAGGCCATGCGCCGTCCTATTGCGCCTGCTTCACGAGTTCCTCAACAACTTTGCCAAGCGGAGTCCCGGCCTTCGATGCTTGGGCGGCAACTTTTTGCCATTGTCCAGGAACGGCTTGCCCAGCAACCCAAGTTCCCGTGGCATAACGATCGGCGGTCGACCGGGCCTTGGCATTTTTAACTGGAGTCCAGGCAAAGTCAGGGTGAATATTTGTGTACCACTCGCCACCTTTGATTACACCATTTTGATCGAGTTCGAGATCATAACGATAAACAGCGGTGGTGGTAGCATCGTAATCAGGCGAGTCAACGTTACGATGAGCGGGTTGTACCTCTACGACGTATTCTACTTCCATCTCAATCCCAACGACACTGCGGGCCTCCTTAGAGCGATAGCTTTTAAATTTGTCACTCCTGAAGTCACGCATAAGAACTTTGGCCTGGGCCAAAGTGGAAGCGGCCCGTTTAGTTTCCGGATTGAAATAACGATAGCTGTAGCTCACAACAGGCTGGTTCCAAACTTCGTAATCGTAGGTGGCATCCATCACAAATGAGCGATTTGAAGCGCCGATCTGATTGACGATGGTCTGGTGCCATGTGCCTGGGTTGGAGTCAAAGCAATCTTGCTCAAGCACGCGACCATTGGCATCGCGTTTGGGATCTTTGGTATTGCAACGGCCACCCACAAAACGAGTTTCCGTTTCATTTTTGGCCCAGAGAAGTGAACTTAAGGCCTTAATGTCGGCGGGGAAGAAAGTGACTTTGGTGCCTTCTGGGGTCACGACGTTGACGGGTTTCTTGGCCCTTTCCACCATATAAGCTGCTGGGGCCCAGCCGTGGCAAATTCCCATCCATGGTTCCACTTTTCCACTTTGCTCATAATATTCACGGCCTTCATTCCACATGGCTTCAGTCAGACCTAAGTTTCGGTCACCCACCAAGAGATCATATTTTTCAGAGGGAGAGAGTAAGTCTTGGTTATTTTTTTCTACATAGCTGTTGGCAGGAGCAGCTTCCACAAATCCCAAAGCATCTTTCCAATCAAAGGTGTTGGCCTTATCAGGATCGGCGTAGCGGGCGCCTAAAACGCCTTTGGCAATGGCCCAATAATCATCGGACCATGGTTGACGGGTCAGACGTCCATTGCGCAAATTTTTTCCTTCCATCTGCTCAAGGGTATTAATTAATGTTGTGCCATTATCAACGAGGTCTTCGGCACGATCATTTTCGTAAATGGCAGCGCGGCCCTCAAGATCGCTGAGACATACTTGGATGCCAGAAATATTTTTGCAAAAATCTTTGCGCAACTTGTCTTTCGCTTCCACAAAATCACGGGTGGAAATTTCACTGGTAGCAAATGGACTGAGTGATTTTAGCGGTTGATGATCAATTTTCGCTGGCAATTGATTTAATACTTTAGCGGAATCTGCCTCAAATTCACTTAGAAAAGTTTCAAGATCATAAGTTTGATAGTTCGCGGCCATGCTAGACCAAGACATGGTCATAAGGGCCAATGGAAGAATCAATAAACGCTGCGATCGGAACATATAGAACTCCTTTTTAAAAAAAGTAATCGGGCCTTTGCCAAAACTATAGGGCGTTCTATAGCGTGCGAGAAAAGCACCTTCCAAGTTGCATTAAGCAAAGTGGTAAAATTTATACTGTATGTAAAAAATTCATTTTTGTGAGCGGGAAGTTAAATGATAAAAGAGATAACTTCGCTCTTTTTGCTGGAATTGCGTGTAGATAGCGCTTCCTTCTGTGGCGGCAAAACTTTTAAAGGACTGCCGAAAAGTTTGCGGAAAATATCTGGCCAGGAGTCCCAAGCATCCCTTAGGTTTATAATTTGAAAATAGTTCTAATTTTTTTGCGCCTGTCTGTTGGAGCGATCGGAAAACGCAGCAGGTGAGTTCTTCCTTTTTCTGGATCATGAGTCCTGAATTGGTGATTTGTTCTTCGAGATAGCTAATTTCGTGATTCATGCGCAAGTCGGCCAAAAGAAAAATGCCTTTTGGTGCGATCACTCTTTTGACCTCTCGAAAAAAACGCTCTTGCGAGTCATAGCAATGGCATGATTCTACATTCAGTACCACATCAAAGCTTTGATCGGGAAAGGGTAATGCCTCTGCACTACCTGGAACAAAGCTGAGACCCGGAAGGGTGTGTCGTATGCGGCAAAAGTCGATGGCAAGAGGACTTACATCCAGGCCCACGACTTCCTTCGGGCGATGATATTTTTGCAGGAAGGCGCTACCTCCTCCTCGGCCGCATCCCACTTCCAACACCCGTTGACCCTGTAAGTTCATGTCTTGTACTAGATGCTGATAGAGTTCGATGTAGGGACGATTTATCTCATCCCCAGGATCGAGCTGGAGAGCTTGGTCGGGCGTTTCCGGTAGGTATCCATAATTCATAAAGGTCCATTCTCGTTCCTGCTGGTAGGCCTGGGCCATGAGTTGGTACATCCAACGATAATAGAAAGATTTGAGTTTCAAAAAAGGCAAAAATTGAGCGATTAATGTTAGAATTTTATGCATATGCATTCGCTTTATAGCACAAGTATGTGACAATCATCTATTAGGAATAAAGACTATGTTCCAGAGTGTTTCTCCCATCACTACATCTGTTCGACTGACCACTCACGCGCCCAGCACTTTGGCCAACTTTTTGGCGGTAATCTTGGATTGTGAGGTGGAGAATTCTTGTTCTTTGATCATTGGGGCCACCCGTTTCTCCTTTTCTGAAGAAGGAGAAGTTTCAGGCAATCTCGCCTTATCTTTTAATGGGTTTAAAAAAAACGACCTTGAGCTCTTTCAACAGCGAGCAAACTTTTATCACTTTCGTGAGGGGAAAAATCTCTCTGCCGAGCTGACATTTCATTTGCCCCGACTAGAAAAGCAGGGAAATATCTTGTCTCTGGTGTGGCAAGATTGGAATGGGCGGCAGTGGTCCTTTGAGTCGCATTGTGAGTGAGATGATCGGGCCAAAATTAATTTAAAATGTAAGAAATTGTCAGTTGTAAGGAGAATATAAATTCTGCTTTAATTCCGTGTCACTTTCTACTGTGCCCCTTACAAGGATGGTTTTATGACAAAATTGCGAGTCGTTGGTTTGAGTTTTTTGCTGTTGGCCTTTACGGCGTTTGGTAATGCAGGAGCGTTTGATAAAGTTGTTTACGGTGAGGATGACCGTTTGGACATTTTTGAAACCACCAATCCACTCTTTATTGATATTGCTCGTTCTACTGCGGCCATGATCGAGAGATCGAGTCTTACTGATTCAGGTGAGAATGTTGTCATCTCTGGTGACACTCTTGAGCAACGTGGAATTTGTGCCAGTGCCAAATTTGCCAAACAGATCACGGCGGCAATGTGTAGCGGTTTCTTGGTAGGAAAAGACTTGTTGGTGACTGCTGGTCACTGTATTCGCACTCAAGCTGATTGTGATACCTACTCTTGGGTCTTCGACTACAACCATGCGACTCCAGAAAAGACAGAGTTTAGTGTGCCTAAGTCGTCAGTCTACAGATGTAAAAAAGTCATTTCTCAAACGTTAGACCGTGCCACGATGAATGACTTCTCGCTCATTCGCTTAGAGCGAGTTGTGACAGACCGTGAGCCTCTCAATTACAGAAAAGAAGGAAAAATTGAAACCAATCATCCTGTAGTGGTTATTGGACATCCCACAGGACTTCCTACCAAGGTTGCAGCTGGGGCCAATGTACGTTCTAATGATAACGCTTATTACTTCGTTTCTAACCTAGATACCTTTGGTGGTAATAGTGGATCAGCGGTTTTTGATGCCTTGACCGGATCGGTCGAGGGAATTCTTGTCCGTGGTGAAAATGATTATGTTTATGATTATCAACAAGGATGCCGTGTCCCTCAACAGTGTACTAATGAGGGATGTCGTGGCGAGGATGTAACGCGCATCACAAACATTAGGGCGCTTATTCAATCGGCTTTGGACGAAGAATAATCTCTAAATAAAAAATACTATAAAAACAGAGAGGCTTCACATAAGTGGGGCCTTTATATTGCCCTAAATCCCACCTTCAGTGACCTTTTGTAACCCACTGTTCTTGTCCACTATATAAAATCTTGCTTAACTTATTGTTTTGACTCCGCGTCATCTTTTGCCGGTCTGGCATCACGTCTGCAATCGTAAGAACATTAGTTGGACCTTATCAAGGATGATTAGGTGCGAAACAAAAACACATGTTCTGTCTTTTTAACCTTTTCGGTAATTCTTTTGGCCCTGAGTGCCTCCAATGCGTTTGCGCAGGCACCTTCGAGATGGATCGTGGCATACAAATCGAAGCCGACAAACATTGTGCTCAAAGGATTTGAGCACAATGGCGTGGACAGGGTTTATACGGTGGAGCGCAAGCGCAATCCGGAGATACTTACGAGTGTGCTGGCGGTGGCCAAAAAGATGTCTTCATCTGAGGTGGCCTACATCGAAAAAGATCGTCTGATGCAAGTTGTGGCCGATACTTTCGGGTCACCCAATGATCCCCTTTATCAATCTCAGTGGCATTATACCGATTCTTTAAGTGGTATTTCTCTTTCTCAGGCCTGGACCCTTACGCAAGGGGAGAATGCGGTTAATGTTGCCATTGTCGATACCGGCATTCTGCCCCATCCCGATTTACTCTCGAAAACTTTACCCGGTATGGATATGGTGAGTGATTCGGCCATGGGTGGCGATGGCGATGGCCGTGACAGTGATGCCACGGATACAGGTGACTGGATTGCTCCGGGCGATTTTTGTTATGCCGGGCGTGCCAGCAATTCATCCTGGCATGGTACTCATGTGGCAGGCACCGTCGGGGCCCTGACTAATAACGGCTTAGGAGTGGCCGGCGTCAATCCCGGATCACGAATTATCCCGGTTCGCGTGCTGGGAAAATGTGGAGGCTATACTTCGGACATTGTTGATGGAATTCGCTGGGCGGCCGGACTTACAGTGGTTGGAATTTCAAATAACCCCACTCCCGCCAAAGTTATAAATTTGAGTCTGGGAGCACCTGGGGCCTGCACTCGAACCATGCAAGAGGCCGTCAATGAAGTGCGGGCCAAAGGAATTTTGCTGGTGGTCGCCTCTGGCAATAGTGGTGTTAATATTGATTATCAAAATTTCACGCCTGCCAATTGCAATGGAGTTGTCACTGTTGGTGCAAGTCAAGCTCAAGGTGGCAAAGCTTACTACTCAAACTATGGCACGCGTATCGACGTCATGGCACCTGGTGGAGATTCATGGCAGGGGATTTTGAGTACCTCGGATTATGGTACGACCAGCGCAACTGGTGCGGCCTATAAATCCATGTCGGGTACCAGTATGGCGACGCCTCATGTGACCGGTGTTATCTCTCTGATGTATGCTTTAAATCCTAACTTAGTGCCTTCTCAGGTGATCGATATTTTAAAACAAACGGCTGAATCGATGCCTCTAAGTTTTGGTTGTGAAGGTGGCCTATGTGGTGCCGGGCTCATCAATGCGTTTGAAGCCATTTCCATGGCGAAGATTACTTCCACGGCAGGTGTGAAAGATGATTTTACTCCGAGCTTGCCAAACGAGGTGAGCACTCAAACCTATCAAGTTTCTAATTCAGATGGCGGTGGCGGTTGCGGACAACTTGATTTAAGTGGTGGCCCAAGCGGTGGGAGCGGCGGCCCATTTGTGATGTCATTAATGCTTGGTTTGGCGATGGTCTTTTTGGCCCAAATGGCCCAAAGATTACGCCGAAATCGCCGCTAGGCCTAAGCCCCCCTTTTACAGCATGCAAGGACCGACAAAGAGATACTCTTTGCTTTCATCGACGTCTTTGCCATTGAAAGTTGCTCCGTCGTGTCCTTCCTGGGCCGCGATAAAGGATAGGGTTTTTACTGTGGTCACCATATGGAATTTTACCTCACGCTCGCCATGGGCATAAACTGGGTGGCAACGATTAGGGTATGATGGGCCATAGGCGAAGGTGTCGCAAACACTGCCTTCATAGACACGGCATGACTCTTGAGATTCGACGACATCGCCATACTTCGTTTCAGTCAGAAATTTCCCAGCGACCGAGAAAGGTTGATTGAGTTGAGTGCTTGAAATAGAAAAATCACCATTGGTGCGTGGAAAAATGGTGCCTTCAGGAAAATTTAAAGTGATTCGCTCCTTTTCCAAATCGCTATCCAGATGAAGAGTAATTTTATCCTCACCCTTAATGATGGCGCGTGCCTTGTATGTTCCTGCCAAGAGTACTTCAGTGCGACCATGATTTTTATAAACCAGATGTTCTTTGACATCCATGGTGCCGTTGACGCGTAGGCAGCCGGTTAAAAGTCCCAAGATTGTGATAAAAAGCGCACTTAAGAATTTCATCTTCGCCCCCTAAAATTAAAATTTTGAATGCCGGGTATTTATCAAAGGGCGAAGTGCAATGTCCAGACTTTATGCTCAGTTTCAGTTAAAGAACCCTATGGGGCATATTGCTCGTGTTTAAATAGCTAATCAGATTATTGGCCGCCACCAGGCCCATATGCCGGCGAGCATTTGTGGTGGCCGATCCAATGTGCGGCGTTATGATGGCGCGAGGATGCGACAGGATAGGGTTTCTACCTAAAGTGGCAGGTTCAGGATTCGTGACATCCAGAGCAACACCGGCCAAATGTTTCTCTTCAAGTAAACGATAGAGGGCATCCTCATCATGCAGGTCACCGCGGGCAATATTGATGAAGTAGGCCCCTACTTTGAGTTTTCTCAGCGTAACGTGATTAAAGAGTCCTTTGGTTTCCGGATTAGACGGACAAGTCACAATGAGAACATCGGCTTTGCCTAAGAGTTCCTCACTGGGAAGCCAGGTAGCGGGATAGTTCAGATTTTGGAGAGCACCGTGAGTATTGGTGTAGGCCACATTGGCCTGCAACCCTAGGGCCAGCATGCGGGCCAACGTCTGCCCAATTCTGCCCATGCCATAAATACCAAATAAGGGGGGATTATCGGAGGGCAGCATGCCTCCCATTTGCAGGGTTAAATCTAAAAGGGGACCCCAGGTGCGCCATTGATTAGTTTTGGCCTTGTTGGTGGCGGCAGGCAGATTGCGCAGGAGGGCCATGGTGAGGAGCAAACCCAGATCAGCGGTGGCAGCAGTTAAAACATCGGGAGTGTTCCCGACAGCTACCTCGCGTTGCTTGGCCGCCGAAAGATCGATATTGTCCACACCCACAGCGTGATTGGCGATCACTTTGAGTTCTGGCAGTCGCGCCAGAAGGGCATGGTCGATTTTATCTGTAATCATGGTGAGCAAGGCCTGGGCCCCACTGGCCTCCTGGACGAGTTCTTCCGGGGTGGGGGGCAGCGGATTGGGCCATACCTTGATTTCCCAGGACTGCTGCTCGGCCTCCCTGTAGAGGAGATCCAAGGCATCGGGGTGGATAATTCTTGTCACAAAGATTTTGGCCTTTGACATAGCTTTTCTCCATAGTGCGAATGATAGTAAAAGATAGATTCTTGGATTTGACAGGCCCTGACACACTCGCAAAAATACTTTAGCTTTAAAAAGATTTGATCTCAACTTTTCTCGGAGGAGATTTTTCATGAAATTAAAACTGTCCATAGTTTTTTCGGTCTTGTTTGTGTTCAGTTTGGTTACGCCGGCATTGGCTTCAGTAGTCGCCATTATTGATTCAGGCACTGACATGCTTCACAAAGATATTTATCCCAAGGCATGGGTCAACCCCACCGAGATTGCCAATAACCAGAGAGACGAAGATCGCAACGGTTATCAGGATGATGTGAATGGTTGGAATTTTGCGGAAGGCAATAATCAACTGATTGATTACAAATATCTCTCCTATCTGACCGCCGACGTGCGAAAATTCTTTGAAGTTCAGTCCAAAACCCTATTGGGGACAGCAACTCCAGAAGAAATTGCTTGGATGCGTGCCAAAATCGAAGATGCCGAGTTTGTGAAAACACTCAGTACCTACGGTAATTTTATGCATGGAACTCACGTTTCGGGTATTGCCGCGAAAGAGGCCGATGATGCCAAAATTTTGGGTGTCAAGTTGATTCCTACCGAAGTCGCATTGCCTGGGATGTCTGATATGCCTGATATGAAAGACAAGGGCGAATTTGGAAATGATGTAGGCATCATGCTCATTAAGGCCGGACTCGGACAATTGGCGAAGCAACAGATGAAACTTCTTCAGGAAATTGCCGTCTATATCGATGGCCATAAGGCCGATGTTGCCAATGGTTCTTTTGGAACAGGTTATGAGCAAGCGCGCATGATTGTTGGCGTTCTTTTTAAAGCTCTCTTGCGTCGTGAACCAACCGAAGAAGAGGGCCATAGTTTGGCCATCCACTTTATGAACACCCTCATTCAAGAAGGTGCCCATATGGTTCAAGCGGCACCGAACACTTTGTTTGTCTTTGCCGCAGGAAATGAAGGTTCTGACAATGATAAATTTCCTTCAAGCCCCACCAATATTCGCAGTAGCAATGTTATCGCCGTTGCCGCCACTTTAGGCTTTGGCAAATTGGCTTCATTCTCCAACTACGGCGCCAAGATGGTTGATGTGGCCGCTCCCGGTGTGGCGATTGAGTCTTCAGTTCCAGGCAACCAGTATTTGCAGGTAAGTGGGACTAGCCAAGCTGCTCCGTTCGTGAGCAATGTTGCTGCCCGTATTAAGGATGCCAATAAGCTTTTGGCGGCAAGCGAAATTAAAAGCATCATTTTAAAGACTGTTGATGTGAAAGACTTTTTGAAGGGCAAAGTGTTGAGCGAAGGTGTTGTGAACGAGAAACGTGCTGTTCGCGCTGCTGAGTTATCTTTGAGCTTGCCAATGCAAAGGGCCCTCGACCAGGCCAGAGAAGAGATTCAAGATCAAGTATCGGATTTGGATAAGCAAATTGGTCCCATGGGTGAGTCTATGGCAGATTTTGTTTTACCCTTACCATCCCCCTTTAAATTCTAGTATTTACAGTCTATTATAAGATAATGACAAAAGGATTTTGTTTTCGGCCCCATGGATGGGGCCTTTTTGCAAGCACCCCTTCCCCTAGTGTGAAAAAAGTACATGCTTTCTGTGTAAGATCGAGTAGGAATTACAGGTAAGAGTTTGTAAAACTTATATGCTAGGCCCTTTTGCTCTCAGTTTGCTATCAACCCTCCATTCAAACTGTTTGCGGCGCAATTGCCGTATCAGACCTTTGGGGAGGGACTTATGTGTAAATGGAGTTCGTATTTTGTATCAGTTTCGTTGATGGGATTGTTGAATTTGAGTGTGGCCTTTAGTGCTGTGGGGACATCAGAGGATGCCGCTCTCATGGGGGACGATTATTTCAAAATCGCCAGCGTAGAAATGGAAAGAGTTGTGGCGCCTCATGAAGTTATGGATGAGTATCTGGCCCAGGAAAGGAGCGATTCAAAGAATTTAGGTGAGGTGATCATGGTGGTAGACCAGTTGATTGCCTTAGGTAAAAAGATATGGGTTATTATTGAGGCCGGAAGACCTGTGGTGAATACCAATCTTCCGGTTGTCCATGTCCTTCCTCGCGAGGCAGGTCAAGATGGATCGCTTTATGATTTAAGTGGCTGGAGCGCGCCCAAGGCCATTGGATATCGAGTCACATATAAAAATCTTTATGGCATGGAAGTAATCGCCTTTACCTATTCGATTGCTTTTCAACCCGGTGGCCAATTTAATGGCAAAGGTGCCTATATAGCAGGTGCCAGTGTCACCGCCAATGATGTCAGCGTTGCCTGGGGCTTTGATTTCAGTGCCAAGAGCGAAGTGGTGGCCATCACCAATCGCGGAACGAGAGAAAACCCAGTTGCTGGGCTGACTTTGAAAATATCTTATATTGCAAAGACGGTTTTTAAGGATATTCGCAATTCGTACAACTACCACTTGACTGGTAATGGCGCTCTTTATCAAATCGAATAATTAAATCGGATAGCTAACTTAAGAAAATGGGGACCGGAGGTTGAAATTTTCCGGTCCCCCTCATCATTTTAAAACAAGTACTTACCACGAATGGCCGGCCAAGCAGTATAAAATATATAGGACTAGTGGATAAAATTCCTATCTCCCTTAAACTAAGCATGAATTTTTGTGATTCTAAGGGATGATTCCTATGATTGACCGATTCTTGAAAAAGGGCCTGTTATTTTGTCTCGTGCTCCTGGTCTTATGTCTGCGGCCGGCATGGGCCGCTCCGCTCATAGAAGGCCAGGACATTGATCATGTGATTGGAATCTATGTGGGGCCTCGTGGTCTCAATCTGATCGAAAATAATTTTGATAAGTTACTGGAGGCCAACGGTTTTTCTTCTAATTCATATTTTTTTGAGAAAATCGAAAAGACATCAGACCCCATGACCCTTGAACAATTGCTACCTAATCCTAAATTGCAGGATATTGCCAAAAAAGTCCGCAGTTATTTCAGGCAGTTCTTCCGTGGTTTTACCATTAAAAATGAACATCAATTTCAAGTCACGGCCGATGGAATTGAGATTACCGGTGAATGGCAAAAAAGCGGAATAAAAGTTTTGGGGAACACCTTGGATGAATTAACCAATCGCTCAGGTGTACGTTTACAGGCCAATTTTACCGCCAAAGCGTTGCGACTCTTTGTAGACCAGATTCGTGCCCGTGATCTCAAACATGCTTTTCTCGGCGATGTAGGGGTAGATGGTTTTTACCTTGAACTGGCCGATGGTGCCAATAATCCCCTGGACATCAGTCTGGATGCTCAAGCCTATGTCATGGATAATGCCGGGATCGATATAAAAATTGGTGAGATTAAAACCAATATTGCAACCGTTCCACTCCAAACATCTTTTAGAACGCCGATGATTTTGCCCGTGGTAGAAATTCGCATCAATGGACGCCGCGCTTTTCTACGCGCCAGCGAGGTGGAAAAATTAGTTCGGGAACAACTACCAAAATTGGTGGCCGGTCTACGTGAAACGATCCAGAAAATGTTGAATGAAAGTTTACTTCCTTTGGCGCGCGAGCGAGCTACTCAATTTCTCTCCAAAAGTCATGTGGAAATCAACGAAATGGAACCAGTAGGAATTGAAACTGGAAAAAAAGATATAAATTACCGTTGGGGAATTTATCCTCGCAATGTCGAAGTACTGCCAGGACCCATATTGCATGCTGGGATTAATGGCTATGTCTATGATCCAAAATTTCGGGATGACTTGAGTGTTCCTGCCGATCTTGTGGCGGCCAATGCCCCTGCCGTAACCACTTTTAGCGGCGTCGAATTTGACCTGGCCTTGTCGTTAAATCAAGGTCTCATCAACCGCATGCTCCAGTATGGACAGCGCAGAAAATATTTTAGCAATATGAAAACAAAAGGCGGCGAGAAATTGGATTTGGTCACCGCCCCTAAACTTACCTTGCTGGGTAAGGGGCTCAATAATAAACCTGCCACCTTAACTATTATTAGTCGTTATACGGTGACGGGTTGGCAAAAGATTTTCGTTCGCAATCCCATTCAGATTAAAATGGATTTGGAATTGGATTTTACGCGCACCAGCGACGGCAAAAATCCTATGGTGGTAAAAGGCATCGATATCAACTCGGGGTATGTTGACAGCAAATATATTCGTTTGTTTAAAAAGACCGTGCGAAATAAAATGAAAGATAAATTGAAAGTTATTTCTGAGGCAGTAGCAGGAATGGTGCTCAGTGAAGACTTGCCTTTGCCTAAAGAATTGGGTGGTATCCCCATTCAGACGAAATTAACCCGAATTGATCCGAACGGACATTTGATAGTTTTTATGGACCTTGGTTTGACTCAGTAATGTAGGATTTTGAAAGGAGAGGTTATATGGTTATTCAGATTAAAAGTTTAATTAGCGTCTTGGCCTTAGGTCTCTTGCTCTTGGTCGGAAAGGTTTCAGCCGAGCCGAATAATACTAGAATTATACAGGGACGGGGGGCCTTGGAGAGTATTAATACTTTTCATCTGAAAGGCCTTGATACTTATCGCGGGCTTTATGCCACGATCTTTTATGTATCAGGGCGTGAAGCGGGGATTGGTCTTGTAGGTTCTCGTCCTCGCATTCGTCATGTTATGAAAGTCGAGGGGCCATTTGAGATTCATGGTAATGGTGAATTAGTTTCTATCCCGGCCACCGGGGTGGCACGAGTGGGGGCCTTGCAATTTAATTATGTGATGATTGTCGTGCATTCTCCTTATATTGAGAAAGTTTCGATTCGAAATTTGGATGGTTCGATTCCTCAAGGACAGGGGAGAGTTGATACATCGATTATCGATGATAGTTCACCCTTCAATCATAAGGATCTCTTTGTCTTAAAGAAATTTCAGATTATTGGAAGCGAAAAAGTCGGAAAGATTATTCAACTGATACCGCATACTATTTTGCCTTAGGAGTCTTAGGCGAGTATTGGCCTTTTTTTCCGAGTGAAAATTCACTATCATTTCATCAGGTTGACGCGCAATTTTGCCGAAGCCCGGATATAGGGTATAATTCTTTAGCATCTTTTGTTTCCGGGCCTGTTAACCTGCACGTTGGATTTACAATCGGCCTGCTCCTCAGCATGAAAGATGCAGATTACCTCCCTAACATTTATGAAAATCAATATCCTGCTATTTGAATTGGCCTTGGGCCTTTGTCTGCTTATTTATTCCCAATCTTCCTACGCTGAGTCAGGTTCAGCAGCGCTCGGGAAAATCATGGAGCAGTATGAGGGATGGGCCAAAGAAAAAGAATTCACTCAACTTTTTGGTGAAAGTCCTGAAGCCACGGCCAGCACCGGTCAGAGAAGTTATCAAACTTCTATAGATTTTGAGGCCTTTGATTTAAAAATATGGCGAAACGTTTACCCCGATTTGATTTCAAAGCAGGGTTGGGTGGTTGATGATCAAGTTTCATTCTATTTTAAAGCAGAGGCCCTGATCGAATTGTTTAAACAGGAGTTATCAATTTCAGAAGTTGATTTGGGAAATATCACGGGATCAGCGGCGGCCAAGATTTCGATTGAAAAACGTTTTCGCAGCTATCATATCCATCCTACCAAGGCTGCGGCCTATGCGTCGGATTTGCGTTATCTTCTGACTCCCTTCTGGTTTTTTAGTCGCTATGGCATTCAAGAGTTAAAGCTCGGGGACAATATTATTACCGAGGATTGGCTTTACGTGGATGGCCAGGCCAAGGTCCACTGGTCGGGCCCCTATGGCATCTCAGGCAATGTAGGGGCCACGGCCTCTCTCTATCGGGCCTCAAAACGTGAGTTGGCCTATCAACAGAAATTATTACCTGAGTTGCGAGTGGGCGTTGAGGTGGAGAAGAGAGTCGGGCTTTCGCTTGAGGCCAGCTTGGGTATGGAGTTGTATAAATTCATTCAGCTTTCTTTGATTGATTTTGGCCTGTCTTATAGTAAGCAGACGGCCTACAAGGCCGACTACATCTTTCCCTATGACGAAAGATTTTCTAGCTGGGAGAATCTGACCTGGCATGCTTCGCAAGTCCTCACCTTGCAAAAAAATGAGGAGTATAACGATTTTTTGGTGGCCAAAGAATTCACCGACAGTATGTCCTTTCAAACGCATTTGACCTTTTTGATTTTTCGTGTTGCCGCTAGTGAAAGTACCGAGGAAAAAGACATTTTTATAAATAAAGAAGGAGAGCAAGAACATCAGCGCTTTTATCGGCATGATCGACGGCAAGAGTTTAAGGTGAATTCCCTATTTTCGCTCTTTCAGGGTTCGATCTTTGGCCTTATTGATTTTCTCTATACCGCCTTTCGCGGCATTCCCTATTACAATGAAAAGAACTCAGGCATCGAATATAAATATCAGGAAAATTTGTTAAAAAAGGATTTCCCTTACTCTCTAACCGAGCAAAAGGCCTTCCGATCGCATCGAACTTACACTCATCTAGTCCAGCGAAAAGGCCTGTGGAAATGGTTATCCAAATTGAAACTCAAGCGTTTGTTTTCAGATTATCGTTTGACAGCGACCAATCAAGGAGATTGGCGCGAGTATTTAAAGACGGCACAAACTCCCTGGCGCTTTGAGAATCAATTTACCTTGGGCCTGTCTGGGATGACGTCCTTTTTGGCCCGGGACTATGAAACGAATAAGCAGAAATTGGACAACGCCTGCCAAGTCACATCCTGCGGTAAAGGCAATTATTCATTCTTACTGGAGACACTTCAAGATGCCTGGGCGGTGTTTTCTCATCGCAAGGTGACTGGTCTTGAGCGCGAAGAATGTAAAAAAGAAGTGGAAGATTATTTGAAGCAAAAGAGTTTTTGGTTTAGGTTGCGCCACCGTCAAAACTTGCGCTCCCTTTGCATTTTGAAAAAATCATTTCTAGAGAGTGACGAACGCCTGAAGTTTTTGAACGTCAGGGCCTTTTATCAGTTCTGGGAAACCTTGGGTGGCATCTTTAAAGGTAATGAAGGACTTGGTTTGTTCTTCGGACGAGAAAATGTTTACTTCCAGACGCGTTTTATCTATCAGCAAAATAATTTTCCTTACATTCTGGAAATGCGCTCAGATGCTCCCTATATTTTGCGGCCATCGGATGAAGCTCTCTATCAAAATGGACTGCGCGCGCCGGCCAGTTTGATGGAATCAATTTGAGGGCAAGTCATGGCAGGGTTTCTTTGTTGTTCTTAACATCCTCCACATGACTTTTGAGCATCCAGGTTTTTTGCATGGCCTTCAGGGTGATCGAAACCTCTTTTAAAAGGGTGAGGATATCTTTGGCAAA
>CAYHRT010000081.1:0-15763 GCA_964359085.1 uncultured Bdellovibrio sp. | reverse complement strand
GCAAAATCCATTTGTCGCCGTTCTGCACCGCTACTCCTACATGCCCACTGGTATGCCCTGGAAGTGGGAGGATCAAGATTTCGGGTGGCAGGCCTTCCAAAGCTTGCACCGTCTCAAATCCAAACCATGTTTCGCCTTCATGTTGTTTGTAAATATGCCACTTGGTATCGGGCGACCACTGACAGGAGCGATAGCGCTGCCTATGCATAAAGTTGCGACTAACCAAAGCGGCGTGATGTTCGGCCCTCATCAAGTGCACTGTGGCCCAGGGAAAATCGACAATTCCACCAGCATGATCCAAATCTAGATGACTTGGAATAATATGCCGCACATCTTCTGGCGAAAAACCTAAGGCCCGAATTTGGGAGATGGCCGCCTGGGTGGGATTTTGTTTCAGCCCAAGAAAATGTCCCATCACGCCCAAACGTCGTGGGTTTTTGTGATCCAATACCCCAAGCCCGGTATCAATTAAGACCAAACCTTTCTCACTTTCCACTAACAAGCAATGGCAGACCACCTGTGCTGGGAAAAAGGTCGGCGCTAATTTTCCCGTCCATGGACACATTGAAGCACAATTCAAATGATGAATTTTGAAGGTCATTGGGAAACTCCGGCCAACGCGATAGAAATTGCTCGCGCCGTCGTTGTGAGTGGTTGAATCTCCACCCTCGTCTCTCCCGTGCCATGCAAAGTATCAAAATGCTCCATAGAATATTCTCCTGCTTGGACTCGACCTTCTGCTAAAAATAAAAAATTATTTTTGCCATTCGTTTTCCAAAGAAAATCATCCCCACGCTGCAAAGTAATTATCTCAAGCTGGATGGAAACTTGTTCGTCCCTCCAAAAAAGATTAAAGTCCACTACTGGGCCATAAGGCAATTCACTTCTGGTACTCACGGCACCCGAAAATTGATGGGCGGTGAAAGCGGGAAGAGTCATCTTTTTCTCCTCATGCATAATCTCTATACTATGCCCTTGAATGATGACCAAAACACGTTGATGTTGGGGAAACAAAGAAAAGGCCCCAGGTGAAGTTATGGAAGCGGTACTCAGTCGCCAGAGAAAATCACCCGAAACGAAATTACTTCCGGCAGGCGAGATGGCAATCTGGTTAGTATGTCCTTGACCATTTTTCCAAGGCAAATGAAGATAGTCCTTACTTTTTAGAATTCTTATGTTTTCCATTCATCCTCGCATATTTATGGGTTTGGTATTAAACGCGCTAAGCGAAAAAAGAGAAATGACTTCCCAAATGCGCCTCTTTTCTATTAAGGTTAATGGCACTGATAAAGCTATATGGTACCTAAATCAATATTACTCGTACAATACAACCAATCTGGCCGTGAAGCATTGGCCGCTATCTTACGGAGATATAAATATCACATTTCCTCCGCCACTCAGGGCATGCAGGCGCTCGCTCTTCTGGAAGAAAATACCACAAATATAAATTGTCTGATCGTGGTGGATCATTTTAGCGATATGCCAGGCCAAGAATTAATTGCCATGACCCGCGCACGCTTTCCTTTAGTGAAAACGGTCATGATCTCCTCTCAACCGGATGATGAAGAGGAGAAGTTTGTTAAGGCCAACGGCTGTGACGTCTATCTGCCGGATTATAGTGATAAAAATATCCTTTTAAGCACTATTGAACGTTTGTTATAATATGCGACTATTCATTTTTTTGAGAGGAATTTTATGAAAAAAATCAAAGTTAAAAACCCTGTAGTTGAACTTGACGGCGATGAAATGACTCGGATCATTTGGCATTTTATCAAAGATAAATTGATTCTTCCCTACCTCGACATTGATATTAAATATTACGATCTCGGTATCGAAAATCGTGACAAGACAGAAGATCGCGTCACGCTTGATTCTGCCAACGCCATTAAGCAGTACAATGTTGGTATTAAATGCGCCACTATCACTCCCGATGAAGCACGAGTGACCGAATTCAAACTTAAGAAAATGTGGAAATCCCCCAACGGCACAATCCGAAATGTCCTAGACGGAACAGTTTTTCGCGAGCCCATCATCTGCAAAAATATCCCACGGCTTGTGCCAAACTGGACCAAACCAATTTGTATCGGTCGTCATGCCCATGGTGACCAGTACAAGGCCACCGATTTTGTCACCAAGGGAAAAGGAAAACTCACCATCACCTTCCAACCGGAAAAAGGTGAAAAACAAACTCATGAAGTTTTTGATTTTCAAGGTGATGGCGTGGCCATGGCGATGTACAACACGGATGAATCCATTCGTGGTTTTGCCAATGCCTGTTTCAACACCGCCTTAAGCAAAAAATGGCCCCTCTATCTCTCCACCAAGAATACCATTTTGAAAAAATATGACGGGCGTTTCAAAGATATTTTTCAAGAAATCTATGAAAAAGATTTCCAAAAAAGATTTGAAAGTCTGGGCATCGTCTATGAGCATCGCCTGATTGATGACATGGTCGCTTCGGCCCTCAAATGGAATGGCGATTTTGTCTGGGCCTGTAAAAATTATGACGGTGATGTGCAATCTGATACGGTTGCCCAAGGATTTGGCTCGCTCGGGCTCATGTCCTCAGTACTTATCACGCCAGATGGAAAGACCATGGAAGCTGAAGCCGCCCATGGAACCGTGACCCGTCACTATCGCATGCATCAACAAGGCAAGCCCACTTCCACCAACCCCATTGCCTCCATTTTTGCCTGGACAAGAGGCTTGGCCTTCCGTTGAAAACTCGATGGCAATCAAGAACTGGTAAAATTCAGCGAAACCTTGGAAAAAGTCTGTGTGGACACGGTTGAGTCTGGAAAAATGACCAAAGACCTTGCGCTCTGTATCTACGGGGACAAGGTGGACTCATCCAAATATCTCCATACCGAACAGTTCTTGGACGAACTCGATCGCGAAATGAAGAACCGCCTTTTTAGATAACATTAGGTTAGATAGGAGACAGGTTCAGAAGTATTTTTCCTGCAAGAAATTTTTCAAGTTGGCCACTTCCACTGAAGTGGCCGGTTTGATCTTCAACTTCGCCAGGATTTGCGTCTCCAATTCGACCGTCTTACAGTCTATTTTGCAGTCTATCGCAGAAGAGCTGATCAATGGCCCCCTATGGGAAAAAAGTTGAGGGTCCAATCCCAATTTTTCGATGGCATGAAATAATTGCGGCACAAATTCTGAGTGAGACAATTCCAAAATTTCTTCCAAGGTACCAGCATCTAGACGCAGACCGAAATGAAGATAAAGAATGGCCCTCTCATACTGTTCTTGATTAACTTTCAAAAGCCGCAGCAATCTGATCAAGATTTGTTCTCGTAGATATTGAAATTCAAGCGTGAGAATGTCCTGGGGGCGTGCTCCATTCTTGATCGATTCATTAAGGTAAAGCGATAGCGCCGTTTCTGCTTTTGGAGAGAGGGTTAATAGTTCACGAAGTAGTGGGGTAATTTTATTGAGAACTTCTTCCATAGAGTCACTCTACCTCATCCCGCAATGATTAACTCCTCAAGACTACGGCCGCTTTCTCCGATAAGAGAAGTGAAAGGGAGAACCAGGGCCGGACTATGAAAATATTTTTAATAACTTCTACCTTGCTCATCATGCTTGTGGCATTGCAAAGTTGCATGAATAAAAATTCATCCAATCGCACTTCGTCAACCCAAAGTCAGTCTACTCCTACTCCGGGATTCACACCAGGAGCTACGGGAACGGGAACAGGAGCTGGGGGGAATGGCACTGGCACGGGTGGTGGAACTGATACGGGTTGTAGTGCGCCTGGTACAGGCGACCAGTCTCTTGATTATTACAATCTCCCCAGTATCGTCGCTCACGGTAAATCATCTAATGTAGTGGCCTGGTCAAGTGCCACGGACCCGCGCCTGCAAACACCGACGGCACAAACCATGTTTGTTACCGATGCACGTTTTCAAGTGCGCGTCTTGGCCCACCCCTCTCCCGGCAAGGCCATTGATACCTACAATAACGTCTGCACCATGGAGGCCCTCCCTTACACCAGACTGCAAGTCAAGGTTGGGGTCAAACTTCCTGGAGCGGCCACCTATTTTTCCACTCACACTTTTGAATACGGTAACAATGCAGAAATTGATGTCAATGGGTGTTCACCCTCATACTCATTCACTCTTCCTCCCCATGATGGCCCGCTGGTGATTGAGATCATGAATGTAAAATGGGATTATTCGTGTACATGGGACAAACAGATGGGTGTTCCCGAATCTTCCAGCTCATATTGTCCGTGGGGTCTGGTATGGGTGCATGATTGCTACGAAATCAGTCTGCAGGTCGCCACCGACTACACAAAAGGAATACCTTAAAAGCTCTTAAATATTTCTTGCGCTAAATTTTTATGATTGGCCTTGGAGACTTCAACCAAGAGACCAGGACAGGTGACATTGGCTTCTGATATTTTCCCCGCCAAGAGATCAAAGGCCACGAAGCGAATTCCGTATTTATCCATACGTGAGCATAATTTTTGACATTGAGTATGGAGTTCCGAGGTCAAAGTGGTGGCCTCATAAGAAGCCCCTTGGGCAATATTGGCAAGGAATTCTCCCGATTTGGGTATTTTGAGAATGCTCCCGAGATGGATTCCATCAAAAAAGAGGGACCGAATTTCACCCAGCGCCACCTCTTTGATAAAGGGTTGCGCTATCAAGACTCCTCCCATTTCTTTCACTTTTTGCTCGAAAAAATTGCGCTTTTCTTCATGGCTTAAATGAGTAAGTGAGACCTTTTCCACGCCCATTCCCTGATAGAGATCGAGAGGTTTCACAATGATCTCTCCGTTTGCAAAACGCTCGAAGGCCTCAAACGATGCTCCCACGAAGGTCGGGTGGGATGGGGCCAGCGCAAAGGCCGTCAGCTTGTCATTAAAGAGAAGAATCCCGTCTGGATCATTGAGGATACGAAGACCACACTCTTTTAAGGCACGAAGAATCCAAAGGTAACGCAAATAGCGACCGTCAAAAGGAGGATCGAGGCGCATATGAAACCAAGTAATCTCCTCAATCGGCAAATCGATCGGTGACAACAGTTCCACCGATTTTACAAATTCGCCCCCATCCTCTGGCACAATCTGGAGCGGATAGGCCTTCCAAACGATCCCACCAGTGTTAGTAAAAAAGAAATCCTCTTCAAAGAGGGCCAAGGCGTGGTCGCCCATCTGCTGGATCGTTTGGGCCATATAAAGAGATGAATCTTTCTTTACATTTAACTTAGAAAGGGAATCAATGAAAAAAACATGCTTGGCCATAAGTTAACCTGAATTCGGGATTATGGTCTACTGCGAAGCCTTCTGACAAAGGATTTCAGCGTCCTCCGCGTTCAAAATCCTCGACTTAGCTTCTGTTGCAACAAAGTGCTGAAGGGTAGGACCAATTGGTGGCCGCGGCATTGGCACCAACTCTCACACTATTGCTCTCATCTGCTTTGCGACGATGTGGATTTCTTCTTCTGTTGTTGTTCTACCCAAACTAAATCTTATGGCCCCATACCCAATCTCGAATGGGATTCCCATGGCCTCAAGGACGGGCGACATTTTTGTTTCTCCCGAGTGACAAGCTGAGCCCGTTGATGCCGCGACACCTTTTAATTTACGCAAAATCTCTTCTCCAATGCGCCCAATGAATGAGACATTCAACGTATTTGGCAAAACTAATATCGGGTGTCCATTCCTCTGCACCTTTTTTCCAAAAGCATCCTGTAACAATTTCCAGAATAAATCCCTAAGTGCTTGTACCGAACTTATCTCACGGCCCGAGGTGAAAAGACCACAAGCGGCCCCCAGGGCCACTATGGACGCGGTATTTTCTGTGCCTGCACGTCGTCCTTGCTCATGGCCAGCACCGTGAATCAGTGAATCAAGAGCAACTCCCCTTTTGATATAAAGAACGCCAATTCCTTTTGGGGCGTAGAATTTGTGGCCGGCGACAGAGAGTAGGTCCACGCCGAGTGTCTGTACAAGAGTCGGTATCTTTCCAACCGACTGAGCAGCATCGCTATGAAAAAGAATTTGATTTTCCTTGGCGATCTTCGAGATTTCTTCGATAGGCTGAAGTGTTCCAACTTCGTTGTTCGCGTGCATCACCGAAATGAGAATAGTTTTTTTGGTAATCGCGCTTCGTACGGAATCGGGATCGACTCGTCCCAGACCATCAACCGGGATATAGGTTACTTCCGCACCAAAGCGTTTTAAGTATTCGCACGGCATGCGAACGGCCGGATGTTCAATGTGCGTTGTGATGATATGATTTCCATGCTCTTGACGAGCAAGGAAAACGCCTTTGATGGCATGATTGTTAGCTTCGCTTCCACCACTGGTAAATACAACTTCATCACTTTCGCATCTGAGAAACTCCGCGACCTGTTTTCTCGCCCTAGCAATTCCCAAGCTGGCCAATTGTCCAAAGTGATGTGCGCTCGAAGGATTACCAAAGCAATCCCCCGCTAGATAGGGTTGCATGGCCAGAAGCACCTCGGGCGCAATCGGAGTGCTGGCATTAAAATCCAAGTAAATCTGTCGCTCCACCTTAAAACCACCTTGTGAGCCAGTATTTTTCAAATAGTATCTTGAGTAAATGCCAGGCGATGCCAGGGGCCTTGATCTTTACGGTGGGAGTCGGTTCCGCGTAGAAATTTCCACTCCCAAGTCCAGCACGGTGATCGCCAATTTCGATGAAGCACTGCCCGTGACCGTTAAATGATCTGGCCCCTCCCTGCTGCCCAGTCCACTGGCGGGCGATGTTTCGTGCGACAACTTCGGCCTCTGCATGGGCGAATACACCAGCTTTAGGAAGGGGTTTTCCCATCTTGAGTGGAATGGCAATGACATCACCGATGGCATAGATGTCCTTATACTTGGTTTGAAGGGTGTTGCGATCAACAATGCCCCAACCATTTTCTCCCAGGAGTCCAGCTTGTTTTACGACTTCGGGTGCGCGGTGGGGTGGAACAAAAAAGAGTAAATCAAAATTTGCAGTGACACCCGCGGAGAAAACTATTCGTTTTGTCTTGGGATCAGCTTCCGTCACCTGATAACTCGGGTAGTATTTGATCCCTTTGGATTCCACCATCTGTCGAACAGCGCGCGACACCTCCGGCCCGGCGGTACCCATCGGGCCTGGCTCAGCGGCATAGAGAGCAATCTCAGTCTTGCTGCGTATGCCGTATTTTCGACAGAAATATTCGATCAACATGGCCGCCTCGTAGGGGGCCGCAGGGCATTTGTAGACGGGGTTCGCCGTGAGAATCACAATCTTCCCGCCCTGAAAGGCCATGAGATCTTTATAAATGGCAGTTGCACCGTCGAGGGTGTAGATGTTTCGGCCTGATTCGTTCAGACCGGGGATAGTTTCAGGAACTAGATCGGCCCCCAGAGAAATAATCATGGCATCACCAGAAAATTCTCGTCCCGAGACTTGAACTGACTTAGACTCGGGGTTGATCTTTTCGATTCTCCCTTGGACAAACTCGATTCCCTTGCGATTCAGGCGATCGAGAGGACGCACGATTTGATCTGCCCGCCTCATTCCGACCATCACCCACAAAAGTGAAGAGGCAAAGAGGTGCTTGCCCTCTTGGTCTATCACAATGATTCGATGTTCCCTTGGCAGTAGCTTTCGAAGGATGTTGGCCGCGACAATCCCACCTGCTCCCCCGCCCAGGATCAAGACCGTCTTTGCTGTTTTAGAATCGCTCATAACTCTCCCACTAAAAGATGATGACTTTATCGGCCCAGAGAGTCCAATTGGTCAGCTCATCAAGAGTGCTTTGCTTGGCACCTTCCATCAGTTCTGGTTCGGTTATGCCGCGAGCATCCATGCAAGTGCCGCAGACACCAACTTCTGAATTTTGGCGGGCCACGTTCTTAATCATGATCTCGATATTGTAATAACCTTGAGGAAGCTTCTGTCCTTTTTTCGGACAAGATACCGCATCTCCCATCAAGAATACTTTGACCTGCTCACCTTCGCGCTTGGCCAGCGAACCAGCGAGCCGGAGACCGTTATAGCTTCGTTCGGTTCCATATGGAGCATCATTTAAGATAAAGAGCGTTTTCATTTTGGATTCCTCCATTACAAGTTCATGTTCTTTTCAATCGGAAGGCCGGCCGCGATCCATTCCGAGACGCCCTCTCGAAGGCGTGTTGCGCGAAATCCTTTTCGCTGCAAAATTGCCGCGGCATCCTTCGCAAGCAGGCAGTAAGGTCCACGACAATAGGCGACGATCGTCTTACTTTTCGGGAGCGACTTTAAAGTTTTCTTGAGTTGATCTTTGAGAAGATCGAAGGGAAGAGAGCGGGCCCCGGGAAAATGACCTGCCTCAAACTCTTCTCTTGGCCGCACATCAATGACGATGACATCGCCAGACTTGGCCTTCGCCACCAGGGTTTTTCGATCCACAGGTGTCATGGTGTTCGGTTCGCCCACAAAACCCTTCAATATGTCCTGCATGGCGGACAGACGCTTTTCGGCAAGAGTTCTTAACCCCACCCAAAACGTCGTGACATCAGAATCTGCAACGCGATAGTAAACACATTTTCCGTCGCGACGAGCCTCAACTAACGACACCGCTTTCAAGTCTTGTAGGTGGGCACTGGCCAATTTGAGACTGATCCCTATCTGCTTGGCGATAGCATCAACTGTTTTTTCACTCTGAGAAAGTGTGTCCAATATCTCCAGCCGCTTAGAACTGGAAACGGCTTTTCCAACTTGGGCAACAAAATCGTATAGTGATTGTCTGGCTTTTTTCTCTATCATTCTAAGTATCCTTGGAATGATAGATACATGAACAGTAAGAAAAGGTCAACCTGACAACACTCAGAAGTGACGCACGCCATCTCTCACCCGTGAGAGACTCATTTCTCATGAATGTGAGGCCGGCGTTCGTCCCCTCTGCTGGTATAAACCTTCCGCCATCTAATTTGAGAAAAAGTATCTTTAAAAAGGCAGGAGTAATCCGGCCTTTATGTTGTATAATTTCCTATGCTCAACTTATTAATTGGCATTATAGGAATATCAGCTTTGGCCCACTTCGGCTCAATATCCCTCTTGCAGCGAATGGTTGATCCCGAGGAAAAGAAAATTCGCACCAGAATTGAACAGAGGATTTCCAAGCAACTTGAAGATCAGCAAGTTGCCAAAGTCATCGCCACCATCACAAACTCATCCCAGCAAAAAGATGCGGGCCCGTTTCTAAACCCAAGGCTAGTTTGGGAAGGTGGAGAGAGCGAAAAACCCGAGAATGCAATTGCCATTCCGGGGCCGATTGTTGAACAGCTTAAGATGTGGGGCATAGATTTCATGTCCCATGCCAGCGAAGTCGAATTCGCCAATTTGGATTTTACATGGATGACCAAGCTTCACGACTTTGACTTCTGGGATTTAGATCAAAGTGGGCCTCTCGCCGAATATGAACCAAAAGCAGCCGATGCCCTATTGGCCGCTCCATTGCCTCGTTGGAGTCCATACAATTGGGCGAAGTTACGCCTAATGAAGTCCGTTGCCGATAATTCAACGACTCAGGCGCTTCTTGATATACGACAATTGGTCTCCCTTTTGTTCAGTTCCGAACGACATCCGGCCTCTCTGCAAGCCATAAGCGTGCTTCGCATCGTGGAGCTGGCCTTACCGACACTGACGAAAAATGATCCAACTTTTTCCAGTGAATGGGTGAAATTTTCTTTTTCAGACCTTGAGCGAACTCGAAGGGCCATAGGGAGTCTGCCAGATTATTTAGGGCCTCTTGCACCAATGGAAGTTCGAAATCAAGTTCTCTCCGACGGCGCGATGTTGGGTATTTGCGGCGCGATCTTTGAAGTCACATCTGTGGCCTATGCCAACTGGCTCTTTGAAGAAGAATATAAATCAATCATTGATTCGGAGTTGGCCAAAGCTTCTAGCTGTAGACTCACCTTACTCAAGCGCATAATTGCTCAACCTTTTTCTTTGCAGCATGAATCAAATTTCCTCGATCAAGCATCCAAGGATACTGGGATTCCGCGTTTTCTCTTAGTCGTAGCATTTAAAGTGCCCAAATATCGCCAGACCATCGGAAAACTTATGACCACTCTTGCTACTCCCGACTATTTGAGTTCAATTGAACGTTCTGCGAGCAAATTTTAGGGAAGCCATACTCACCATACTCGACGTTTTTATAATTAATCAAAGAGGTTTTTTTCATTTTCTTAGGTTAAAGAAGGGTTACGGTTAAGATTGTTTTGTAACCATCCTGATATTTCTTCTCCTGAAGTCCAGACTTGGGCCTCAATATATCTAGCTGGTGTCGCTCTAAGATCAAGTAAGAATCCATGCTCATCAATGGCGGCATGAACCCCTTGCGCATTTAATACTTTCTTGTGGCATGGATGTCGTAAAGTATCAGATGCGCCATGACTATAAAAACTGTCATCAAACGTGAATGAACAAACCGCAAGATTTATTTTATTGGCCGCAATTGAAATGATTTTTCTTTCTGGTGTTGACAGAGATTCTTCTGATTGCTTTGTAAGCCAGAAATAGATAGGCCAAGCTTTTTTAGTTATGACGCCTGCTTTTTGAGCATTTGTTCGTAACCAATCTTCGACCCTTTTCCTTTGATCGTAATAATCTCCGTACTCTAATCCTCCACGTTTGGCTATATTGTATTTTAGGGAAAATGCAATGGCTTCGTCTTTTGACATCTCCGTCATTGAAATACAAGGATCATCTTTGACGTGTATCCTTGTTAAATTTAACCTTGTAAAAAAAAATCCATTCAATAGTTGAAGCAACATTTTTCTCGCAGGGAAAGTAGTCAATTCCTTACACCCATCAGACTTCATCCTTAATCATAATCCGTTCTTTGAATGTGGTCTTCATTTTCGAAATCAAGACCGATCCGGCGCAATGCCAAGTCCCTTCCCAAATTCCGCAACGGACTTGTACCATTTTACTTTTATCCCAATCTTTTCATTCTTTAAATCAGCCCCTCATGCTACAAGCTTCACTTTCCTCTTGAGGCCTGCACAAAAACAGGTGCACGTGGCCGAGTCAAAGATCAAGCACCCTAATCCCCAGCTCAGGTTAAGTTACTCTTTTTGGGCCATTAAATAACCGACAAAATCTTCATCCCTTCCATCATGTTTATATTTTTTATAGGCCAATTCCAAGTGTTGTAAAAACTGCGGGAGATTGAGATTCAACTTCTTATGCAAGGCCCGAATGCGATCACTCTCCTGGTCGTAAGTTAAAAAGGCGGCGAACGCAGCATTATTCCATTTTCGCTCTAGCGGCAAGCAATCTTCATCGGCAATTTTCCCCTCGGCACACATCTGGCGTCCCTCAAGCTTAAATTCCTTTTCAAATTCCTGGTAGACTTGCTGGGCAAGGGTCCGATCCAGCACTGCCGTAGTCCCTTTCGCAGTAACATAGCGAGCGTTTAAGACATCACTTTTTTGTCGAATCATGGCGGCAATCTTTTGTGACATCGCAAGTTTTTTCTCAACCTCGGCCAATTTATCCCCTTCAAATTTGAAATATAATTTGGCCAATTCCTCAGCAAAATAATCGGCCAGGGATTCGTTGAGATCCACTTCATTTTTGATGAAAAAGATAGTGTGAAAAAGTTCATGAAAAATAACGTTGACCAATTCCCAATCATTCCAATGAAAAAAGGACGATAAAATGGGATCTTCAAAATACCCCAAAGTCGAATAGGCATAAACCGGGCGAATGTAGGTAATCAACCCCTCTTTTTCTAATTTCCCCGCCCACTCTTTGGCATGCTCTTCAGAAAAAAAACCCAAGTAAGGAAAATCTCCCATGAGAGGAAACCATTCTTCATGGGCCTTAACCTCGTCATAAGGTGAAGCAATCACCAAATAGGTTACGGCCTCCCGCTCTAAGAACACCACCGTCGAGTAAATATTGGAGGTGGGATGCGAAAAGAAAGCGTAAAAAAAATCCTTTAGTTCTTGAATCTTTTTAATGCGCTCTTTGGCCACCTCCGAAATAGTAGCGTCCTTCAGAACCTCACTATTCGGCTTGGCACTTCGGAGAAGTTTTAATTGCCCTACGCTCTGGTGGTACAAATACGAAGTCTTGGCACAAGAGCCACAGAGGAATATTAAACTCAACATCAAACCTAAGAAGACAAAAATCTTTCGCATATTCATCTCGCATATTCATCTAATGATTTTAAAAAATCCAGGTCAATCCGACCATATATTTGAGGTTATCACGGGCCTTTTCAGTTTTAAAGGCCTCGAATACTGTCTGAATGGAACCTTTGATGGCAAAATATTGGGTAATACCAACTTGTAGGGCAAAAGCACCAAAAACTGATTTGATCCTCTGTTTTTCCACCGGGGTGGTAAGAGTGGGGTAAGTCGTTCCAGAATCAGTATCACGAAAGGTATAATCCGTAGCGCTCTCCACTTCCTGGGTAGCATATCCCATACTAATATGTGGACGAATACGCGACTGCCGCGACGTCATGAGCCAGCGAATTCCGGCCCCATAGACAATATTAACAACCCGATTTTGAGTGGAATCAACCACCGCAGTGGTCCCCGATACAGGAATGTTCTCATGCTCCGTCGTAACATTCTGGGAATGGGTATAGTTGATTTCAAAGGCAAAATTAGAAGTAAAGTAAGTGGCCAAAGAACCGGCCCAAGTCCGTTCCATGGTAGAATTTTGGCGAGTTTCCCCATACACTTGCTTGTCATAGTGAAAGCTGCCATCAAGCTCAGAATATCCAAATGCCAGAGATGAATACAACACAATAGAAAGAAGAACCCAGCGACCGAGAAAAGGCTTCATGGGCCCCATTGTACCCTAAGCTATAACTTGGGAGGTAGCTGGGCAAGACTGGTCAGGTTCCATGACCGACTAAATGGGGAGGACGCCGGCCATAATCATGCAAAATTTTCCCCTGGCAACTCAAGGCCGTGGCACTGGTGACTTGAACTTCAACCCAATGCCATTGGTAGTCCGCACAGAGAATCTCTGGTAAAAAATGGACAATACGGTTACAGGAAGTTCGCCCACGCCACTTTTTTGTGCCACCCATATTACCATGTCCTTCCACTAACATCACAAAACGCTTTCCGACCAAAGACTGTCTAAGTCTTTGTTGAATATCAAGCTGATATTTCTGAAGATAACGTAATCGCTCGCTCTTGATCGCCGCAGGCAATGTATCGACCATTTTGGCCGAACGAGTATGGTTGCGCTGAGAATAAACGTAAGAGTAGCTAAAATCAAACTGGGCCAGATCTAGGAGGTTCAAAGTGTCTTGAAACTCCTGCTCAGTTTCGTTCACAAATCCCACGATAATATCGGTTGTGAGGACAATCTCCGGTTGTGCACGCCTCAATTTGGCCAAGAGGTTGAAATAATGCTCGACTGAGTATTCCCGCAACATTCTTTCGAGTACTGAGTTTGAACCGCTTTGAACAGGGAGGTGAAGGTGTTTGGATAATTTCTGAAGAGAACCATGGGCGGCAATTAATTCATCGCTTACATCATAAGGGTGCGAGGTGGTATAGCGAATTAACTCCAAACCCTGAATCTGGTCAAGCTCGCCCAAGAGCGCCGCCAGAGTCTCATTATTTTCTTTTCCATAGGAATTCACATTTTGCCCAAGGAGCGTGATCTCCTGAATTCCTTGGTATTCTACCAATTTTCTGGCATCGACGACGATCTCTTGTAGTTTTCGAGATTTTTCCCGACCGCGAGTATAGGGTACGATACAGTAGGAGCAATATTTGTCACAGCCCTTGATGATGTTGATAAAGGCTTGAGGCAATCCGTGGGTAATTTTTGTTTCAATAGAAAAATTCTCACTGCGATCCCAAGAGTTAATGGCAAACTTGGAATCTCCGGCAAAGCTTCGGTAGACCATATCGTTGATACAATCAATCACATCAGGCCCAAAGGCAAAATCCAAGTGCTGGTAGCGTTTTACCAATTCTTTACCCTCGGTTTGGGCCACACAACCGCCAACACCGATAATCACACCACCCTTATTCTTTTTTAAGTGTTTCAATTCGGCCAATTGGCCATAAAATTTGGAATTGGCCAAATCGCGAACGGCACAGGTGTTAAAAAGAACCAAATCGGCTTCGGGCAACTTGTCAGTGAGTGAGAAATTGAGATCTTTTAAGTGGGAAAGAAGGCGTTCAGTATCGTGATAATTCATTTGGCAACCGAAAGTTTTTATCCAAACCTTACGGGGTGGGAACTCTAAGTCCCCCATTTTTACAATTGGCCTACCTTCACCAGATTCAAGCAGCTGCTCGCACACTCCTAATTGTCGAATTCCAAGTCCTGTTGCCATGCTTAAGGGTCTTACCGTGGCCCAGAGGGTTTGTAAATATTGACTGTAGAGAGGAGAATTTGGGCAAAAAAAAAGCGGCCTTACGACCGCTTTTAACTTGGCCAATGGCCAAAGAAGTTATCAGTAATGACTACTTCTTCTTCTTTGCTACTTTCTTTGTAGCTTTTTTCTTTGCCACTTTTTTTGTAGCTTTCTTTTTTGCTGCCATGGAGTGCCTCCTCGTAATTGAACTTCTTTATTAAATAATAATCATAATTTCCTTCTAACGCAAACAAAAAATAATTTTTTAGTAAAGATTTTAGTAAAAAAAAATTTCTTGTTCAAAATCTCTTCGTCATTTGAAATAAAAAATTAAATTTCGTGCTCACACAACATAAAAAAAGAATTGCTGACAAATATTTAGACTATTTTTTCTGGTCATCCATCACTCACACATCTTTTGCTTAAACCATTGCCATAATCGCCAGAAAAGCGATCCAGACGTTCTCTCAATGCGATAGCAAAAAATAAATATCTCCTAGAATGACGATTTTTTAGTCAATCGTGTATTTATCACTGAACCATCTGGACAAAAAAGGGAACCAGAGATCGACATCCTTTCATAAACAGGAATCAGTGGAATTTTTCTTCGCGCTTCCAGCAAAGAGATGGGAAATCTCTTCCCCCCCTCTTTTTTAAGAACCACAGATACATTGAAGATTTTTGATCAATAGAATGAAATTAATGAACGATCTGGACGCCCCGAGGCCTAAACTGGAAAAAAAGCTCACCATCCTTCCAAACCAAGGGGCCATCATCAGCTTTTCCGTCCGTTTCTCCCACTTTTAGGGAAATCTCTACCGCCCCCCCTTTTTCTAGACGTCCAAAGAGGAGTTCCTTAGAAAGTGGGCGGCTGATCTTGTCGTTAATGAAGCGTTCAATCGGACGAGCACCAAGTTTTTCATCAAAGCCGTTTTTGGCGATATAGTGGCGGGCGTCGAGCGTAACTATCAGATTCACTCCTTTGGCAGCAAGTCGTTCTTCGACATGGGCCAAAAATTTGTCCACAACGCTGAGGATATCGGCTTCACCCAATTTGGAGAAGAAGACAATACCATCAAGACGGTTTCTAAACTCCGGGGAAAAAAAGTTTTTGAGGGCCTGCTCACGTTTATTTGAATTATCTTTGGTATGATCTGCCATCCCGACGTTACTGCCAAGGCCGATGGAACCGGCTTCCATCTCTTTCGCCCCTGCATTGGTGGTCATAATCAAAATGACGTTCTTAAAATTGGTTGTTCTCCCCAAAGCATCGGTCAACCGACCATGATCCATCACCTGGAGAAGAATATTAAAGATATCTGGATGGGCCTTCTCGATTTCATCTAAGAGAAGCACCGTATAAGGACTCTTTTTGATCGCTTCAGTTAAAACGCCTCCATTTTCATGCCCAACA
>CAYHRT010000080.1:0-15976 GCA_964359085.1 uncultured Bdellovibrio sp. | reverse complement strand
GACAAGGCGAGTCGCTGAGGCGTGCGTTAGCACGTCGCAGGCGGCGAGACCGCAGGCTGACGACGCCATGGTTAATTTATGCGTTTGGTATTACATTCGAGCGGGGGCATCGATTCCTAGGAGTGCTAATCCTTGTTTCATCACTGCGCCAACGGCGTAGGTTAAGGCCATCCTGGCTTGTTTTAGTTTCAGGTCATCTAATCTTCCAATCGCGCATTCGGCATAGAAATTGTTAAAGAGCTTGCCGAGATCATAGAGGTATCCGCAAAGAATAGGTGTTTTGTGCGAAAGTGTTGCGTCCACAGTGGTGGTGTTAAATAAGGAGAGATGTGCCATTAAGGCGATCTCTTTTGGGTTATTTAACCGACTCCAGTCGGATTGTTCCAGGTTAGTGGCTGGAAATTTCAAGAATAAAGAATTAATGCGGGCGCAGACATATTGAAGGTAGGGGCCGGTCTCGCCATCAAGCTTAAGCCATTCACTCATTTCAAAAACAATCTTTCGTGAGTTATCCATACGGATCATGCCATATTTAATGGCACCATTGGCGATAATCTTAGCCGTTTGATTGATTTCTTCTGCGGTCCACTCGGACTGATATTTATTGAGGAAGTCGTTTTTAATTTTTTCTTGCATCTGATCCATAAGGGCCATGATGGGAACAATATTGCCCTTCCTAGAACTCATGGCCCCGCTGGGAAGTTCAACAAAATCATATTGGAGATGGTAGCAGTCTTTTGCGTGAGAAAATTCCAGTTTCTCTAAAACTTTAAAAACTTGTTTAAAGTGGTGGGCCTGACGTTTGTCGACAATGTAAATACTCTTTTCGATGGGATAGCTTTGGAATTTTTTTTGTGCCAGCGCAATATCTTTGGTGGCGTAGAGACCTGTTCCATCAGATTTTATGATCATGCAAAAGCCTAATCCATCTTGACTTAAATCCATTCCGATGGCGCCCTCACTCTCAATGTAAAGTCCTAATTTATGATACTCGTGGGCCAATTGTAGAGAATATGAATCAAAATCTGATTCCCAAAACCAATAGTCAAATTCTACATTGGACCACTTATAGACATCATGCATGAGTTGGATAGACCATTCACGAGTTTCTCGCCATAAATCGAAATATTCACCACGGCGAGATTCAAGTTGTTTTAGTATCAAGGTCAGTTCTTGGCGATTTTGCGCTTCTGCGGGCGTTCCGACCTGATCTTCCAAGATATTATTGGCCTTAGAGTAGAGTTCTCCAAGCCATGCGCCTTTTGATGTACTCTCGGTCGGCAACCTCGTGGGATTAAATTTTTTCATGTACCATAGGCATTTTGCTACATGGGTTCCAACATCCCCTGGGTATGTAACAGCATAGACCTTATGGCCGGTATAGCGGTATAAACGAACCAAGGCATTACCCAAACACAAATTTCTCATATGGCCGACATGAAGTTCTTTGTGGGTATTGGGCTGGCTGTACTCGATCATCGTGGCAGGCGGATTATTTAAGAGGTGTGTCTTAAAAAAATCGCCCTTGATGATTGGGGTGAGGATCTGTTCGCCATAGAAGATTTCTGTAAAGGTAAAATTGAGATAGGGACCAGTGGCCTTGGCGGCACTAATCACAGACGGAAAATTCCCCAGACTGGCAAGTTTTTGAGCAAGAACAGGTGGTGCTTGTTTCAGCTCTTTTGCCAGAGAGAAGCAGGGAAAGGCGAAGTGTCCAAGAGAGATGTCTGGGGCCCGAACTATCTGATGATAAAAGTCGGTTTCTGGTAGGGAGATATTAAAGAGCTGCTGAACATTGATCCGCAAAGATTGCGCTAAACAATTCATGGCCGGTTGATGCAAGACTTTTTTTATAAGATCCATAAGATTTGATTCCCAAAGGTGTGGAGTATGTTGCAGGGTGCGTCGTATTATAGGACAATTAAGCGAGAGAGAAAAGTATTAGAAGTATATATGACGAATAAATTTTTCCTTTTTTGTCTTGTGGTGGTGTGGATTGCTCTTAAAATGCCCTATCTTTCAGAGGTACGCGGAGAAGATGCTGTTGGAAGTGGTAGTGGTAATCAGGCCTCTGGCGTCGTGGAGAAGAGCGATAAGAAAATGTCTGGACCAGCAGGTTTAGAAAAAACGTATGGAGATGCTAAAATGCGAACAATGCAGATTGGGAAGGCCGAACTGTATAGACCCCCGGTACGGATATCACGAAAATATTATGAGGGTGAATTTTTGATCTATGATTGCAAATCTCGCCATTTTGCTTGTGTCAATGAACTTTCCTATGAGCGTTGTAAAATTGCGCGGAAAGAAGGGTTGGATTCCAAGGCAGAGCGGGTCTTGGAGTGTGCCCCCTTAAGGGTTTTTTCTAATTTCACTAGCTGTGCGCAGGAGCAATATATCCTCCAGCACAGAAGGCTCAACAAATCCATGTGTCTTGTAGAATTGGGGGCGGCTTCCAATTAATAATACACATCTTAATCAATTTCAATTTTTTTAGTCATTAAGAGATGTTCGCCAATGTCGGCAATGGTAAATGTCTCACCCACTTTTGTGAATCCCACTTTCTCGTAGAAGCCAACCGCCGTCAGGCGTGCGTTACACCACAAGAGAGAGGCCAGATTTTGTTTGATGATGGGAAAAGCCATTTTTAACAGCTCTGAACTCAAGCCACTGCGTTGATATTCAGGCAGGGTGGCCATCCCTCGTAAACGATATTGATAGGGCGCAGAGAGTGCCGGATGTTTTTCAAAATAAAACGAAGCCACGCTGACTAGTTTTGTATCAACGAAGGCCCCCAGATGGAATGTTTGCTCATCATCATCACCACTGTAGACACAACTTTCAACCGGCTTTCCTAGACGCAGTATTTGGTGCCGAATGGTAATTGTGTCTTTCGGATGGATTCGCAGTACTTTCATCATTGCCTATATTTTAAGATTAATAACTTCCTGATATCTTAAATAGCTTTTCCATGGACAGTCGAGAAAGAGTTGTGGAAAAAAGCTCAAAAATGGGCGAGGGGATCTTGCTATATGGACCGACCCAACTGGCCTCGGTATAAAACAGACAAAAATCCTTTTTATCTTCTTCAACAGCATAGACATGGATTGTGCCACTTAAATCTTTCAAAAAACCTTTCTCAAATGAAAAAACATAGTCCCCTGGTGCAGTAATACGCGGAATTTTAAAAGAAAGACTCATATCAAAAGGCAACAGAGCAGAACTGAGAAGGAGATAGATTTCCGGAATAGTTTCATTGTAGCGAGAATCTTTGACGAAATCGATATGGTTTTTATAGTTTTCATATTGCGATAAAATGGCCAAGGCGCGCGCACAGGATTTCTTATGGAGTCCGGCAATTTGAAATTTCAGCCGCTGCCCTTCGCCCTTAATGGTCAGTCCATCCCCTTCAAAGGTTTCTACTTTACTTTCGACGTGAATAGTATGATTTTTTATTTTTTCTTTTATTTTATCAGGGAAGGGGAGGCGTTGAAGCGACGATTCAGCTTGACTATATTGAAGAGAGAGCAAAAAAAATAATGAGATAAAAAGTGAAAAAAAACGTAAAAAATTATGCACGGTGCCTTTCCAGTAGTTTACAGGCCTTTTAACCTTAGATTTTAATGAGCGGTTAAGCTTACTACAACTAAAGTTTTTCGTCAGGATGCAACTTATGGAAATTGAACAAGTAAGGCGACGCGGTAAAGCCGTGGACGCTGTGATTGAAAGCAAGGATCAACGTTGGCATTGCCGGAATCGCATCACGTTGATCTTTGGCAGTAATGATGTTGAAGATCTAGAAACCTATATTTATACAGATTCCGGTTTGCAGTTTCGCACGGTTAAATTTCATCAGGCAAAATCTAAGGCCATCGAGGAAATTCTAGATAACTGTATCGATGAATATTATCGTGGTCATGTGACAGAAATTCATACCACTTTGGCCCCCGATAAAATGCGAGTGACCGTAGAGGATAATGGGATTGGATTTCCTCTTAATAAAATTGAACAGGTTTATTCGGAGTTCCGGACAGGTTCCAAATTCAAAGATGATGAAGTCGATGAAAAAGGATTTCTGCATCGGACTTTGGGGCAAAATGGTCTGGGAGCGGCAGCTACGTGTTTAACTTCAGATGTATTCATTGCACGAGTGAGGCATTACAACAAGGGTCAAGAACAAACATACACTTTTGCAGATGGGGCACTCAAGATCACCAAAACCAAACCGAAGCCCTTTAAAGGCCATTCAGGGGTACGGATTGAATTCGTTTTGTCCAAGGAAGTTTATAAAAATAATATTGTAGATGAGGATTTATTGCGCAAACGGATCATCGATCTTGCCTATAATAATCCCGGTCTTCTTTTTACCTTTAATGGAGAAAAGTATCTTTTTAAGAAGGGACTCTTCGAATTGGCGCAAAAAATTGATCCAGTGTCGGCAGTCCTTTTTGGGGAAGAGTCGACTGTTTTTGAGACGGTAACGCCTAAGGGACGCAAGGCCCAGGGAAAAATAGATATTACTCTGGCAATGCGTTTTGATAAGACCTGTGAAGAGCGTGAGCGTTTTATTTCATTTGTTAATTCCACTCCAACTTTTGACGGAGGACTTCATCATGATCGTGTGAAACGAATGTTCGTTAACAGTATTAAGGAAAAGCTTGAGCGTAATATAAAAAAAGAAAAGCTGACCTTGGTAGACAATGATGTGTTAACCGGCATGACTTTTATTTTGGGGATTACAATGCCCAATCCTCGTTTTGAATCTCAGACTAAGCGGAAATTAGTGCGAGATCTCAACATCGAGAAGGCGCTTGAAAATTTCATGACTGAAAATATGGATCGTTTCATGCGCAAGCAAAAAGAATTCTTGGATACAGTCATGGAGCGTGCCAGCTTTCGGCATCGTTTTCAGGAATTGAAAGATGCCAGCAAAATGGCAAAAAAACAGAAGAAGCAGAGAGTGGAAAAACTCTTGGATGCCAATGAAAGACGTGATCGTTCAAAATGTTCTCTTTTTATTTGTGAAGGGGACTCGGCGATTGGTGGTTTGCGTTCAGGGCGAGATAAGCTTTATCATGGGGGAATTGCCCTAAAAGGCAAACCGATGAATGTTTCCCAAGCCACTATTGCGGATGTTTTAGAAAACCAAGAATTTGCAGATATCATGGCCTCAATCGGTCTCATCATTGGCCAGCCAGTGGTGCGAGAGGAATTACGCTATGCCAATATCGTTTTTTTGGCCGACTCGGATGTGGATGGAGGGCATATCAACACCTTGTTGACCAACTTCTTTTATACTTTTTGGCCTGAACTCTTTGAAATGGGAGCGATTCAGATGGCCAAGGCCCCTCTTTTTGAAGTGCTAACTGAAAAAGGCACACATTTTTTTGAATCGCTCAAAGAATTGGAGAGCTTTAAAAACAGTGGAGCTAAAATAAAGGAAATCTTTCGCAACAAAGGTCTTGGCGAAATGTCGCCGGAAGCATGGAAGCATATTATGGGGCGAAAATCGTACACCAAAATAGCGGCCCTTGATGTTGCCAAGGCAAAGCAAATGCTCGATGTCTGCTTTGGAAAAGATGTTACGTTGCGCAAGAATTTATTATTGGATACTGACACCTGATTGAGAGAGGACCGGATATGGAAGAACGTTACTTGCATAACTTAGAAACCATTCCTTTAGAGCAAATCGTAAAGGAAGAATATAAGGTGTATCAAATCTATACCCTTATGGATCGTGCTATTCCCTATCTTGAGGATGGATTGAAACCAGGCCAGCGTCGAATTTTGTATACCCTATGGAAGAATCACTCGAAGGGTTTGATGAAGGTTTCTTCGGCCACTGGTCTGGTGCTGACCTTGCATCCCCATGGGCCTCCATCCGTGGAATCGGCCATCGTCAACATGGCCCAGGATTATACTTTTTCTAATAACTATCCTTTGATTGACAAAAAGGGGTATTTTGGCGAGCGCATGGAGACGACTCCCGCGGCCAGTCGTTATATCGAGTGCAAGTTAGGTAAAGTTGCCGAGCTTTTACTCTTTGATGATATTAACCAAGTTCAGATGGTCCCAAACTATGATGAAAAAGCTCTTGAGCCACTTTTCTTTTTGCCTAAATTACCCCTGATGTTGCTGAATGGTTCCGAAGGTATTGGGACTGGTTTTTCTTCTGTCGTTCCCTGTTTTCATCATACTCATATCATTGAGTCGATGCTGCAATTTTTGCAATCTGGAAAGACGAAGAGGATTAGACCTTATGTGCATAATTACAAACTAAAAGTAGAGACCGATGCATCAGGGCGCTTGGTCTTTAATATGAAAATCGAGGAGAAAGGGGACAAATTTTATATCACAGAGCTTCCCCGAGGTTATGATGCTGCCAAAATCTACCGGCACTTGAATAAGTTTATCGATGGTGGTTTCTTGAAGGACTTCATCGATAGTTCGGTGGATAACGACATTCAAATTGAGTTATTGTTCAAAAAAGGCCAGCGTCCTCCCTTGGAAGAGGTCACGAAGAATATCTCAGTTTCAACCACCTTAGTTCCGAACTATACGCTTATTTCTGAACGCGGAGTCAAGATTGTTGATACGCCCGAAGAAATCATTGAAATTTTTAGTAAGAGGCGTTTGCAAGTAGTCCAAAAACGCTACGATCTTTTGTGCCTGGAATATGCAGAAAAACTTACGCAGCATAATGAGATTATTAAATTCATCAAAAATAAAGAGTATGATGTTGCAACCAAAAAGAGAAATCGCAAAGAGTTTGTCGATTATTTAGGAAGCAAAAAATATCAGTTCAGAGAATATCTGGCCGACATGCCGATTTATAGAATGACCAAAGAAGAAGTAGAGAAACGTAAGCTGCTGGTGGAAGAAGACAGTAAGGCACTCAAAGACTTTCGAAAGATTGCTGGTTCCCCAAAATTGGTAGTTGCTAAATTAGTGGAAGAATTGCACACCGTGGATCGAAGCTTGACTGAATGGCTCAAGAAAAGAGAGCAAGAGCGAGTGCAAATAAGAAAATCTGTCGAGAAGAGGTCTAAGCGCGCTTCTCAGAACTAAATGATGGTAATATTTCGGGCAGAGACATTGTATTTTTACCAGATTCAGACAGAACTCTTGCCCTCCAGATAAAATAGTAAAAATTTTCATTTAACAAAATTTAACTATCTGCTAACCTATTAATATATGGGGTTTTTTTCCGGCATTTTCATGGAGGAAAGAGGATGAGCTTGACTAAGGCCGATATCGTCGAAAGGGTCTACAAGGAAGCAGGCTTTTCGAAAAAAGAGGCCGCAGATTTAGTAGATTTAGTTTTTAAGGTTATTAAGGACACGTTGTCTAAGGGCGAGAAAGTAAAAATTTCTGGTTTCGGAAATTTTTCTATTCGAGACAAGGCAACACGTGTAGGACGAAATCCTCAGACTGGCGAGGCCATGGAAATTTCCGCGCGTCGAGTGCTGACTTTTCGACCTTCGCAAGTGTTGAAGGAAGATGTGACATGTCGTTTTTCTCATCGACTGGATGAAAAGGGCAATGAAAATAAAGATCTTCCGGCGAAGGAAGGATCGTCTCGGGCCTTGAGTTCGTTCATGTCCAATATCGAAGATCAGGGAGATGATGACGAAGATTTTGCTAACGACAATACCAATAATAACGATAATGAGGAATAGTTGTAACGGGATTCTTTTGAACTCGACAGAAATCGGGAGGCGAGATGCTGCATGAATTTTGTCGTTTGCCAGAAAAAAGTGCTTTTAAAATAGAAGAAGTGTGCGGGCTCACCGGATTAAAACCATATACCTTAAAATTTTGGGAGAGCGAGTTTCCGCAGATTCGGCCGATCATTTCATCTTTTGGTAAAAAACTTTATGAGGAGCGTGACCTCAACGTAATTTTTCTCGTCAAGAGTATGCTTTTTGAGGAAAAGCTTTCCTTGGAAGATGCGAAGTCTGCTATTAATGAGCGACTTCAGGCTGGTGAAAACCTTGCATCTCAATGCACGTTGCAGGCAACGAGTCCGATGGGAGATACCAGGGACATTAATGGAGTTCTCCATCGCGAATTGCAAGATTTATTACTTGAGATTAAGGCCTTGCAAAGCACCCACCAGTAGCTGCAGATCAATTTTTTTTAAATTAGTATTTTGTTTTTTTGTGAGGGCGCAAAAAAGCTTATCTTGGTTAATTTCAATCGCATTTACAAAACTAGAAAAATAAGGGCGCCAAACTAGATTTAAATTTTGCAGATTGAATGTTTGAGAGATTTTTAAGATAACCGCAATTTCTTGCTGGATAGTATTGCAAAGAAGATGATAGTGATAGGGCCAAGGGTTGATCTCCTCTTCGTGTGACTGTGAATCTCCCGTGTTAAATAATTCAGTAATATCATCGAGAAGCTGGAATACGATCCCAAGAGCACGACCGAGCTTCCAATATGGGCGCCAACCTGTGGACCAAATATTCTGGGGAATTTTGCTCATGAGCAAAAAACTTCCCGCCAATGCAACTTGAAAAAGGCGAGCAGTTTTGAGTTCATGAATTTTTAGAATCGCTTCAGCATTATTCGTCATTTCTTTGGCCGAATTTATGGTCAAATTCATGGCCAAGTCCATAACTTGGCCGAGCACTAAGCCCTTCGGGCCCAGTCCGTGCCCCATCAGCGCCAATAAGGTTTGCTGATTGGGAGATTTTATTTTTGATAGGCAGTAATACGACAAATTGAGCAATCCATCGCCGGCCAAAATTGCTTGCCACTCTCCATGCTGGGCATGGGTAGCCAATTTGCCGCGACGATAGCGGTCATTATCCATGGAAGGGAGATCATCATGGACTAAGGAGTAGGCATGATGAAATTCAAGCGTCAGAGCAAAAGTCAAAATATCCTGGTATTGGGTTGTTCTTAAGTCTTGAGGTGATAGGGGATGACGGGCCAGATCACTGGCAAGTCCCCAGGCCAGCATGGGACGAAAAAGTTTTCCGGGGGGACAGACTGCATAAGTGAGGATTTCTTGAAAAAAATGTTTGGGAGAAAAAATCTTTAATGAGTTTGTCAGTTCTTCAGTAATAAAATCTTGCACTGATTGCATTAGGATCATGTAATCCCCTCTTTTTTATAACAATGAAGGGGTTGGGGATGTAAGCGGGCCCTTCACACTAAAACGATAGGTGCCATTATTATTCTGTTTAGAAGCCAAAAGCAAGTTGAGAATAGAGAATTGCTCCAAAAATGCTGGCTTAAATTTAACATCGCCGGTGATATCCAGTGATGAGGTCTGAAGTGAAGTGGTATTTAGCCAAACCTTACCTTGGGCATTGATCTGAATCACAGAGTTGGGCCCTCCTAAGGTTAGAGCGTCAAGAGTAATAAGTTTGCCATTATCAGAATGGGCCTTCAGGAGAAGCGTCGCAAAATTAATCTCTGGGAGAATGAAACTTTGAATGTTCATAGGAAAAAGTGCGAAGTTATCGGACTCGGCCAGGAAATCGAGTTTTAGCAAATTATTTTTGGAGAACTCAGCCAGTCCTTCCATCGTTATGGTTCCTTTCATGGGACCTTGGCCCATGATTTCGGTCAGTAGTCCCGCCGTAATTTCAGTTTTGGGAATTTTAAGAACACTTTTACTGAGTGATTGCGAAAGATAAAAATTTACTTCTTTGGTGTTGGATTTACCTCTAAGTCTAATTCGGAGGCCGGGAGGGAGAAAGCTTGGGCCAACTAAATGCACACCCAGTTCTTGAAATTGTAATTCATTGGGGAGTCCCGTGCATGTGCCTGGAATCGTCACCGCTTGAAGATAGGCACCAGGAAAGAGGTAGGTAACATCGAGAGATTTATAGTGTAGGGGACAATTAGGAATGGAAGCCAGGGCCTGGCCCAGTTTTTGTTCTATGAAATTACGTAGAGGAAAATTAAAAAAAATCCCAAAGAAGAAAAATAAACCAGCGATGAAATATAGTTTAAAAGTAAATGATCGTTCGAATTGATAAATATCGTCTGAAACTTGTGAGGGGATTTGTTTGTTCTGCATTTCCTCCAATGAACTAAAGGTTTTATTAACCACGTTTCCTTCCTCATCACCCTGGTATTTGTGCCTATCGATTATCTATTGTCCACGGGCAAAATGATTTAAACCAAGATGGCCTTGTAGGAGTAAGCTCGCTTGATCACGTTCAATCCTGATATTAGAAATTTTAAATTTCTCAATATTGATGAGAGATCCCAAAAAATCAGAGAATTCTACCAAGGCAAGACCTTGAAATTTAATTTGTAATTTTGTCTCTTTTAGGTTTTCTGATACCAAACCAGGCTGATAATTGACAACGGCAATTTTATTGGGATCTATACTATAGCGTTGGGCAAAAGATTTAATTTTAACTTGGGCCTCCTGCTCAGTATCGATGCGACCAGCAGCATAAATATTTTGCCCAGACAGATTTAGGTTTTCTTTTGATTTTATGTACTGCTCATATATTTTTATCAGTTCTTTCTTCTCCCCAATGCTACTTTTTAAACTCCAATTGCTAAACCAGACTGGAATTAAAATTAGAATGGGAATGAGAATGATACCAATATGGATGGTTTGACTCACAATTTTTTTTTCGTTTTCATTTAACGAGGATAGGAATTCTTGAAAGCGATGGTACTCCGGTCGTGCTTCTAATTTAGCAACCTGTTGCAACAGCATCAGGTCCAGTTGTTTAAAAAAATTACGTTTCATACTCATGCTTTATTGTCCATCAAAACTCAAATTTAAGGAAGGCCCATCGGCGACTATTTGTTTTTTTATGACTTTCAAGGAGGTATTATCCAAATAGTTGGAAACCTTTTTCAGCTCATTTTTATCAGTAGACTTAAGCACGGCTTTGGCCAGGCCATCTAGATTTTCAAATAACACGACATCGACTTTTTGATTACCTTGTAGGACACGGCTTAACTCTGCCAAGCTTCTAACAGCATTTACCCGTGCAGCGGCACTTAATGTTGAAACTTCTTGGGCAATCGATTTCTCCCTTGTTTGCAGCATGGCAGTTAGGCGGTCCAGGCGATTTCGATAAGTTCTTTCTTCTTTAACCGTGAGGTTTAAGGTCTTATTTTTGAGGATGCTGCTCACTTGGGCATTTATTTGTTTTTCATCCGTATAAAGAAAAATTTTTTCCACAAAGAGACCCAAGAGTACGATTAAGGCAAACAGAGTTGTGCGGGCAGTGAGAAAAACAGTTCCTGTCAGAGGAAGAATCTCTTGGTGGGAGGTGGAATAATTGCCACGCAATAGATTTGGGATAGTTCTGCCTTGAACGTGGGCCAACGCGCCTAGAATAACTGGGCCAAAACTGTGTATTTGGCCCCCCTCCATTTTTTTTGCTTTAGCATTAAAACAATTAGAGAGAGGCAGATCGGAGGTCGGAATATCTAATTTTTCCCCCATGAAAGATACAAAATTGGGGACTCGTTGTCCGCCTCCGGTGAAATAGCAGAACTCTACAGTCAGTCCAAGTTTAACTTTGAGCGAAACGAAATAGCGCCGCATTTCTTGGATAAGCGGCAAGGTTTCTTCTCCCATAACTTCTGCAAATACGGATTCATCCTTGTTCGCATTTGTTGTCTGTGAAGCAGTTAAATAAAAGGCATTTTTATGTTTGTAGGTTTGGGCCTCCGTTGGACTAATTTTATAGGCCCGGGAAATTCCCAGGTCGAGCATTTTTCCGCCAAAGCTAATAGAGTGTTTACTGCGGAGATTGTCGCCTTGATAAGTGTAGACGTTAGTCGTGGTGTGACCAACATCCACTAAGGCCCAGCATCGCGAATGCACTGATTCGCTTTCGTGAGTTTGCTCAATAAACCATTTTACAAACTCATCGACAAGCATGGAAGACGAAGTCAATAAATTGGGTAGGATGTCAAAAGATTTTAGTTGTTGATAAACTGCATCCATGTCATTGCAAGTAGTAAATTCTGCCAAGATGTCCATGCCAGAGCTGGTCTTGGAGTACTTGCATAAGAGATGAACATTTTCGATAGGAAACGGGATGGATTCCTCTAATTGGTGAGGAATCATCAACTCAGCTTTTTTGATGGATTTAACCGGCAAGTGAAGAATGCGAGAACTTAAAAAACGTTCTGAAAAAAAGAAAATAGATTTATCTTTAGGGGCATTCTTTTTTAGGTATTGGCCCAAAACTTCCAAGTAATGTTCATCAAATTGTGCCGGTGCCTTGACTTCGATTTTGCCACTTTCTCCTTCTTGCGTTGATGAAGAGGAAGCGGAAGAGGAAACAGGTCGTGGTGTGGGCGATAACTCTTCCCAATAATCGATTGGGATCAGCCCCGTTTTTTCTACACGGAAACGGGCAACTTTAAGTGAATAAGTTCCAAAATCTGCTAAAACAATGTTCATTTTTGCATCCCGCAGCGACCGTACTACTCTATAAGAATACCAGAGGCCAGCGGCATGTCAAAATTGATAAGTGGTAGTGCTTCAGTCAACTACCAACTCAACCACCCGGGGTTCCATTAATTGTGTGGGAGGCTGTTTTGAATCAGGGCCAGTGGTAGATCCACTGCCGGTCGGCGTGGAAATTTCATTGTCGTTATTATCATTGCTATCATTAGGCTGACCCTCTGTTTTCTTTTTAGGACGAGGGGCCGGAAGAATAGGTAAATCAACATAAGCAGTCAATGTGTGGGTAGATCGTCCAAACTCACCACGAGAAACAACTTTGAACAATTTCCCTACGACTCCTAGACGAATGCCGGCATTTTCAAATTCTTGAAGGCGCTCATCAAAGTTGGAATCATTACTTGCCCCAAGCTCCTTGATGATGAAGTCTTTAAAGTCTTGAACTGAATTAAATTCTTTGGGGGGAATACCTTCTTTAGAATCACCATTCTTGGCCTTAAAAAATTCTTCAAGTTGAAAATCGGTAATATTTGGGAATAAAGCTTTAAGTTGGGACTTGGTAATCTCGTTCACGGGAAGAATACTAACTTCGTGTACAGCTAGATTATCTTTGATCAAATTTATTATCGGGTCATCCCAGCCCTTCAAGAGATAAAGTTCGGACATTGAGACCAGTGGGGCGTGTTTTGGCTTAGTATTGTCTTCGGCATATCGACCTTCAATATCAGCATATTCCGGCCCGCTTAGCCGATCAGGATCGTTAACATAATATTTAAGTTCTTTTACGAGGAGATCGACGTCAGTATTACCATAACGAGCATCAAACACCTCATCTTCTTGTCGTTTGGCATCGAATGCTGCAAAGAGAGTATCATGAATTTGTTTTTCAATATAAACGTGAGGTGGTGTTTTCTCCTTTTTTTCCTTGTCGTCATCATCGGAATCATTGTTACTATCTTGGGAATTTTTATCCTCAGTTCCATCTGTTTGAGAAGGAACTCGCATGGTATTGGGATTGAGCAATCCACTCATAGGAGAAATTGTCACCATAAGTTTTCCCTCAAGCACCACAGATGTTGTAAATTCTTTGGCAGCATTACGCTGTATGAGGTTGGCCTTTTTCAAGAGGGATTCGTCAATAGGAAATAGGAAAGGCTGTGAAATCACCGTTTCTAAGGTGCGTGGGCCAACCATTTTTTTTGCGCTTTCATTTTTTTCAAGTAGGTTGAAGCCCTCTTGATAAAGTCGCAATTTTGCCAGGGCAAAAGTCAGACCTGCTTCGGCGTTGAGTCTGGCCTGGGTCATATCTTGCTGGTTATAGACACGTAGTTTATTAATTTTTGTTTCAAACGTAAAATCGGCCAGGAGGAACGTCAAAATGGTAATGGAGGTCATAACCATTAAAATGGCCACACCTGATTCTCTTTTTTGAAAGAGCAGTTTTACAAAATTCACAAATTCCCTCAATCTTGCCCAGCATCCTGATCATCAGGCAAAGGTGTTGTGCCTGCCCCAGATCCTTCTTTCTCTTTCGCGCGGCTTTGCTGTAAGGCCTTGGAATATTCGGCATCATCCTTAACCGCATCAAATGTCGGCCAGGTGATGCGGAAGATGCGCTCAATCTTGTGCTCTGCTTGATGCATGTCAATCCATTCTAGTACAACTTTTAAAACTCGGATGAGATTTTGGTCACTGTTAGTGTTTTTTAGCGAATCAACAAAATTTTTTCGTTGAGGGTCCCAAAATTGGAATTCAATTTTTTTGACATTATTCAGTAATACGGAAGGAGAGGACGAGGCCCAATCAAATTCTGGGGCATAGGGATTAAGCGGGAGATGATAGCGAACTAAGGCCATCAGACCCGGCTCATTACTTTCTCCTTCCATAGTCTTTAAAGTATATTTAATCCAAGCAAAATTTGATTCTTTAACGCTCTCAAAATTACGTTTATTCCCAGAAGACAAAAAGGCAAAGGATGATTTGTCTTCGTTACTTAGGATCGGTACTGGAATGGCCTTTTTCGAAATAAATGGAAAGCGTTCGCTGGCCTCATACTTGTCAAGAGAGCTATTCTTCGGTTGTTCGTTGACCGCGGGATCATTGGAGTTTTGATTAGCTTTTGAAGTATGGCGGACGGTATACAAAAGTGGCGTATAGAGAAGCGCAAAGTCCATTTCCAGACGGTACAGTGCCGTTTCGGCCTCCACAAATTCTTTATCTTCCTGGAGGGTATGCTCGCGTGTTATCGCCGAACTATTAACTAAAGAATATACCCCGAGCATGAGTAAGGATAAAAGCGTGATAGCGATAAGAACTTCAAGCAGGGTAAATCCTTGGGAATTAAGTCGCCATGGTGTTTGAGAATGATCAGATACCTTCAAATTTCACCTTTGCATTTTTATTATAGGGCCAAGCGGATAGATTATAGAAAAAACCTGTTTTTTTATTGGTGACAGTGACGCGAACTTGCCAAACCATATTTTGCAAATTTTCTTTGATATTTTTCAGAATGGAGCTATTGATGCTGGATGATGTTTGCGCCGTTTCCTCATTATCGTCCGCTTCTTCCTCGCTTGGTTGTCCTGCAAGTTTTGAAAGATCTGGAATCTTTAGTTTTTTAAATTCAAGGGTATATTCGTAATCAGGGTAATCATCGAAAGTCTTTTTCTCTTTTGAAAGAGTAAGTTGGTCAGTAAATTCTGGTGGGGAATTTAAAATTTCGTTGATTTTATTGACGCAAAGAATCCGTAACAGAGACTCTTCACGCATTTGCATCGAGTCTGCGAGGTTGCCACCTTGACCGGCCACAAACATAACAGCAAAAACAGCAAAAATAGTCAAGGCAATCATCACTTCGAGAAGAGTAAAGCCCTTATTATTTCTGGCCCATCGTGATGAGAATTTTAGTGACGAAGCCATTGTTCAAAGATCTCCTTGGCCAGCTTATCTTGTCTTTCAGGTAATTCATCTGTGGGATTGTCGACCAGTGGTTTTACAATTTTATTGATATCGAAAGTGAATGCTGGAATTCCCAGACCCACCACCTCGGCTTCATTTCCGAACAAGATGATGCCTTCATCTTTCTCTCCGTTCGGAAAAAAATAGAGAGCTGCTTCTTGCCCTTGATAAAATTCTTTGTTTTTTTTTGTTCCTATGGCAATGAGGCGGACATTGCTTGGAAACTTTGGTGTTTCATCAAATAATTCGCGTACTCGATTAAATTGTTTATTAAGTTTTTTGCTTTCAGCTTCGAGGGCCTCCTCCTCCGCTTGAGACAGTACTGCCGTCGATGATTCTCTGGGGGCAGGCATCACAAAGCTACCATCCGGTCCATACTCAACTGTATACTCCTGTGCGCCAGAGCCTTGTCCTAGATTAAAATGGATGCGAACGATGACATTGCGAATTGCCGTTTCATTGACCGAATAGCGAATCGCGCGTTCTAAATTATTTGTAATATCATCCATGGCCTGACGTTCGGTGAAATTGACATTCGTGACAAAAGTAAAGACCAAAGTCATGAGAAAGAGAGCGACCAGAATTTCTAGGAGGCTAAAACCGCCTTGCCTCCGC
>CAYHRT010000079.1:12737-16079 GCA_964359085.1 uncultured Bdellovibrio sp. | reverse complement strand
CCCCGCGAGGCGTGGACATTTTGAAGTTAAAACTTGATTTACTTAACACAAATTCATCCATGGGAGAGGTGGCAAATTCATTGATAGTGTGCTGGGGAAGTTTCGCAGGAGGGCCAAAAGAGGCATCTGTTCTGAGTTGAACCAATTCGGCTTCGCTCATTTCTCCTATAGATAAATGTTTTTGGGTGCTGGCCATTTTCATTTGCTGATCAGCATTTTGTTTGGTGTTTAAGTCGCTCAAGCTCGGAGCGTGCGGAGCTTTCTCTTTGCCACTCTCTTTGTGACTTTCTTCGCGACTTTTTATCGGTTTTTTATCAAAAACTGGCAGGGTAAAATTTTCCACTTTGCCATCTGGTAGTCCGACCGTGCGTAATTTTTCCTGTTCTTCTTTGGGCAGATCTTTCACATCGATAATTTCAATAATATTTCGTTTTTCTTTTTCGGCATTAGTCTGGGCCGAGAAAAAGTTGAAGAGAGGCCAACCCAATTGGAAGCCGAGAAGGATAAGTAAGGTGAAGATGAGATGGGCCAAGAGAGAGAGCACAAGGCCAAGCTTGAGGTATGAAGGAATGGTGTGTTCAATGGTTTTTTGCAAAATATACACCTGAATAGCTATGATTTTTTTAACTTTTACCATGTCTTATGGGGTTTGGCCTTAGATCGTATGATGTTTCAATGGGTTGCATGAGGATAATTTTGCCGGTCTGAGTGTCGGTTAGGGATTCTTGACTCAAGCTCTCGTCATTGAAACAATAGAGTGGGCGATGGAAGGCCCGATAGTATTTTCACTGGCCTAAACTACCTTACGATGAGGTTGAGCATGGAACAGAGGTTGAATAACTCAAAAATCAATACCAATAAGACATTATTTGGATTGATAGTGATCCTTATTGGTTCTCTTATTTTTGGAGGAGTTTTATTTCAAATCAAATCCTCAGAACTCAATCGCTTAAGGGCGATAGGATTGGGCCCTAATACTTGTTTTTTTCGCCTCAATCAAACTTTTACTGCGCGTATGATAAGCGACAGAAATTCAAAATATCTCGGGAAGGAATTTATCACCGACACAGAAAATTGTTTGGCCGATCTTACCGGAATGATGTCCAACAGTGATTCGGCACTAAAGCAAAGGGCAAATCATTTGGCGGCGCTGGCCAACCAATTCCATAATTCGCTGGATATGGCGAAGAGCGTGTTTACCCGAAATTCAACAGATGGTGTTGGGCCAATGAATTATTACAGAAAATTAGAGGCCACAAAATTTGAAATTGAGAATCTTATAGATAAAAATGCTAAAAAAATCGAAGCATTTCTGGCCCGTCTGCAGTGGCCCTTGGGTTTGACTCTTCTTTGTTTGGTTTTTGCCGGCCTTCGGTTATTTAAGTATACAACGCCTTCAATGCCTAACTTTGCAGAATCAGCGGCCTATCAAGCTTGGCAAGCAACGATTATTCACGAGAACCGTATTCTTGCAGCACGCGATAAAGCGCCAATGATTGCTTCGGGAACTGTACTTGGGGACACTGATCGTGCTCACGTCGGCATCAGTGCTCCTGCAATGCTTGAACAGAATGTTGTTACGACCGAGGCAAGTCAGGCAGCTAATGAGAATGCTGAGCGGCCTCCCTTGGAATCCATAGAATCCATGCTCACTCCGATCGGTGAATTGAATTTGATTGAGACTGTCGCGATCGATGAGATTATTTCTCAAACACTCGAAAGACTTGCCCCGATTATTTTTTCAGAAGGGATTACGATTGATCTAAATTTATGCGATAAGGCGACGGTGCTTACATCGAAAGAAGAAATTGTGGATCAGATAGTCTATCAAGTATTAACTTCGGCCGTGAAGGTGGTACGGCCCTGTCATGCCCTTTCTGTGACACTTGCACAACTGGATGCAGGCTTTAGTCTCAGTGCCGTCGCAACTGTTCGGCCTGGAAAGATGATTACGGAAAGTAATGTTGCGCAGACAGGATTGGATATTACCAAGGCCTTGGCATCCGAAGCCGGACTGGATTTCACGACCGTAACGCTAAAAGATCAGCAGAATAATATGATCGGAATGAAGATTAGTTTGGGTACTAATCTCCTTTTTCAACAAACGCTACCAGAATCTCTTACAGCAACCAACGAGGTCCCCCATTTGGTGCGAGTGAAAAAGGCTACCAAACGAGAACTTTTGCAAGAGTTCTCCGCCACCTAACAGGCCGTTGAAAAAGGCGAAAACCGTGCTTAGGCACGCTTTCCGTCTGCTGCGTTCTCGGCTTCAAATCGCCCTCGACGTACTCTTCAAGTACGCCTCAGACGATTTGAAAGCCTCGGCCTTGCATCTGCACCTTTTTGAACGGCCTGCTTACTAAAAATAGCGTTTTTGACCTTTTTTGAAATCATCTTGGCTAAAGCATTTGAGTGCCAGCGCCTCTAAGTCCTTAGAGGAGGAGTAGGTTTGAAAGATTGACCTGGCCACATTTGATGGCCTCTCGCAGTTTTTTGCTACAAAATTTTCAAAGAGAACTTCTCCAGCGATTTTCCCTACAATTTGGGCCAAATGATAAAGCTGCTTGGGAGTTGTGTGTGAAATAATGGTTGCGAGATTTTTATTGAACTGTCTGGGTTGTCCAATTAAGCGCAGGGCCTTTTTTAAAATCATCCGTTCCGGCCCTTTTATATTGGATTTACGTTTTAAATCCAAGTAGAGGTCGCACTTACGGTGAGGATTGAGCATCTTGGCACAAAGATGTGAAAAGGCCTCTAAAGCAAAAAAATTTCTGAATTTTTCCATATTACTTTGCTTCGTCGAAGATGATCCTTTCCTCTTCTGCCCTGATGCTTGACGGAGATACCAGTAGAAAAGATGCAGACCAGCTACGCTTGCTAGGCGATTAATGGAATAGTGTGAAACATAATAGATGTTAGAATCAGGCAACTTAAGAATTCTTCCTTCAATGACAAGTTCGCGATAGAAATTTCTGATGGCCCGATTTTTAATTCCATTTATTTTTTTTAAGATCAAGTCTAGATTGGTATAGTCATAGACATTGAAATCAGAAAGCTCCTCATGATCTATGGGGCAGTCATCTTTGGTCCGCATCCCAAACATATTGGCCAGGTTTTGACAGAGAAAGAGAAGATTCTCGTGAATGTTGCTGGTAAAGGCTTTCAGTCCATTTTGAACGTTGGAATCTCGTAGATCAAAATCGGGGTCATCACTTAAATTGTCATACCAATTAACCATGCTTTCATATTTGATCCACGGTGGGGAAGAGATGAGGCAGAATTCATTTGGTGTAAATTGCACCAAAGAGGCTGTCTGAGCTGCAGTGGATTTTTTGGAGGCGA
>CAYHRT010000079.1:0-12727 GCA_964359085.1 uncultured Bdellovibrio sp. | reverse complement strand
AAACCTGATCCATATTTTGATGGATGATTGTTTGAGTCAGTGGGAGCGGAGATAACTTGTTCACTTGACCTGGCAAGCGACTTGTAATGATATGTAATTCGCCAAAGAGAATGAGCATCGTTGATTGGGGGCGCTGATCTAGACAATGCAAGATCTTGTGGGCCGCAAATCCGTCACGAGCCGAGAGCGCTCCTTCAGAGTTGAGGCCGATTATAGGAAAATTGTGTTGCTGAGAAAGTTCAAAAAATTTCTGGTAGTGCCCCCAAGGAAAACGCCACGATTCGTGATAATCTATCGATTCTAAAAATTCCTCTTGGCTAATAAGGCGATTTAGGAATTGATCAATAAAATTCTGGTGTTTGGCGTGTACCATTTCCATGCCCAAAGTAAATTGGGCCTTTCCCTCAACCAGGATTTTTAAGAGGCGCTCTAAATTTTTCGTACTCTGATCAAAAGTGTGAAAATCACCTAGGTATATTACCTGTGATGTTGCGATCGACTCAAATAAAACGTCTTCATGCACGATTTCAAATTTTCGATTAGCATCTTTAGATTGCTGCTTTTGATACTGGAGGTATTCTTTTGAATATCTCCCTTCAAAGCTCAGGGCCTTGGATTTTGTATATTCGAAAATCTTTTCTTGAAATTGAAGCGGTCCTAGAATTGTGCCCCCCATTGCCTGCGCACAGGATGTTCAAGCTTTCCTTACTATTATAATACCAATTCTAGTTTGGTGAAAAAAGTCGTCTGAAAGAAGTATTTAGGAGGGTTTTAATTCTGGTTAGAGAAGTGGTAATTTCTCGTTCTACGCGGAGCATATTATTAAAGATTTTCTCGATTTCTTGCGCCTTGGGGGCCTCTAAATTAAAAAGAATATTTGAGATTGGAAGACCCATGGCGCGTTCAAGCAGAAAGTGAATGAATTTCAATAAGGCCAGAGGGCCATAACATCGGAGTACAGGCCCATTTTCCGAGTAAATCTCTAGGAAATGTTGCTCTTTTTCATGGCCCAGAGATCGACCTGCCATGGGGTGATGGATCAGGTCGCGTGAAGAGGTTAAAAAATCAATGAAGACATCAGGATTTTTTGGGTAGAGCGGATAGGTTTGCAATTTAAGCAATGGCACTAAAACGAGAGGGTTTTGGTAATTGACCGTTCTATGCATGCTGGAATGTTGGTCTTGAGGTGCCTGTTCACTCTCGTATCCGGGATTTCCCTGAAGGGCAAGGTAACTATCGGCCAAGGCGAAATCAGCTTCAGAAAGAGAACCCAAAACATTCCAAGGATATCGCAGAAGTAAATCTGTACATTGTTGCTCAAAAGAATCGAGTTGTGCTCTTAATTGATCGGGATGCAGTTCCAAAATTTTATTGGAAGTTTTGTTGATATTTTTGAAAAAAGATAGGTTTTGAGCATGTTTTTCAGGAATATCCTCGCGAGTGGCAAGTGATTTCGGCACAAGCAGGCCTTTCAATTTACCTTTAATCCTGGTGGAACCACCATTTAAGGAAAATTGGACAATTTGCTGACCAATTTCAGACTCAAAATAATTCTTAAGAACATTGAGGTTGAGATCAACGAGCTTGGGAATAAGTCCGAAATATTGAAAGTACGCCTGTCCGTAAAGCTCCCTTTTGGCCTGGAGAGCATCTGATTTTACAATTTCAAGTTGGATATTTTCTAAATTGGCCAAATTAACGATCAGGACAAATGGGTAGCGTTGTTCTGGTCGGACTTTCATTCCCAGCAGGTGATCAGTAATCGAGAAGTGCTGTCCATCTTCATCAATATTTTCAATCTGAAAAATCTGTTCCATCGACAGAGAAGCCTGGGTTAATCCTTTAAAGAAACTGGGATGAGTCACATGATCTGAGGAGGTGGTGGAGTGTAATAATTTTCCATCCACAATGGCGTCTTGATGAAACTCAAATTGGCCGAGCTGTGGCAATTCTCTTTGATAGAGGGGAAGAGTATTGGGGCGATCTTTTAGAAAATTACGAAACTCATTGGTTACTTTCTGGAAATAGTGAAATTGACAGAGATCACCAGTGACAGCGAAGGAGAAGCAGGGAAATTTCCTTGCTTTGAGAGGTTCTTTTTTTTGATTTAAGGTTGTCGCTTGCAGCCGCCGAGAAAAGATATATAAGAAATCGGTAATTTCGCCTTTTCCTTTAAGGCCTTCAAAATTGAAAAGGCCTTCAAGTTTATATGAATTTAATAACTGCTCCACTTTTTCACTCTGGCTGGGAACGAAAAGATTTTGATTGGTAAAGACATAGATCAGGCCATGGGGTAAGAGCGATTGGCCCTGAGATTGAAGCTGGGTAAGTACATGGTAGTGAGGGTTACGTTTGGGCAGCTCAGTTAAGTTTAGGATGATCCGGTCATAGACCAGGGGAGGCAAACTTTCCATAGTCGGGCCCAAGAGCGGTACTTGCCCCAGAGCGATATCACGAGATTTTGCATACTTTCCACGCATAATCCGTCCGACAAATTGCACTGGCTCAAGCTTCTTTAAGCATGCTAGGCGCACTAAAAAAGAGAGGAAGTGCAGTTCGTGGCAGATTTTGATAAAGCTTCCGTAAGAGAATTCATTGCTATGAAAATCGGGGCAAATAACGGTATCCCAATTCGGTGCCAAACTCGCTTCTTGTGCCAGCCAGTGCCCTTGCGACAAAGAAAATAAAAACTCACCTACAAATTTTACTCCTAAGGTTTCATTTTTAATCCTAGTTCCGCTCATATTCCCATGGCCTGCGCCAACCTCGGCCCATTTGGGATAGTGAATAATGAGATCAGTTAGAAAGAGGCCAAAAGATTTATGAGAAAGGGAGTGTGAAAATTTTAAACTACTTAACCCTTCAGACAAACCGCCAATAATTTCGATATCACTATCCGTTGTTTGAGCAACTGTTGTTTGTGAAGGCAAAGGAGATCCAGGCACGGGATTGCGAGGACGATAGGTGCAAATTTTCATCATTTCATTAATCGAAATATCGATCAGGGCCTCACATGATTGCAGAAGATTCCCATCAAACTGTCCATGGGGCCGGTACCAGCTGTATTGGTTCGATTGTAATGATTCACAGAAAAATTCGACCGAGCTACCTTTTGGGAAAATGCGAGATAAAAAGGCGTTAGGATTGAGGAGGATTGTTTCAATTATGGGAACATTAATGGCACGGGCCAGTCCCAAAATATATTTGAGTTTGTATAGGTACACTGAAACACCCCGAAAAGTGTAAATATCGATGAAGGTATCAAGGTGTTTTTTATAGGGAGAAGTTTTGTCATCAATATGCTCCCAAAAAATTTGGGAGTTCGAAAGCTCAGGACAGTTTAATGGGATGTGGTTGGCGTAGCTAAAAAAATAATTAAAGATACTAATTTTGAGGGATTTATTGAAATGCTGATGTCCTTTGAATTGTTTATGAGCATCCTCCCATAGCTGATGCAGCAGTTTTTGTATTTGTACTCCACGTTTCGAAAAGAGCCCATCACCCGTCCAGCCTGGCGTAAAAAAGGTTGCCAGGCCATGAGAGGCCTGATCAAGGTCGTTGGGAAGAGGGGGAAAATCGAGCATTTCTTGAGGACGCTGGATGGAGCCATAGAAAGAGTCATGAGAAGGATGATTGGTGGAATCATGCTCTTTTTGTTCTGGAAACCAACTGTTGGCACGAAAGGATCTTTGATTCAAGTTTGCCTCCGAGGATTAAGCTCGAAGGCCGCGATCATGGCCTTATTATATCGTCTAATATTTCCCAATTTATCTTCCAATTTCCCTGCCAATTTCCCTGCCAAAAAATACACCTCAACACAAAACATCAGCGGATAATGCAACATACCCAACACATTCATTCAAAAAATCGATGATTTGGCGTTTGTGACCCAATTAAATTAGGGCCCGATTCTTACTTAGGGGACATGCTTTGTCATGGATAAGGAGATGATATAATTCTAAAATTCTCTGACATGTGCAAAGATAACTGACCGAAATTATTAAGTCAGAATGGAGATATTAACGCAACTAATTGTGACTATAAATGAGAGTATGTGCGCGTAGCAGTATAACCTTTTAAAAATTGTGCCGAAGCTAAATTACCAAGTATGATCCTGCGAAATTAATTTACTCCCCATTATTGAGAGGTGCCCCATGACGACTCCTATTGAAGCAAAACGTGTGATTGCCGATCTTCGTGAATTGGCGCGACGAACCTCCAATCCAGAAGGAGCGCAGCGTGTGGCCTGGGGACCAGTGTGGCGTGAAGCCAGAGACTGGTTTCGCACTAAAGTTGCCGAACTCGGGCTGCAGGCGAAACCCGATGCCGCCGGCAATCTTTGGGTCACATTGCCAGGAGAATCTGCCAAAACCATTATCATAGGAAGTCATCTCGACTGCGTTCCCAATGGCGGTTGGCTGGATGGATGCTTTGGCGTCGTCGCCGGAATCGAGGCCTTGAGACGATATTCTAAGGGAAAAAAACCGCCGGTGACCCTCAAGCTGGTGGATTGGGCAGATGAGGAAGGGGCACGTTTTGGCCGAAGTCTCTTTGGCTCTTCTGCTGCCGCCGGGACTTTGCAAATCAAAGATGTTCAGGAATTGAAAGATCGCCAAGGCACACGTCTTGTTGAGGCATTGGCGGAAAATGGTGTGGAACTCTCAGGCGTTCTCGATGCTCAAAAAACGCTTAAAAATATCGATGCACGTGCCTATCTTGAATTACATATTGAACAGGGCCCCGTGCTTGAATCCATGGGTAAACCCACCGGCGTCGTCATTGGTACATTCGGAGTTGAACGACATATGATTCGCTTTACCGGTCAAGCGGCCCACTCAGGCTCAACCCCGATCCCGATGAGACGTGATGCCTTTTTGGCCGCGGCACAAACCGCTCTTGCCTGTCGCGAAATCGGTCTCCGCCACTCGCGCCCAGGAGCAGGTGTAGTTTGCACAGTGGGTGTCGTCAATGTGGAACCTAAGATTGTCACGGCTGTTCCTGGGGTATGTGAAATTTCGCTGGATCAGCGCGCCCTTGATGCAAAAGTACTGGCCGCCATGAATCGCGAGGCGCGAGAGGCCTCCCAGCAATTTGCCAAAGAAAATGATGTGACCGTGGAGTGGAAACACATTTGGCGTATTGAACCCAGGCCCTTTGATCCCAAACTGCTGGCCTTATGTGAAGAGGCCGTGCGAGAAGAAACTGGTGAGGCAACGCGACTTCCTTCCGGCCCGCTTCACGATGCGGCCGAGATGGTGCCGCATATGCCAGTCGTTATGATGTTCTCATCATCGTCACGCGGACTTTCTCACTGTAAAGAGGAGGATACGCCCGAAGCTCATCTTGAGACGACGATCCGCTCATTTTTGCGTCTGCTTGATAAGACCGTGGCGCATGTTGAAAAATTAGGAGAACGTTGATGAAAAAGAAGATGAAGCACTTTTTTATTTTGTGCCTGATCATGATATTTTCAAGTGCCTCCCAAGGTGAGTCCCAAAGTGACTTCAAAGACAAGATAGTCGGCGGCGTCCCCATCAATTCCCCCGGATATTTTGTCTCGCTGGTAGACTCATCCGTCGGTGCTGATGGCCGAGTTGAATATTATCCCGCTTGTGGAGGATCACTTATTCGCAAGGATCAGATTTTTGTTGTTCTAACCGCCGCCCATTGTGTGGAAAATCTAACCACCAAATTATTTGTGACCATGAAGCCCAGTTTTAGTAGCGAGGTAAACAAAGATACTCTTGTGCCCATTAAGGCCATAGTGGTTCATCCAGGTTACGATAAAAATCTCATCATCAACGATCTGGCCCTGCTTATCTTGGATGAAACATCGCCATTGTTGCAGGACTCCACCATTACCACCATTACGGTTCATGCCGACCCGGTCGAATTTGCCGGCCGAGAACTTACCGCCATCGGTTTTGGTAATGTCAGTTCGTATGGTGATCTCTTCTTAGATCAAATGCAGTCGGTGGTTTTAAATGAAGTCCTTTTATCAGAGTGTCAGCAAAGCGGTCCCGATTATCAAACCGTCGATCAAAGACAAATCTGTGCTGGCAATAAGAAGCAAGGGAAAAAAGATACCTGCTACGGTGATTCCGGTGGCCCGCTGATTGTCGAAACGGCCACAGGCCCAAAGCAGATCGGAATTGTCAGTTGGGGTGTTGACTGTGCCCAAGAAGTTCCAGGAGTGTATACACGACCGTCAGCATTTAGTGTTTGGATTCAGCAACAAGTCGATTTATTTACCCCAAACAATGTAAGGATTTATACAGCGGCCGAGATGAAGACGTTCTCCAATGCTTATTGCTACGCACATAATCCTTCGGCCAGTGATAGTGCGGAAGAAACTGATTATACAAAAGAGATGCAAGCATTATTTCTCCTCGATAATGCTGAATACAAGGTTGCTACTCAGATTCCTGATCCGAATGAGATGCGCCTTCCCCTCGACACCTGTGCCTTTAATCTTCCCAGCGGAGAGGCGGTGGCCCGCTCGGTGTCCCTCAAGAATAATGTCGAGGAAACCGGGTATGATTACGAACATATTGTAACAGTTGGGGAGCAAATTTTTGCTTCATCGTCACCTTTAAAAATGGAATACAAACTTTCCTGTATTAAAATGGATGAGAGCGCTCGTATTCTAACAAGTGTTAATGAAGATCATAGTATTGTCATTCAGGTCGCTAGCGAAGCTGGGCATCTTAAATTGTATCATTCTCACGAGGAATTATTGGATGAGCTTCCCCCAGGACATAAGGAAGTTCAAAGCTGTATCTTTAATGAGAGCGCCGTGAAATTTTATTCATCGGCCGATGACGAGCGCTTTTTTGCAAAGCTCACCGGCCCGGTCTTTGCTTACTCCTATAACAAATTTTATGAATTATCGCCGGAACGCGACGATGCGGTCGTTCCGCAGATCTTAATCAGCATCACACCTGATGGCACCAATCCTTTCGCTGGAAAAATGACCCTAACTAATAACACCAAGGTTGATCTTCATAGTTGGCAACTTGAGTGCATTAATCTTAAGTTTGCCATTTCGCCAAAAACAGAACTTAAGAATCATAGTGATGCCTTTTTGGTTTTTAGATCAGAGATCGCCAGCATTGCAAAAAATAAAAGCTTAACCATTGAGGCCACCTTCGATCAAAATTTACGCGAAATAGATGGTAAAATTGGGTGCAGAGTTAATAGAGAAGCAGTGCCGATCTCGATCATAAGATAGGTTAGTGGGAGATCTTGCCGATGAGATCAATAATCCCTTGACGAGTGATAAGCGTACAAAACAGATCTTCGGTGCCCTGTCTCATACCTTCGGAATCGGCAATTTCTATCTTTTGGCAAATATCTTTCCAACTTTCTAAAATTTTTAATTTTTCCGATTTGGAAAGTTCACTATCGGCAACAACGTCTTCGGGCCTATTAAAATATTTCAGTGGATTACAAATGGCATCTTCTAATAAGAAGATATCTTTATTCAACATCATTATCCTCCTAAATGTTGGATAGGAATAAAGTTATTGAGAATCTGTCTCGTTGTAAAATGCTTCGGTCATCATTTGGGCCGATTGAATTCAGGCAGGAAGTTTCACAATGAAAGTCGAACCCTTACCAAGCTCGCTTTCGAGTTGGATACTGCCACTGTGCGCAAGAATAATTTGGCGGGTGATGTAGAGCCCGAGCCCTAATCCGGCAAAATTCTTTACAGACATGGCCCGCTCAAAGAGATTAAAAATTCTTGCCTGATCTTCTTTTGCAATTCCAAGCCCAAAATCGCGCACCAAAAGTATGTTGTACGATCCTTCCACCTTGGTTGTGATCTCGATAGGTTTACCGGTTCCATATTTTATCGCATTACTGATAAGGTTTCCCAGCACCTGCTCAATCCGAACCGGGTCCACCATGCCAATAACTGATTGTTCAAGATGAAGTTCAAGTGAACAATTCGATTTAATTAATTCCGCTTCATAATTTTTGGCGACTCGACGAACAAGCTCAGAGAGATTTTCTTTCGATCTCTCGATGATTAACCTTCCAGATCTTGCGCGAGAGACGTCCAAAATATCATCCACCAACTTTATAAATCGGTCGAGTTGTTGCTGGGAATGTTGCATCGGACCTAAAAAAAGATTGGCCTTAGGTGACTCGATTGCAAATAAAATTTTATTCAAGACCTGCATCTGTAGTGAGAGTGCCGTGAGCGGTGTTTTTAGTTCGTGGGCGGCAATTGAAAGAAATTCATCTCTGGCACTGATGGCACGTTGGGCATCCTGATAAAGCCAAGCATTGTCTATCGCAGAGGCCGCTCGTCGCACGAATTCCTGGCAAGACCAGAGCTCTTTGTCAGTATATCGTCTTTTTGATTCCGCCATGACAAACGTTACTGCTCCTATGGTTTGACCACGAACAATCATAGGGACACAAAGACTAGATGTAGCTTTCATCTCTCGAAGAAACTGCAGATGTTCAGGATCTCGTGCCAGAGTGACCAACATAGCATCATCGATTTCAGAAATGAGTTCTGTTTCACCGGTACGGATCACTCTTGGATACCCATGCGGAGCATTTGGATCAAGAGGATAGAGGGCCGAGAATTCTTCGATTAGCTTTGACTTCTTTGGATCAGAATGCGCAACTGCCAATTTCCTGACCTTTCCTTCTCTTTCGACTAAATCAACAATACCGAAATCGGCCAACAGCGGAACAACAAGCATAATGGCATCTTTTATGGTTCTTTCGTAATCGAGTGATGATCCGAGTATTCCACCTAATTCTGCTAAAAAAGCGAGAAGCTCTTGATGGCGCTGCAATTCTTTATCAGCTTCGCGCCGTGCTTTTCGATTTGCAGCTTCCCGCATCTCACGTTCAATAATTTGACCAAGGCGGGAGATTTTACCCTTTAAGAGAAAATCATGCGCGCCGGCCCTCATCATTTCAACCGCTAACTCCTCTCCCATGACGCCCGAAATGATAACGAAAGGTAGATCGTGACCACTTTCTTTAAGGGTGTCCAATGCTCCAGGGGCGCTGAAGTGTGGCAAAGAGTGATCCGAAATTATCACATCCCAGCTTTGCGCTGAGAGTGCCGCGTGCATGGCCTGTTTAGTTTCAACTCGCTCGAAGGTGACGTCGTAACCCGAATTTCGGATATTGCGAAGAACTAATTCCGTATCGCTTTCAGAGTCTTCAACAATAAGGACTCGCAAACTTTTTTTTATGACTTGCGTGACCATTCATTTGGTCCTGGTGAAAGTGCACTCTTGTCTGGTGGCCCGACATTGAGGACGAGCCAATAGAGTCCAAGCTGCCGGACAGCTTCAATAAACTTCTCAAAGTCGATTTGCTTGCGAATGTAGCTATTGGCACCCAACTTATAGCTCTCAACAACATCTTTCTCTTCCGATGAAGAGGTCAGGATCACTACTGGCAGAAGTTTGGTTCGTTCCTCTGAGCGAATTTTTCTCAAGACATCCAGACCATCGATTTTCGGAAGTTTGAGATCAAGGAGTACCATCTGTGGTAAATTGGCCGGATCACAAGCTGCGAATTTTCCTGTACAGAATAAAATATCCAAGGCTTCAGCGCCATCTCTGGCAACGATCACCTTGTTCACGATATTGTTCTTTTCCAGAGCACGAACTGCCAGCTTTTCATCAATCGGGTTATCCTCAATCAGGAGAATTGTTTTTTCATTCATACACACAATTTTAGTTTTCTAATCTGATCTGCCAATGACTTCTCTCATCTTGTAACTTCCGCCTGTATCTCACTATCATTTTGTTGGAGGGATCTCCCATGTCAATCGTAGAATCAGGAACTAAGTATTTCCAATTGCAGGAGTTCCAATTAAAAAAAGTATTTGGCGATGAGCGCAACATGTTAGCTTCACTTGTGCAGACCTCTGACGATGCCATTGTGGCGAAGACTTTCGACGGCATAGTCCTAACATGGAATGTCGGTGCGGAAAGAATATACGGCTATACTCCAGAAGAGATGATCGGTACGCCGGTGGCCAAACTCATCCCCCATGGACGCGAAAACGAACTACCTCGCGTGATTGAAAAAATCGTCAGGGGAGAGAAAACTGAACATTACGACACCAAAAGAATTCGAAAAGATGGGACCATCATTGACGTTTCCCACACCGTTTCTCCCATTAAAGATAAGAATGGTAAGGTTGCTGCCATCTCCTCAGTCGCACGAGATGTCACGGCCCAGAAAGAAGCTTCACAACAGTCGGCCCAATATGCCAGAAGTTTGATCGAGGCTTCTCTTGATCCACTGCTTACAATCAGCACTGATGGAAAGATCACTGACGTCAATGAAGCGACGATCAAGGTGACAGGTATTTCACGAGATGAGTTGATCGGCTCGGACTTTTCGAACTACTTTATCGAGCCAGAAAAGGCGCGGGTAGGTTACAAGCAAGTTTTTGCCAAAGGTTTTGTTGCTGACTACCCACTGACTATTCGGCATCTCGATGGAAAACTGACGGATGTCCTTTATAATGCTTCCGTTTACAAAGATATCCGAGGCAATGTCCTGGGCGTATTTGCCGCCGCCCGGGATGTCACGGCCCAAAAACAGGCCTCACAGTATGCTCGAAGCCTGATCGAAGCTTCTCTTGATCCACTGGTCACGATCAGCTCTGATGGAAAAATTACCGATGTCAACGAAGCAACCATTCAAGTTACAGGGACATCACGAGAAGAGCTGATTGGCTCAGATTTTTCAAACTACTTCACCGAGCCTGCTAAGGCCCAAGACGGCTACCAACAGGTTTTTGCCAAAGGTTTTGTCTCCGACTATCCACTCACCATTCGGCATAAAGATGGAAAACTTACGGATGTTCTCTACAATGCGTCGATTTATAAAGATGTCCTGGGCAATGTGCTCGGTGTGTTTGCCGCCGCTCGCGACGTGTCTGCTCAAAAACAGACCTCACAATACGTCAGAAGTTTGATCGAGGCCTCTCTTGATCCGCTGGTGACCATTAATCCTGAAGGTAAAATTACTGACGTCAACGAGGCCACGACCAAAGTGACCGGTCGAACGCGAGAAGATCTGGTTGGTTCTGACTTTTCAAATTATTTTGCGGAGCCAGAAAAGGCCAGGGAAGGTTATCAGCAAGTGTTTGCCAAGGGTTTGGTTTCAGACTATCCACTCACTATTCGCCATAGAGATGGCCGACAAACTGAAGTTCTTTATAATGCCTCTGTTTACAAGGACGTGCGAGGGAAAGTTCTCGGAGTGCTGGCCGCCGCCCGGGATGTTACCGCTCAGAAACGGGCCGAACGCGAGGTGGCTGAACAGCGCACTCGCGAGCTAACACGACTGGCGGAACTTGAACGATTCCAAAAACTGACGGTGGGGCGCGAACTTAAGATGATTGAACTCAAAAAGGAAATTGAAGAACTAAAACGACGTCTAGGCGAGACGGTGACATGAACGATGCCACAGCTTCGGTCATGCAGCAAGATTCCAAACACTTAGTGGGAAGTCTGGGCGAAACTGATTCAAGTTTTCGTCTTTTGGTTGCCAGTGTGCTCGATTATGCCATTGTCATGCTTGATCCGATGGGTAGAGTTGTCAGTTGGAATGCTGGAGCAGAGCATCTCAAAGGTTACAAGGCGGAAGAAATTCTTGGACAAAATTTTTCCAAGTTCTACCCCCAAAAAGACGTCGAAGCTGGAAAACCTGCCAAAGAGTTGGAAATCGCCACTCGTGAGGGGCGATTTGAAGATCTAGGTCAGAGAATTCGTAAAGACGGCACTCTTTTTTGGGCCAATGTTGTGATCACGGCCCTGCGAAATGAGACAGGTGAGTTGCTAGGATTTGGCAAAGTGACCCGGGACCTTACTGAGCGTCAGCGCGCCGAAGCTGCCTTACGTGAGAGCGAGGAAACTCTTCGCCTTATCATCGAAAGTTTCAAAGATACCGCAATCTTCATGCTGGATGTTCAGGGGAGGGTTTTGAGTTGGAATGTGGGTGCGGAAAGAATCAAAGGATATAAGGCAAACGAGATCATTGGCCAAAACTTCTCAATTTTTTATTCCAAGGAAGACAGGGCAAGTAAGCAACCAGAGCGCGAACTTGAGATCGCCTCGAAGACGGGGAGATTCGAGGATGAAGGCTGGCGGGTAAAAAAAGATGGATCGCATTTCCGGGCCAGTGTTATTATCTTCGCAATTCGAGATTCCAGCGGGAAGCTCAAGGGCTATTCCAAGCTCATCAACAACATAACAGAACGTCGACATTTGCAAAAGCTTGAGGAAGTTCAGCGAGCGACCTTCAATATTCTCGAAGACTTTTCAAATGAAAAAGATAGACTTGAGAAAACGCAACATGCCACCTTCAATATTCTTGATGATTTCTCCAAAGAACAAGAGAAGCTCGAACATTTACAGAAGGCCGCATTCAATATACTGGAGGATCTGAACGGTGAGAAAGAAAAACTGGAGATTGAAGTGAATGAACGGAAACGCACCGAAGTAGCGTTGGAAAGTGTTAACAAGGAACTGGAAGCGTTCAGTTATTCGGTTTCCCACGATTTGCGGGGCCCGCTTCGAGGCCTCGATGGTTTTTCTCAAGCGCTCCTAGAGGATTACAATGATAAACTCGATGACAAGGGAAAGGAATATCTAGGATATGTGCGAAGTAGTAGCCAACAAATGGCACAGCTTATTGATGACCTTCTCAATCTCTCCAGAATGACCCGAAG
>CAYHRT010000078.1:0-16107 GCA_964359085.1 uncultured Bdellovibrio sp. | reverse complement strand
AACAAGCTCTATCTTGAAGAGCGTTTGAAAAATATTGAACTGTCAAAAAAAATGACCGAAACCAATGAAGTTAAAAAAGAGTTTGAGGATGAGTATAAATTTTGTGAAAGGGATACCACAGGTCTCGATCGAGAACTTGACCAGACTTCAACGAAACTCGATGCACGCGAAGAAGAACTTGAACAATTGAAAGAGAAATACCAAGAACTTCTGAAGAAATGCCCTGCTTCTAAGTAAATCAAACCCAGGATATAATACTGAGTAATGAAGTTTGCACTGATCTTTACAACAGTTTATTTTTCTCTTTTTTCGGCCTACGCGCAAGACGAGCGGTACTTTCGCAAAATGATAACGGGAGAGGTGGGGAAAGAAGTTACCTTGAAAGACAGGCCCACCCCAAAAATAAAAGTCGAATCAAGAGTCTATCGTTTGGACCTTGGTGGTGATGCTCAACTTGAAGGATTGGTATATCAAAAGAAAGATGGCCAGGACTGGTTTTACATCGTTGATGGTCAAGGTCAAGAAATTCGTTCTTTCAAACTGGATGCTACGGCAGGTGATTCAAGCCTTTACAAACTAAATATTCGAGAGATTTCAAAGCGCACAAAACTGATTATTTTAAATTTTTATGAAGGCAAAAATACCTATCTCGATTTTGATGCCCGCGCTCGCCTCTATTTCATTACCATTGATGATAAGGACTTAAGTAAAATTACTTTTTTTAAAGGGCCAGCTTTTTGGCATGAATTCGCTGGGCATCGGGACCACTATCACCAACGTTTCTATACGACAGAACTCATTGATCTCAACAATGATGGCATCAAAGAAATTGAGGTGCGCCACAATGGTAATATTTGGGTATATCTCTACCAAGATTTCGGGAAGTGGTATACTTTTTAGGAAGCTTTCGGCAGATCGCTCTTCTTTTCTTCGGCGTTCTTCTTGGCTTCTTGCTTGGCGCGGAATTCTTCAAGAGAAATGGGAGTATTGTTGGCCAGCATCTCGGCCCGTTGTTTTTTGAGTTGCTTCATAAGCCCAAACCAAAGAAATACAGGCATGGCCAAGATCACCATAGCAAAAATAATGAGAGTGGTTGAAGCTTCAAGTTCGCCCTGTCGTTCAAGACCTTCTTCCACGGCAGCAGCAGCTTGGTTTGGCGCCTTTACCTCTTTGAAATTAAACCCAAATTCTCTGGCCTCCCTTGGGGGAATTTGCCGTCGTTCCTCTATGGATATACCCATCTCCGGTAACACCGCTGGGGCTCGACCCTGGGCCCCGGCCAAGAAAGACAGCAGAGGACCGAAGACCAAGCAAACGGCCAATAACAGAGGATTCGTGGCGATGATGTCTATTTTATGTCTCATAAATCCATCCTTCATGGGCCAGGAGGGCCCTAGTTCAGGAGCTGCCGGAGCAAGCCACTGCTTCAATCAACTTAACGGACATCTTGCCAAAATCCTGAAATTTTCATTAGTTCTCACCTTTTGGGGCTGAATTATGGGCAGGATTTGCCTTCACCGGCCTAAAAAAATTACCTGCTGATTCATTCAGACCCCTTTTTATGATATGCCCTTTCAGTCAACTAACAGAGTCGGAAAAGTTTGCTTATATGAATTTAATTATTGATCGTGCTCAAAAGACAGACGTCGATGAATTGATGGCATTGTACTTCCAAGCCTACGGCCCAGATTACCCTCTGGAAATCGGCACTAATAAGGCCGTTATGCAGATGGCACTCGAACAACCCCAAGACGGCTTCGAACATTTTCAGTGGTACGTCATGCGGGACATGGAGCGCCATGCTCTGGCCGGCTCTTGCATCGTTGAACTCGATTTATCTCTCAAAATTGGTAAAGTGACTGGCGTTGCCGTGGGGAAAAACTATCAAGGCCATGGCGTGGCCAATCGACTGATTGAACATGCTGCTAATGCTGCTTTTGAAAAGCATGATGTCAATTCCCTCTATTCCACTTCCCGAACTGTTGCGCTCTCTTCCAAGGCCATGTTACTTAAAAACGGGTTCATCCCGCTTGGGATTTTTCCCAACGCACGCAAAATCAAAACTTATGAAACCCTCTCTCTCATGGGCCGTTTTCGTCCAGGCATCTTGGAAAAAAGAAAACCTGTCGCCATTATCCCGACAGATTTAGTTCCTATAGCAAAGACCGTAGAAAAAGTCATTGGACACCCTCTCTACGTCGCGGTTGATCAGTGTCCCAGTCTTCCGCCGGTGATTGGTGAGAATGAAAATCGTCGACTTGAATTCGAATTTATTGATGCCACACATTTTGTGCATAAGCGCTTTGAAGAACTTTTCAAGCAAGGTCAGCAGAATGAGAAAGACACATTCTATCCCTTTCATCGTCCAAACTTACTTATCTTTGAACCTACATTGGGGTTAGAAATTTTTGCTTGCTTCACCAAGAAAGATCATTATTGCGTCATCATAAGTACTAATCGCAGTCTGCGATCACTTGGTCGAGGGCTTAAAAATTTAATCTTTGCCATGCAAGAACAAGGGATCTACTACACTGAACTTTTAGTTGACCTCGATAATTTTTCTTCCCTCTGTTATCTCATGGAAAACAACTTCATCCCTTCCGCCATCTATCCGGCGATGCGTGAAGAGGATGGGGCCATGCATGACTATGTTCTCTTGACACGGACTATGGTTCCCTTGGATTTTAGTGAAATTCAGGCCCATCCAAGTCTCATTCCTTATTTTAAACTGTACACGGAACAATGGGCCAGTCGCAATCTGAAGGCCTTTGGAGACCACCGATGGGGAGCGAATTAATTCACATTCCCGATCAGGAACGCTTATCCGAAGTTAATAAGGTCTGCTCTACTCCAGGCCCATATCTTGCTCCCAAGAATTTCCCTCAGGATTTCAAGCGTGCCATGATCCAAAATATTAACTGGCATGCCGAACGCAACATCTTTTATCGAAATCTACTTGCAGCAAACCAATGGGTGGATAATGCTGATCTCAGTCTCCTGCCTTTTATCCATGCAAACTTTTTTAAAAAACATGAAGTGCTTTCGATTCCCAAAGAAAAAGTCTTTTTACACTTAACAAGTTCAGGAACCACTGGTCAAAAAAGCCAGATTTTTTTTGATGAATGGACCATCAAATCGGCCCAACGGATGGTGGACTGGATTTTTGAATACTATGGTCTTATCAATCAGGAAAAGGCCAATTATTTACTTTATACCTATGAACCCGAAGGTGCGGACAAGCTTGGAACGGCCTATACGGATAATTTCCTATGTAAGTACGCCCCTATCAATAAAATCTTTTATGCCCTCCGTTTTGAGGGTGCTGGACGCCATGGCTTTGATCTTTTTGGCACGTTGAGGGCCATCGATGAATTTGCCCGCGAAGGTGTGCCTCTTCGCATTCTCGGTTTTCCCGCCTTCTTAAATTTTACTTTGGATAAAATGCGCGAACTCAAGCGTGGCCCTTACCAATTTCATCCCGATTCGATGACATTTTTAGGCGGAGGATGGAAAGGTCATCAAGATAAGGCCATTTCAAAAACAGAACTTTATAATAAGGCCGAAGAACTTTTGGGATTTAAGAACGCCCGACTGCGCGATGGTTATGGTTCGGTTGAGCACTGCATTCCATACATTGAATGTGCCCGCCATAATTTTCATGTCCCCATTTGGTCCAAAGTGCTCATTCGCGACCCCGCTACTCTTCAGGTTCTCCCCTATAACCAACCAGGGTTTCTACAATTTATCTCTCCCTACATAACAAGCGTACCGGCCAACTCGGTTCTGATGGGTGATCTCGCCATTCTCCATGCAGGAACTTCGTGTGGCTGTGGTCTGGATGCTGATTATTTTGAAATTGTTGGTAGGGCCGGCATTAAGGCCGGAAAGAGTTGTGCCGTGCAGGCCTTGGACATCTTAAAGCGCAGCACGGGAGGGCAAGCATGATCAACTACCAGGCCCTCACCCATTTTCCTCGTGCTTTAGAAGTAATTTCGATTTTAGAAAGCTTCCAAAATTTTTTGCAGGCCCATAAACCAAGCGACATTCCTGAAAACGATTATCATTTCTTACTAACCTACTTAGAGCGCAGCCATCTCTTACTAAAATTAGAAAGAGAAGTTGGAACATTAGAATTGGGCGAATTAAATCTCATGCGCGGTGAAGCTAATCTCTATGAAGGTTGGATGCCACTAGGCACGATCGTGCATGTTCTTCCTGGGAATGCTCCAGGGCTTGCATTCTACGCCCTAATCGATGGCCTTCTTACCGGGAACATCAACATTCTCAAACTCTCCAAAAAAGAAGAGGCCTGGACCTATAATTTGATCATGCAATTAAAGTCATTTTCTCCCCGCCTATCAGATTACATCTTGCCCTTGAACGGGCCTCTACAAGACGTGATGAAGCTGGCCGATGGGGTTTCGGCATGGGGAGGAGATCAGGCCTTAGAAAGCATTCGCTCAATCGTTCCGCCGGGCGTGCGCTTTATTCCTTGGGGACACAAAATATCTTTCGCTGTCCTTGATCGAGCTTCCTGCCAGAATTTACAGGTCCTTAAAAAATTAGTCTACGAAATGACCTTGAACAATCAGCAGGCCTGCAGTTCTCCGCAAATCGCCTATGTTGAAGCGGATAATTTTGAAGAGCTTTGTGCCGTTGCAGAAAAGATTGTTCCCCTTATGAAAGATGTCGATCTTCTAGGCGCAACGGCACTTGATGAGCAGTCAGAAATTACTACTCAAACTCTCATGCAATTTTACGAATCCCTTATCCCTGACACTCCAGCAAAAACAAAAATCTATGAAGGGCCTAAAAAAAATTGGCGCCTTTTTGTCACAACTTCACCTCAATTGGAAACTTCACCACTTTATAAAACGCTGTGGATAAAACCGTGCCCTAGTGACTGGAATATCCTGGCACCCTACCGCGCTTATCTTCAGACTTGCGGGCTGGCCGCATCGCCGGAAAATTTTCCTGTTCTTGCCCGTAACCTCTTTTCTGCCGGTATTACTCGAATTCGCCCATTGGGCCAAATGACTGAAGACCATGTGGGTGAACCCCATGACGGCGAATATGGACTGTTGCGCTTTCTTCGACGTGTCAGCATGCAATCTGAATTTTTTTACGCGCCTTCTCGTGGCCTAACAACTCCCATCACATTAGTTCCACTCATGGACAAAGCGGCCTTTCAAAAGGCCAACCAAAGGGACATTCATACCGATCTCTATTTTAAAAGTGGCGGTTCTTCAGGAACCCCCGCACTCTCCCGCTTTACTTACCGTGATTATCATCTACTCATGTCTTTCGCTGCCAAAGGTTTAATTGCTGCGGGCCTCAATCCAAAAGATGATTTATGTATGAATCTTTTCTTTGGTGGCGGACTCTATGGCGGCTTTCTAAGCTTCTATACTATTTTGGAAAAGATTGGCGTCCCTCAACTACCCATGAGTGCTCATTTAGATTTTCAATATGTGGCACAAACTATTCAGAATCTTAAACCAAATGTTCTCTTAGGCATGCCAAGTTACCTCATAAGTCTTTTCACTCAGTTTGGTCATCTCTTCAAAGACAATTGCCCAATTAAGAAAATTTATTTTGGCGGTGAACATTTTCCTGCCCTCATACGAGAACAAATTAAAAAGGAATTCGGCATTGAAATTATTAAATCAGCATCCTATGGTTCAGTCGATGCAGGGCCGCTTGGCTACCAATGCCAGTATACTGGCGGAACGCTTCACCATCTTCATAATGGTCTCCATCAAATTGAAGTCTTGGACTTAGAAATCGATCGGCCGGCCGAATCGGGACACTTAGGACGCTTAGTTGTTTCAACCCCCATGCGCGAGTCATCGCTGGTGCAACGTTATATTGTTGGCGATACTGGAATTCTTACGGACAAACAATGTCTTTGTGGTTCATCTGATATTCTGTTTGATCTCAAAGGACGATTGGGTGATGTTTTCAAGGCCGGTGGCAGTTTTTTAAATTATCAAAAATTTGCGCAACTCCTTGAAGATCATTGCGGCTTTAATTCTGAATTTCAAATTATTCTTGCGCATACAAAAAATCACGATTCGTTGACTTTGAGGCTTGCCGCCAATACCCACACTCTCAACCAAGAAAATATTTCAAATAAATTGCTCAAGAACTATCATGATCTTTTTGAAATAGTAACTGAAGAAAAGAGCGTCTCCCTTATCGTCGAATTTTGCACTCTCGCTGAATTAGAGCTTACCTCGGGAAGCGGCAAACTCAAACATGTGATCGACCGAAGGCAGATATGACAATCTATTCAATCGAAAATCTAATTAAATTAGCGCGCGAAAAATCAGATTATTATCGAGAGCTTTACACAAAAATTCCACAGAGCGACTTTTCCCTTGAAGACCTTCCCCTCGTCTCCTCAGAAAATTTTTGGCAGGCCAATACTCTGAATGAGAATCGTCTTCTGACTGGCCCCATCTCAAGTGGCATAGTTTTTAAAAGTGGAGGGACAACCGGACTGCCAAAATTTTCAGTCTTTTTGAAGGAAGAATGGGAAACTTTCACAAAATGCTTTGGCGAAGGATTCATCAGTGCAGGATTTGAAAGTGGAGACAAGGTTGCCAATCTTTTCTATGCGGGTGAACTCTATGCCTCATTTCTTTTCATCACCAAATCAATGGAACAATCGCCCCTGGACTTAATCCACTATCCTCTTTCCGGTGCCGCAAAATTCGAATCGATCATTGATACAATTCAATCTCATCGCATCAATGTTTTGGCCGGTGTGCCCACCACTATCATTCAACTGGCGCATGATCTTATGCCTAAACCCAATGTGGCAAAACTAATTACCAAAATTTTCTATGGTGGCGAAAGTTTATTTGGCGACCAACGCATTATCTTGGCCGGTGCTTTTCCCAATGCCAAAATCATTTCTTCGATAGGCTATGCCAGCGTCGATGGCGGCCACTTAGGTTTTGCCATTCGTGACGGTGCCCATGGGGAACACGGCGTATTCAAAACTTCCAGCGTTATCGAAATTATCGATGACGAAACTGACACACCTATTACTAAACCCGGAATTCAGGGACGTCTCATTTACACTAACCTAACCCGCTCCTTAATGCCGATTATTCGCTATCCTGTTGGCGATGAGGCGATTTGGACCATTCCTGGCGAACGTTTTATCATTAAGGGACGAACCGAAGAAGGACTACGGCTAGGTCCCGTAACCATCACCACTGAAGAAATCCGAAAAATTCTCAATGAATGTTTAGGTGAGCAAGTCATGGCCTTCCAATCAATCATTGAGCGCGATGTCTCGACCTTAGACAAGTTGACTTTAAAAATAGCGCTCACGACTCGTCCCAGTCCAGTACTCTCGCAAACAGTGGAAAAACATATTTTGGAGGCAAGACCTATGCTTAAAGAGTCTATCCAAAAAAAATTAGTCGCGCCTCTCCAAGTGCAATTCATCAAAATAGATGAACTTGAGAAAAATCCGCGTACCGGCAAACTGCGTCTAGTTATTGATCGCCGTTTCAACTAAGATTGATTATGCAAACTGTACCGCTATTAATACGCATTTTTTTACCACCTGTTTGGTTGCTGATTTTTCTTATAGGAGAAGGCGTGTTGAATCTATGGCTTCCAGGGCCAAAGCTTTTTGAAACTCCATGGAATTATTTTGGAATCTTGCCCCTACTCATTGGAATCGGATTAGCTATCTGGGCCCATCAGCTCTTTAGGAGTGCTGGCACTGATGTCGTGCCGTTTCGCAATATTAGCGCTTTTGTAGTCGCTGGCCCCTATCACTTCACTCGCAATCCGATGTATCTTGGCATGACGCTTGTTCTTTTGGGGGTAGCGATTCTATTGGGGGTGATGACCCCGTTTCTTATCATCCCAATTTTCATGGCCGTTATCACGACGCTATTTATCCGACGTGAAGAAAATCTCATGGAAACTAAGTTCGGTGCCGTATATCTCGACTACAAACACCGAATACGGCGATGGTTATAATCATACAAGCAGCTTATTTACGGAATTACTTCATCATATTCAATTTCTACCACTTCCGCTGCTGCAAATTTTCGAGAGAAGGTAACATAGTAAAGGGAGGCACAGAAAACACCAAGGATATAACCAATAAAATGACTTAAATAACTTACTTCTGTTTTAAACGTATCTGGAATGAACAAAATAAGAGAAACACCGAGTACCTTCAGAAAACGTCTCCCCCAGGATTCTCGGCGATCAATTAAAAAAGACAACGTCATCCAGGCAGCACCCATCCAATGCACGACACCTGAAGAACCGATAAGATACCCTTTTTCAGGCATGGTATACAATACAACTAAATTAACACAACCTCCTGCGAAAAATCCCATAACAGGGAAAAAAATAAAATCAAAATAGCCTGAAAGATAATACGCGAAGGGTAGAAACAGAATAAGATTGCTCAAGACATGATGGATATCGGCATGAGCAAATAAAGTTGTCCAAATTCTCCAAACTTGATGTTGTTCAAATACTGAAAAATAAGAAGCCGGCATCAGCAGTTCTGCTTTGAAAATATTGTTTAAATAGATGAATGTTCCAAATAAAAGGATGAGGGTCAGACAGACTGTCGCGTATAGCCCATTTCTATGCGGTTTCCGGGTAAGCCAATTTTCCCTAATCGTAATCGTCTTTTCCATTACAACAATATGGATCTATCTTTGAAAAATGCAAGGTCTGCTAGAAGTCTTCCTTAACTGCGCCAAACACCACCAAATCCTCCCAACCGGATGGATGGGGAAAGAACTTCCGCCTGATGCCTTCTCTTCGCATCCCAATCGCTCGCGCAACGCCAATAGATCCTTTATGATCAAGCTCCATGGCGGCCTCGATTCGATGCAAACCAAGATCGCGAAAGCCAATTTTAAGCGTAAGCAAGGCGGCCTCTTTGGCATAACCTTGTCTCCAATATTGATTGTGAATCTCATAACCAAGGTTGGCCCAATGAAGCCCCTTGCGTATCAAAACATATAAACTTGTCACACCGAGATGCTTTCCCGTTCTTTTTTCAAAAATACCATAGACGTAGCATTCATCATCTTTTGCTCTAACTCTATTTTTTTTTAGTATGCTTTTAAATGAGTGTATATTCAGTTTTTTAGCTGATACTTTAGCAGAATCAAATTTGTTTTGCTGAGGAAGCCGAGATAAATTCCCCTCACGCCAGACCTTAAAATCGCTCAACACATACGGACGCATTACGATTCTCTTAGAAGAATAACTTTTCGTATATTTCATTTTGTTTTCGTCACTTTCGAAAGATTTTTTGGCCGATCAGGATTTCGTCCCAGTGTCTGCGAAAGTTCCTCCACCATTAAATAAAAGGCTTGAATGGCACAAATCACATCCAACTCGGGGTGAGTGGTTTCGGGGAAGATCAAATCTTTCTCCTTAATATCTATTGGAGCAACCAGCACAACTTGGGCCTTCCTCTCCCTCATTTCCTTAGCAAACAATAAAAGATCCGCAAGCCCTGGCCCACGATTGGCAAAAATCAAGAGCGGGTAACCTTTTTGAATTAAAGTCTGGGGACCGTGTTTAATTTCTGCCGAAGAAAAAGCTTCGGCCTGAATGGAGCAGGTCTCTTTAAATTTTAGCGCGGCCTCCAAGGCCAGGGGCAAACCCAACCCTCTCCCAACCACCATAATGCGTTTAGCTTTAGAAAATTTTGCAATGGCCTTAGACCAGTCCAAATTTTGCGCCTTCTTTAAATCTTCTGGTAAACGAAGAAGTCCATCTTGTAATTCACGCAACTGTCCCATAGATGCAATCAAAGACGCCGAAGCCGTTAATGAAGCAATGAAACTTTTAGTGGCCGCAATTGATTTTTCTTCTCCTGCATGGAGCGGCACAACCCATTTCACGACTTGTGCCAGTGGAGAATCCACGGCATTAACTAATGCTATGGTTGAGAGTGCATTTTGCTTAAATGATTTCATAGGTTCGATCAAGTCCGGACTTTCTCCCGACTGGGAAATTGCCACTGCTAATGATCGCTCAGCCGTTATGGCCTTTTGATAAATTGTGACAAGAGACAGTGAAAGTGAAGTGCTGAGCTTGCCCAAGAGCAGCCCTGCTAGATAATTTAAATACTGGGCGGCATGATCGGAACTTCCTCGCGCCACAGTAACCAGGGAATAGGGATCATTCGCCAATAACTCACGCGCAAGAGCGCTTACGATTGTGCGATTTTTCTCTAACTGCCGGGCCACAACTTCTGGTGCCTCCATGGCTTCGGTAAACATTGCTGATTGTGCATTTGCATGATTTATTTTTTTCATAAATAAGAAATTGGAATTTGATAGAGCTTGTCTGAAATTTTCTCTATTTTTTCAGCATTATTAATAACAAAACCTACTGGGCATTTGTATACATCTATAAAATCCTTCAGTGTTATCAATTGTTTTCTCTGTAATGTCATGCCACTCTTGATCTCAAAGGGAATAAGGCCAAAACTACCTTCCAAAATCAAATCAATTTCCGCTTGATTTGATGTTCTATAATGATAGTGATGACATGAGATGAGATTTGCATTTAATGTTTTAACTATTTCCTCAACCACGAAAGATTCAAAAATATTTCCATATTGCGGACTATTTTCGAGATGTTCAGCTGAGAATATGTTCATCAGAAAACAGAGAAGGCCGGAATCTCTAATATGGCCTTTCGGCATTTTTACCAATCTCTTCCCAAGATTTTTTTCAAAGGCCATCCTTTTTCGCCAAAGAAATGAACCTTCTGCGATATCAAAATAATTTTTGATTGTCGGAGAAGATACATCAAGTGATTTCGCAAATTGTGAGTAATTTATTAGTTGCCCACTAGAAAGACTCATCATGCGAACAAACCTACGATATGTTTCCAGTTGTAAATCAGGAAATAACCTTCTTACATCTCTTTCAATATAAGTTTTAAAATAATTCTCAAACCAAATGTGTCTAAACTTGCTCTCGTCCTTTAAAACAATGTCGGGATACCCGCCTTGGATGAGCACTTCACTTATTTTTCCAATTATTCGAGGTTTAATAGTTAACAACTGCTCCCAATTTTGCGCTTGCAAAATTGAATAGAATTCTGAAACTGGTACTTGTTGGATCTCGTTTAAAGAAAAAGTTCCAAGCTCAATAATGGCCACTCGACCTGCCAAACTTTCGCTAATATTTTTCAAAAGTTCCGGTGAACTTGAGCCGCTAATTAAAAATTGCCCATTAAGCTTTCTCTTCTTATCGATGACAACTCTCATGGCCTTAAAAAGCTCAGGACACAATTGCGCTTCATCGACCAGAAGGGGGACCCCAAAATTGCTCAAGAGAAATTCAGCATCTTCCTTGGCCTTTAAAAAATCATTCTCCCTTTCCATATCAATCAGGGGTGCATCCGGCAGAATTTGTCTCAATAACGTACTCTTCCCAACCTGCCTCGCTCCTAAAATGGCTACACATGGGAAGTTTTTAATGAGATAATTTATTGAATTTATATGATTTCTTTTTAGACCATGCATTTTTAAATGCTACCATTAAAATTGCATGGTCGCAATATCTTCAAACATGTTCACCTTCAAGATAAACATCGGCGACATTATACTCCTCATTCATCACCACGATATCAGCATAGGATCGCACCGCGAGCTTACCCCGGTGTTTAACCCCAATCAATTCTGCCGGATAAAGTGAACAACGACGACTCACCTCTTCTATCCCCAACCCCAAACTCACAGCATTTTTAAATACTTGTTGCATAGTCAAACAACTTCCGGCCAAAGTGCCATCTGCCAAGCGCACTCCGTTCTGGCATTTATGCACAACTTGCACTCCCAATTTGTAATCACCGTCTGGCATTCCCGTTGCCGCCGTGGCATCAGTCACAAAATATAGTTTAGGGATGGCACGCAAGGCACTTCTGCAGGCCCCGGGATGAACATGCACAAAATCCAAAATAAGTTCCGCAAATTCGGCCTGTGCCAGTGCCGCCCCCACTGCACCTGGACTGCGATGATGAAACCCCGACATGGCATTATAAAGATGGGTAAAACTTTTGGCCCCCGCTTGGAGCGCTTGTTCAGCCTGCTCGTAGCTCGCATTGGTATGACCAAGTTGCACCAATATTCCCATCTCAACAAGTAGTTTAATCATCTCTAAATCACTTAACAATTCTGGGGCCAACGTAATTATACTGATAGGAACAATTCCGTGTAACTTTTCTATCTCACTCAAATTAAATTCTCTCGTTGCTCTTGGTTGCGCCCCCAATTTTTCATTATTAATATAGGGCCCCTCTAGATGGATGCCGAGAATAAATGCCTCGCCATCATCTCTATGATCGACACTTTGTTTGATTCCAATCAATGCTTGCTCTAAAGCAACTTCTGCACCAGTTGCGACCGTCGCAAGATAGGACGTGGTTCCATTTTGTGCATGTATTTTAGAAATAGTCCTAGCAGCATCACCACCCTCCATGAGGTCGCGACCACCACCACCATGAATATGAAGATCGATAAAACCTGGCAAGATGAGCTTGTTAGTACGGACTTTACGCTTTTCTATTTTTCTAATTTTCTGATCAAAAAAAATCTCACCTTCAATGATTCCCCTTGGGGTCACAATCTTGCCTTTCAAACTTCTCATAATACCAATTCTCGTTTGCTAAAAATCATTAATTTGCCATGATGGCAAATTAAGTCTGCGTAGTGGCCCGAAGGGTGGAGGGCAGGATGCCCGACAACATTTCAAGCGCGCCAAAGGCAGAATTATGTAAGGGTTTATGCACCCGCTTTCTAAATTGTTTGGGAAGATGATGCAGCATCGCCTCACCAATCCTACCACACAAGGCCAAGGGAAGTTTTCCGCTTGGATCAAGTGCTTTACTCATGAGAATGATATTCTCGGCCGCCTCGGCCAATAATTTTTTGGCGCGCCTATCTTGCTTAGCATGCTTGAAAACCAATGGTGCAAGTTTAGCATACTCGAACTGCCGGGCCTGTCCCAACCAAGCAACAAAACATTCAGGAGTCGACCCGCAAAATTTTAAAATATCTTTTGAAAAATGGCCTCCTCGCGCTCTCCCATCTAAAACTCTCTGAGCATAGTTGGCTGCATTTAGGCCAAACCAACTGCCGCTGGCCTCATCCCCTGAAGGAAATCCCCATCCTCCTACAGTTCGCCGTTCTCCACCGGGCAGAAGTGCTACTCCGACAATGCCCGTGCCGATGGCGATCACACATCCAGGTTTCCCTCCGTGGGCCCCAAGCAAAGTGGTGAAGCCGTCCGTATCCACGACAAGGAAACCCAATCCCGGATTTTGCCTTATAAATTCTTCTTTCCAAACTGGATTATTAGCACCCGAAATCCCGATTCCCATGGCACATTCACTTAATGAAATGGAGGCACCAGAACTGCCGGCAGTAAGATGTGATAAACAAACACTCGTAACCAGACTAATCGCGCGCCAGGACTCTTCGATACCTTGGCCTAAGGCCGAAGGGGCACCATGGGCCTCTGCCAAGATTCTTCTATCCAGATCGCCCACCACGATACGGGTTCCACTCCCCCCACCATCAATACCAAGAAAATATTTAATCCTCGACATTATTAAAGTTTAACCGATTTAGCCCATCGCACAAAGCAATTTCAATAAGTTGTGGCCATTTCGGCCCCGAGCAATTTTCACAAATGGCCAAAATGGCCCTAATAACCGTTTAAAACCATTAAAACATTTGGCCTCAAATTTGCTTCCTCCGCTCCTGTTTGTAAGGAAACAAGCAACACTTTGAAAAATGGCTCCGCTCAAGAGGCCATATGGAAAAAAATTCAGAGTTTGTTTGTTTTTTAAACCAAACTACTGACGCGTGGTATAAATCTCGCATTATTAATTGGGGAGAGGAGAAATTATGAAAAAGTCGATTTCTATTCAAAACAAGGTAGCGTTGGCCGCGCTCTTGTTAAATGCTCCGGCCGTATTTGCAGTCGGGTATGATGGCCCTCGTGTTGATTACAATTTTATTTATCAAGAGCCATCACAGTACAAAGTTTGCGAACAGTACACCGGCATTGATGCTTATAAGGCCTGCGATAAGGCCCATGATTCAGCTAAATCATTTGCCTCACGTTTTGGTAGTCAGGAAGGTAAACTTGAAGGCTACCTTCGTGGTTATTCTTGGGGACTCTATAAATCTGTCAACTCTAACATTAATAACGCCACTGTAATGGACGAAGGCGCTCGCATGGTTGGTACTTTAGATGGTCACCTCCAACGCGGCATTCAAGCTGGTATCAATGCTGGTAGCAGTGATGGCCGAGTCCGCGGTGCTCAAGAGGCCCGCAATCGTTTCCATGCCGCCATTAACACTGGCAAATTTCCTTCAAAAGATATTATCCTTCCCGCCACTTCTTATGAAGGTGAGAACGGCGCTTATGCAAAATATGTTGGTCAAATTCCAACCGTTGAACAAATTTTAAAAGAAGATGGTAATTTAGGACAACTCCCAATCTACGGAAGTTTCTCCGATACATTATTGCGTGAACGCACGGAACGTTCACCTTTTAACTATTGGTTCTCTGACGGCACTTATCGCTTTGAAACACGTTACTGGGATGAAGGTCCTGCAGCTCTCGAAGTCTGGATTAAACGCTCAAATGACCAAATCGTCATTGACTATGACCGCTTGGCAACTGATCCAGCAGCCCCCATTGACCCAGCTACCGGAAAAAAATTGGTTGATATTTTTAGAGATGCATTCGTAAAAACATATCAATACTATGTAAGTTTTTACTTCTCCGTTAACTTCCAAACGAGCCTTGAAATGGGCCAGCTCCAAGGTGAGTCACTTGGTGTTCAAATTGGAAAACGAATTGCTCAGACTAAAGGTCTCTCCAAGGCCTTTGATGTGAAATTCAAGGAAAGCTCACGCGCTTCATACCGTGGGTCCTTTGAAGATTCATACAAAAAAGACTTCAATGGAACATTTGAAGACTATGCTAACAACCCAAAACTTAGCATCAATTTTATAGATCTCGTTGGTAAAGATACTGATGGTATTATCCAACCTGGGGAAGAGTTTGGGGTAATTTTCAACATCACTAATGCCGGTGGCCGAGGTACTGGATTGAATGTATCCGTATCAGGCAATGTCCAAAACGGTAAAGTAATCGACAATTTACAAATCGCTGCCTTAACTGCTGCTAAAGTTACAACTGAAATGATTGGGCAAATTGACCCACGCCTCTCTCCGAGAGAGACCGCACAACTTACTTTAAATGTTAACGGTGTTAAAGATACCTACGGCCAAGTGGTAAACCGCCTGGTTGAAATTCGTGGCGCCAATCAGTCCGTAAACATCTTCAAAGGTATCGGTCAAATTTCAATTGATGCCGAGAACTTGGCAACTGTTGCAACTCCGGGTGTTGTTTCGGCCGAACTCAAACTGAAAGGCAAAACTTATACTGAAGTTGCCGGACAAATCGCTGCCGGTGGTACTCAACGCATTATCCTTTCTTTCACAGGACTTGACCCTCTGGAACTCATCACGGGCCAAGCTAATGCTATCGTCACCTTGAAACATAACGATAGTATTCTTGACACAAGAGAACTTGTTCTTGCCTCAGGAAACCGTGTTGAAGACCTTCTTGCTTACTTTGACCAATTGGCCAATGACAAGGGCACAGTCCCCTCAGGTATTGGCTCGAATGAACGCGTGGAAGAAGTTCGTAAGCTGGCCGCTTCTTGGAACTCATCTGAAGTTGATAAAAACAGCTCACGTGGCGGCACCAATATGTACCGCAAAGATCCTGAGTCAACCATCGTTGGAAAACTTGCTCGTAACTTCCGCGCTGGAACACAGAGCGAAGTATCTAAAGATCGTTATGATACACTTGCTAAAGTGGTCATTAAGGAAAGAAGCAAATTCAAGTCATTTATTAGAATTGCACCGAAGAGAAGTCATTATACAAAACTTGTCCGCGAATTCTCTAAGAACAAAAAGTTGAAGTAGTTTTCTACCAATGTTTTCACAACCGGGGGCCCTTCACAGGGCCCCTTTTTTTACACTTTCTATATTTTAAATTGCTG
>CAYHRT010000077.1:0-16110 GCA_964359085.1 uncultured Bdellovibrio sp. | reverse complement strand
AAGGCGAAGGAAAATGAATTTTGCAGCCAAAGGCCCAAATGAGGACACGCCCTAGGAGTCGCGCAAAAAATTAATTATTTGTTCTTTTTGCTTGAATACATCACGACGGCCCAATTTTATCAAACGGCGCGTGTAAGGTGCCTCAAACAAGATATAACTGATGAGATCGGCCCCCTCATGGGCATTCCCGAGCCCATTAATAAGATATTGCACGAGCTTGGGCATCATTTCATTTTCTTCATAGGCAATCTCACTCAAGATCTGACTGGGCGTAATGACAAAAGTTTCGACCGGACGCAATCCGGTAGTTTGCCCTCGTGGCAGCAATGCCACTGTACGATTAATGCGCTGTAACCGTTCCAGGTCGGTGTCGAGGGCATCGAGAAGAATCCCATTTAAAATAATACTAAAAATCTTAGCAGGAGTGGGTGCGTGCATATTGAAAGCACTTATTTGATCACGCATGCGCACGCCTATGATGAGTAGTTTATCGGCACCCATTTTAATGGGAGGACTGAGTGGGGTGTAATCGCGCAATGAACCGTCACCATAATAAACTTTATCGATTTGAATGGGAGGGAAAATAATGGGAATGGCCGAAGTCGCCATAATATGCTCATGGGTAAAACGCACCGGCTGACCTTCGCGCTTTATCCGTTTCCAACATTGAATATCATTACAATTCGTTTGAAAAAAAACCTGCGAAAGGCCTGTGCCATAATTTACCATGCTCATGGATAGAGACTCGATCATCCCTTGTTTCATCACTGCATCTATATTGGAAAAATTAATATGCTGATGCAGCAGTTTCCGGAGAGGTCCTGTATTTAGAAGTGAGAGAGATTTTGTTGTAGAATGCAAAGTCCCCTGCGAAAGCGAGCGCACCCACCGTAAGCCATTGAGAGTAAGCGTAAAGGTACTCGTAACAAAAATTTTGTCCGAGGATATTTTACTCCAAACATCGCGAATTTCATGCGACAGCACGAGCAAATTGGACTGATGAAGTTTGGAAGCCAAGAGGCAGGCATTGATACCACCGGCGCTAACTCCACTGATTATCTTAAAAGGCCATGGAATCTTATTCTCATGGCAAATTTCAAGCACGGCAGAAAGTGCTCCGGCCTGATAGGCCCCACGGGCACCACCACCGGTCAAGACGAGCCCACATTTAGAGGCCATGAAATCTCTCCCTTTTTTCTATTCTAATCGCAATTAGATTTGAGAGCAATCACACCATTGAGGAAACATTCGTTTAAAGTTAAGGTAAATCGTCTCTGTGACCTGAATCATCTTTTGACCACTCACCAGAGCAAAACGCTGATAGACGTCTGCAATAGAACGAGCGGAGTCATCTGTTTCCAAAAATATTTTATCATAGGGAAGAGAAGATAAACTCTTAACAATTGCCGAATTAGTACGGAAAAGATTGGCCCCCAAAGAAAAAAGAGATTCGTTTTTGAGCGATGCTAGCTGTCTTATGGCGACACGATCACCATTGAAATCATGAAAAAGGACGGCCCCCTGAAATTTACACTGTTTCAAAATTGCTATGATTTCTGCATGTGCACGAACGCCATGAAGCACGATCACTGGTATTTGTAATTGTGTACAAATTTCTAATTGGGAAATAAAAATCTTTTTTTGCATTTCGAAATCGACATGGCAGACATGATCAAGCCCCATTTCACCAAAGGCCAGAAGTTTAGGATCACCGACCCTTGCCCTGAATTCTTTTTCGATGTCCATATGATCGATTCTATCGGCACACCACGGGTGAAAACCGAAAGTATAAAGGCCCGAGGTGTTTGGCGGACGTTGGATCAGACCTGGAGATTCTGCAAAAACCACAATATTCTTTTGCGAGACTCCGCTAAGCATTCTGTGGGTATGAATATCCACCAACGGGATATCTGTTTTTATTTCTGACATATTTTTTCTACTATATGGTGAGCGGCCAGCAAGCCAAAGGCACCTGTTAGAAATACGGCCGATCCTACACTACCTGCACAATCTAGCTTTTGAGAACTTTCCTGTGCTGTTTCGCATTCATTTGGGTAGATCGCCTTTTCGCTTGAGAAGATACATTCTACACCGAATTTTTTTTGCCCACGCATCATTTGGTCTTCTCGTCTAAGTTTCTTGCGCATCCGAAAAAGTAAGTTGTCGTTGTATGACAAACCAAGATCCAGAATCTGGATCAAGCGAGGGTCACATTTTCCACCTGCCGCCCCCGTAATCAGGAGTGGCAGCTTTCGTTCCTCGCAACGATAATAGAGCAGCAGTTTGTATTGAAGACTATCAATGGCATCGAGAACAAAATCATACGAAGTTAGAATGGTATCGGCATTGCTTTCATTAAAAACATCTTGAATGGGATGGACTCTAGCGTGGGGATTAATGCTCTTGATCCGAGAGGCCATCACAGATACTTTGCTCTGCCCGACTGTCTCCACGGTGGTGTGAATTTGGCGATTTGTATTGCTGGCACAAATATCATCAAAATCAACAAGAGTAAATTCACCTACACCCGATCGGGCGCAGGCCTCAATGGCCCATGAACCTACTCCACCTAAACCGACAATTAAAATATGGGAGCGGGCCAATTTTTTTAAGCTACTTTCACCATAGAGACGTGCTATCCCGGCAAAACGGAAAGAATGATCAATTTCGCTCAAGATTAGGGCCAATGGTTCTCTAAGTTTTTAACGATAATGTCTATGACATCCTTGTAAATGATTTTCCCTCCGAAGGGAAGAGGGGCGGTGTTAGCATAATGATCACTGGGAACAATGGCCAACACTTCTCCCCATTTGGCAGATTCAATGGCGACGGGACCGTCACTAAGAGGAGAACCTGCTTGGGTGTTTACACGATGGGCAACCAGAAGATAGGGGTTTTGAGTGTAAAAGAGCGCCGGGGCAGGAATATACGAGGCAATAGAGAAGTAACGTACTTCAGAAGCATTTTGATGGGTGACATTGAATTGTTCCTGCATATTTTTTGTGGTGAGTTCAGCTACTGTGGCCCAACTGTCATTATAAAATTTTCGCACTATCTCAATAATATTTGCGGCAAAGCGCTTATCTTGACGAAACTCAAGGGCCCAGTCTGCTACCTTCGAACCACGGTGCGGAGTAGAAATCGTCGTGAGTGATAGGCAGCGCCCCTTGAAGTCATAACGCGACAGCATGGAACGTGCGACAAGGCCTCCCATCGAGTGACCAATCAAATGAAAAGGGCCTGAGGGTGCTAAACGTTGCACTTCATTCAATAAATCGTCACCGCTTGCCTGGATGGAATCGACCGCAGGGGTTTGAGCAATAAGGAGCCGATGGCCTTTTTCTTTGAATGCCCGTTTCAGTGGCACCAAGTACTCGAAGGGATGATAACTTATTCCAACGCCATGCACGTAAATAATAGGTGCTGAAGCACCCTGGGCATCATGCAACATAATCATGGATGAGAAAAAGATCAAAGTAACGAACACCACATATCGCTGAAACATGAAAACCTCCGCTAATTTATTTAAGCGAGATTTTCATGTTTCACAAATTCGATTGTCAATTGATGTTATATCTTTCGTCCTGAAAAAATCTGACATTACGGCGAAAGTCATTAATTCTTTGGCCAAACATCATGACGCCCTCTAGAATTTCTCACCGAGTAATCGAACTTTTGTCAGGAGGAAAATATGATGAAGCGAAGTCTGGCAACCTTCATGGTTTTGGCCATGGCCTTTAGCTTGAGTGGTTGCAAACAAATTATTGATGGATTCTCTTTAGGGGTTGGTGAAAACACCGTCACCACCACAGCAAATTTTATCCCTGAATTTGGTTTTAATGTGACCAAATCCGTGGACATCGTAGTCAAAGGTGTCAAGTATGGTACGGTTGGTGTTGCGGCCCCTCAGGAAGGCAAACCCTTTCAGGTCTATGTCACGGCCGATCTAACTATTTTTACATCGGAAGTTTGGGAAGGATTTGGGCCAGTCACCACTCTCCCTAATGGTGAACCTTTGCCAAGTTGGATTACCCCTGGAGAATTAGTTCGTGTAGATATTCCAAACTTTACTGAATTTTTGGATCTCACACTCTATATCGGTTACAAAAATCCTTTCTATGTCGGTGTTGCTGTTAGTCTTAAACTATTTGATAACCGATATCCAGATGGACTCTCGGTTTCTCAGTACCTAAAGAAAAAGAGCAAAATTTGGGGTCAAGGCATGGTTTATGGGCCGGCTTATGACGACCAGGGCAATGTCACCCAACACGGTGGAATTTTCTTTGTGGCAGGTTTCTCCAAAGGGCAGATTCTTGATATAAATATTAAGAAGACCCTACCAGAAGATATTATCGTTAAACTTCCGTAAGATTATCCAGAATTTCATCCTGTGATACGGCCGTCAGAAATGATGGCCGTACTTTTTATGCAGCATCCTTATCCTGATGCACAGGCGGAGAGGCAGTCGTATGTGAAGTCCATACCATGTCATGGGCATAGGAAATGACAGCGGGTCGGTAAATAAAAATATCGCATAACCAACCCAAGGCAAAGCCGGTTACAAAATCAATCACATGATGTTGATGAACCAAAACGATTGAAAGACATACTAAAAAAAGCCACAAGGCGAGAGCAGATTTCATAAAGACAGACTTCGAAACTTGAATTACCGGCACGATCATAAGATAGGCCATCGTCACATGCATGGAGGGAGTCAAGTTGTAAGGATGATCGAGCGACCACAAAATTTCATAGACTGGCCGCCAAAAACCAAGACCATCCGGACTCCGAAAATAACCAAGCTCGGTGGGAAATAAGATAAAAATAATTCCCCCAATAATCCCGGCAACATTAATGGCCTTCATCAAGGCCTTTTGTGCTAAGTAAGGCAAACATTGAATCGAGGCGAGTCCCATCAAATAGGCCGAGACATAGGGGATAATCATCCAATTGACCCGAGGTATCTGTAATTCGATATCAAGATAGGGAGCGAAATGAAATTCGCGACTTGCGTTCCACCAATTGGAAAGGATGTAAGGAAGAGCAAATCCGACGATTCCAAGCAAGAGCAGACAAAACGACCGCCACCACGGTCTTTTCACCGTTTGAATGGTATTGTACGAACTTTCAAAAGAGCTGGAGTTCACATAGGACACGTGTCTATGGGGCACGTTCTACTCCTTTTCATCTCTTATTATGCCACAGCTCGCCAAAACCTTGACATAGGGCCTATTTTGGCTACATTGGGACGTAATTTCGCGGGGTAACAAGGTCAAACTGATGGCGTGTTGCCTTGAATTATTGCTAGGAGGTATAGGGCATGGAAACTGGCGCAATTCTCTCACCTCAAGAAAAAAAATATTCGCTTGAATTGGCCCGACGTGCGCTCGCATTTTTTTTGGAAAATGCAACTGAACTTGTCATCACTGAACAGGACATCACTGGCGTTTTTGGTGAAAAGACGTCCTTGCTCCATTCGCTAGGCTGCTTTGTAAGCTTGCATCTTGAACATAATTTACGTGGCTGTATTGGCACAATTCGAAGTGATGAGGCCCTTTTTTTAAATATCGCCAGGAATGCTGTCTCCGCCGGTTTTAAAGACCCCCGTTTCAATCCTATCAGCAAAACTGAGTTCGAAAATTCACGGCTGGAAATATCTGTCATGGGGCCGCTCGAACTTTGTCGTGACCTCACCAAAATTGTTGTCGGAAAACACGGATTGCTGGTTAAGAAAGCATTTTATCAGGGACTACTTCTGCCACAAGTTCCAGTGGAATGGAGATGGAATCGCGAAACATTTTTACAACACACCTGTCTTAAGGCCGGCTTGGCCAGTGATGCCATTCACGATCCGATGGTCGAATTTTATACCTTTGAAGCTATGGTTTTTTCTGAATCATTTGCAGAGTAGATAGCAAAGGCCCCATAACCCACTACCCTTTCTGGTTCTCCTGCAGTATCTGATGAATTACGGAGATCAAGTCTTTTCACTGTCATAGCGTGGGCACGGGCATACTCAAGCACTCCACGCAGTGGATAGTATCCACAGGCCATCTCTCCTCTGAGTCGCTCACTTTGATATGTTTCAATTAACTTGGCCGTTTCTGCATCAAGTCGCCGGGCCTGTTCACAGGAATGGAAATGGCTAAGATCGGTGCTGACAACAAAACGACGTTTGCCATCATCCAAGACCTCCAAGATCTTAACAACCTCAGAAGAATTAACTTGTCCAACGATCAATGGAACAATAGATAAATTTCTAAAAAGAATTTGTAAAAAAGGTAAATGAACTTCCAAGGCATGTTCCCGCTCAAAAATTTCCGGCCGAATCTCTACCAGATTCTGTTGCACCAATTGCTCGACTGCCCCTTTATTTATGGAAACATTACCCAAAGGGGTTTGATAGGCATCGTTGGTGAGTGAAGCTATTGTTGATAAATGATGATAGTGAGTTGGAGACAGGATTACCACTTCTTGCTTTTGTGCGCCTAACTCTTCCCATAACTTGTAGGCAGATGCCGCAATCGGCCCTGAGTAAATATATCCGGCGTGAGGAACAATCAGCATACGGCAATTTTTTGTGCCCAAAACAGGCGAGTCACCAATAAACTTCACGATCATTGCTTTTAAGCGAATTGGGTCGGAGTCATAAAATGTGCCGGCCACGTTGGGTAATTTAAGCAAAGTATTCATCATCAATGCTCAGTTAGATTAATGAGGCATATTCTCCCCAAATTCACCTTCAAAGTATAGAATATTGCACATGAGTACAGGTGAGGCACGTTACTGGCATCAACTTCCAAACGGACAAATTCAATGTGATTTATGTCCTCGTTTTTGCACCCTCCATGAAGGACAAAACGGACTATGTTTTGTTCGGGCCTATCAGAAAGACCGTTTAGTACTCACCACCTATGGCCGATGTAGTGGTTTTGCCATTGATCCCATCGAAAAAAAACCACTCAATCATTTTTATCCCGGTACTACTATCCTATCCTTTGGGACTGCGGGCTGTAATCTGGCGTGCAAGTTCTGTCAGAATTCAGACATCAGTAAGACGCGCGAGATGGATGTACTAACCAGGAGCGCGTCACCCAAAGACATTGTCGATATGACGATCAAGGCCCGCTCTCCTTCGATTGCTTTCACCTATAACGACCCGGTCATCTTTCTTGAATATGCTGTCGACGTGGCCCGGGAAGCAAGAGCAATGGGCCTGCATACTGTCGCCGTTACTGCGGGCTACATCAATCCTGAACCTCGGGTAGAATTTTTTGAGCATATGGATGCGGCCAATATTGATCTCAAGTCATTTGGCGAGGAATTTTATCAGAAACTGACCGGAGCACACCTGGCACCAGTGCTGGAAACTTTAAAATACGTTAAACACAATACTCGTGTATGGTTAGAAATCACCACTCTTCTTATTCCAGAAATGAATGACTCACCCGAGGAAATTCGCAAACTATGTGAGTGGATCGCGCAAGAGTTGGGGCCGGAAGTACCCATACATTTCTCGGCCTTTCATCCCAGTTATAAGATGTTGAACATTCCGAATACCCCCTATTCAACCATGCTGAGAGCACGAGATATTGCCAAGGAGGTCGGCCTGCATTACGTCTATTTAGGTAATGTCCATCATCCCGAGGGCCAGAGTACTTTCTGCAAAAAATGTGGAACTTGTTTAATTCAGCGTGATTGGTACAAAGTTCAAATTGTCGCTTTGAAAGATGGCATATGCTCGAAATGCCGGACACCGTTGCCTGGACGATTTTAACCTATTTTTCTATCTTTTTTAACAGGCAACAGTAGAGCGGGCCCATCCGTTGTAAATCGGGAAGGGCCAGATAACCGTGAGAACGCTTTTCAAAATATTTATCTAGTAACGGATGAGAGGCAACCTCGACCTGATCGGGGCGTTTTTTTATAAGACGCTCAATTTGTATTTCATTTTCTTGAGGTGCCAAAGCACAAGTCGAATAAAGAAGGAGGCCACCAAGTTTCAGTGAGGCGAAGGCCGAGCACAAAAGAGAAAATTGTAATTCGCTTAACTGTTTGGACCGTTTAGGTTTCCAATGCGCTAACTCTTTTTGATCAAGCAGAACATGACGTTCTGAACTACAAGGAGCATCAAGAAGAATAGTGTCAAAACTTTCCGGTCTGTGAAGACCAAACCGCCGGCCATCAAATGATGTGAGTGTAAGCTCCTTCATAATATTACTCGGGAGATACTGGGCAAGATTACTTTTGAGTCTTCTAAAACGATCCTGCGATGGTTCATTCAACAGGGCCTTAACTTGGCCGTGCTGCTTAAACAGCGCAATAAGTGATTTCCCTCCTGGGGCCGCACAAAAATCCGCATACAACGTTTCCGATGTAAGGTGGAGGAGAAGAGCGGCAATTGCCGATGCGTGATCAAGTAAGTAATACGGATACAGTTCCATGCCAAAAGTACTGGGTGCTGGAAAGGGAGTTTCACTTAAGACTGTAGGAAGTAGTATCATATCCCAATCTGGCGAATTGACCCCACCGACTTGAGCGCGCCATGTTTGATCTGTACAAAAAGGATTAAGCACGGCAACGGTACTTTTCAAGGGACTGACCAAAGCGGCGCGAAGACCACTCCAACGATCACCATACAAATCTTGATAATACTGATGAAAGTCGTCCTGCCCCATTGGTATTAGAAACTGACGAAGGGATTGTCCCTTCCCTCGTCAGCAATGGTGGTAGAAGGTCCGTGTCCTGTAATAACCATGGTTTCTTTCGGAAGAACATAGAGACGATTTTTTATAGATTTTTTAAGCGTTTCAAAATCACCACCAGGAAGGTCCGTTCGTCCGACCGAACCTTGAAAAAGGGTATCCCCGGCAAAGAGGAGAGGATGGTCAAAGATTTCCGTGTAAAAGGAGCAGGAACCCGAAGTGTGACCGGGGGTATGAATGGCCTTGAGAAATAACTTGAGGTCTGGATCGGACAAACCATACTCTTCTCCATCCTGAATAAAGTGATCAATTGGGCCGGTCTGCAAAGGTGGGAGCCCGAACATCATTGATTGCATCGGCAAACTCTTATATAAAAGCTCGTCGCTTTTATGTAAATAGATTGGGGCCCCAGTCAAATCTCTTAATTCTTTGGAACCACCAATATGATCAAAGTGAGCATGGGTGTGCAAAAATAACTTTACGCTTACTTGCAATGTGGCCAATCTTTTCATTATTGTTTTGGGATCATTACCTGGATCAATCACCAATGCTTCGTGGGTAGTTGTCGAATAGATAATAGAACAATTGCAGGCATAACTGCCTATGGCGAATGATTCAACTTTTAGATTGGGTCTCATCCGGGTATTATAGAGTAGCTATGATGAATGAACAAATAACTGCAACTGAATTTTTAAAGTTTTTAGAGCATGATGAAAAGCTCCTCATGCTCGATGTTCGTAGTGAAGATGAATACGCGAAAGGATCAATTCCACAAAGCATCAACATCCCTATTTTGAATAATTCACACCGAAAAACTGTTGGTATTACCTACAAGATGATGGGCCAAGATGCTGCAATTAGGATAGGCCACGAACTTGTCTCACCTATCCAAGAAACAATAATCAACTCCTGGCGTTCCTCTCTTCAGCCCTTTTCCGAAGAACGACGTTTTCTTTTCTGTTGGAGAGGAGGGCTGAGAAGCCAGATGGCGACACAATGGTTACTTGAAAGTGGTTTTCGGACTCGACGTGTCGCGGGTGGGTACAAGGCCTTAAGGCACGAACTCCATCATGCTCTCACTACAAATTTTGATCTTATTCTTCTTACAGGCCTCACGGGCTCTGGAAAAACAAAATTACTCCAACGCTTTTCTAAGACCGAACAGTTGGACTTGGAGGCCTTCGCGCTCCACAGAGGGAGTGCCTTTGGACCAGTGGTTGGACATGGACAACCCTCACAACAAACCTTTGAAAATCTTTTGGGTCTAAGGCTGTATACGCCATCCCCACTCTATGTGGTTGAGCATGAAGGCCGATGTATCGGAAAAATTCTTATTCCTCAACCTTTCTTAGAAAAAATGAATCAAGCCCCCTTGGTGTTTCTTGAGAAATCCATGGAGGAGAGAGTTAATCACATCTATTGTGAGTACGTTGAAATTCCGCTATCAACGGGTACTGTCACAGTGCACACGCTGCGAGATATTCTTCTCAGTCAACTCCTCCGTATCAAACGCCGCTTGGGAGGGGCACACTACGGGGACATTGAAAAGGCCATGCTAACCGCATTCGAATGCGCTCCAACACCATCGGCCCATAGCAGTTGGATTCGTGATCTTCTCCTGCATTACTATGATCGCCAATATAACCATGCTATTGCCCATGCTCCTTCACCCATCATCTTCAGAGGAAGTGAAGAGGCATGCGTAGAATTTTTACAGGAACGATTGCGATGTGCCCACAACAACAGATAGAAAAATTGTCTCAAATCCGCGCTGACCTTCTCGCGCAAATGCAAAAGATGGAACAAATAGGCCTCAACTGTCAGGGATGCTTGGCCCCTTGCTGCTCCTTCCATCACAATTCAATGCGCATCACAACCACCGAGGGATTTATTCTGGTCAATTATTTGGCATCACAACAGATCGACTTAAACGAAGTGAAAATGAAATGTCATACCACTATCCAAGAATATCGTTTAGATAAGGAGATTTTTGTAAAGGCCGGGGCCCGCCTACGCCGTCATTATACCTGTCCTTTTTTCAGAAATAGTGAATTGGGTTGCGCCATCCCTGTCGAGTATAAACCACTAGGCTGTCTGGCCTTTAACCCCACTGAACCTCACGGAAAAGGGCAAACGTGCAAATCTTTTGGTGACAGGTTCCATGACCCTTTTGGGACTCACTGCGCTGCTTGCGGCTGCAGTGAGTCCCAAAAGGGTCATGGAACCTGTCACCAAAAGTTAGAAATACCCCGGATGGTTCTAAAGGTTTTAGAGAAGTTCTTTGGGATCTTTTAGAATCTTTTTGGCGGTATTCTCATCGATGCGATAAATCCATGGTGCTTTGAGAATGTTGAAACGTTGGGCCTCACCCTGAGCACGCGCCATACCTTCAATCTCTTTTAACCGTTCAGGTGAATCTGTTTTACTTATCTCAATCTGATTGGGCATCTCATCTAAAAGGGCATGTATTTTTAGAAATGCTTGTTCACCTGACCTTGCGAGAGAAAGTCTATAAGTAAGTTTATTTTTTAAAAAGATCTTAACCTCATCGGCAAAATTGAGTCCCATCACATCATGCTCATCGGGACGAAAGTAATCATCAAAAGCCACCACATTGAAATTTGTAAAATATTCTTGGGCCTTATCCTTCTTTATGGCCCCTTTTTTCCCATTAATTTGGACTTCAACCTTAGAAATGTCCTCGCTAGGAATCTGTAAAAGTCGCGTCTCTATATAATCCTTATATACGGAACTGAGATGGATCGATTCACGCGATAAATACACTGCATTTTGTCCGTCTTTTGGCCCTTCTTTCTGAACATAATTTCCAAAATTTTTATACTGCTTTCCCACGATAAGCCCGAGTAACTTCTCGCCTTTTTGTCCATAAATTTGAACTAAGGCGAGACGCCCACCAACATCCAAACCATAATTCTTCAAATCGTGATCGCTGGGAGAATCTTCCACCTTTTCGCGCACCTGAATATTGGCCAAGTTAAAAATCAAATCATTCAAACGTTCCATAGAAGCTGGATGACCTTTGTGATCTTTCAAGATAAAACGATTCTCTTCGCGTACAATATTTATAGGTTGATCAGTCTTCACTTTAACCTCAACACGATAAATCGCACTGACATCTAGCCCTTTTACCAGTTCCGCATCAGTAACCAGATCAGTTCCACGTTTGTTATCCACGTAATAAACAATGAGTGACAGAATAAATAAACTTGCTGTCAACAGTGATAGTTTTTTTAGTGTCATAAACTTAGCTCCATCATTTGTTCGGTATCTGTGCTCGATGTTACATGCATTCTTTTTCTCTTTCTAAAATGCAAGAACCAAATTCCAAAGGCCATGACGAGGAGGGGAATGAGAAGGGTGTTAACATACTGAAAGACTTTTCCAATAAACTCCACTTTTTCGCGTCCATCACGCTTAACTTCGCGCAATTCTTTTTTTAAATCTACAATTTTCCGCGACAATGCTTTCTTCTTTTTCAAAGATTCATTTTGAATAAGTGCCAAATTATCTTGATTGGCCTGTTTGGATAATTCTGCCAATTCTTGTTCAAAACGGGCAATGTTTCCATTAATCTCCATGGCCTTCTTTTCTGTTTTTCTATCGGCTTCAAATTCTATCGCCTCAATGGCTTCAAAGCTCCGATTCACATGGCCTTTTGATCGGACTGACATTAAATCGATGTTCCCATTCAAGGCCTCAAGAGCATTCAGAAGCAAGGTACTGTTGTCATTGGCTGCGCTCAGTCCTAAAAAGGATTGCTTAAAGGCAAACTGAGTTGCAATAAAATCCACATCGGCGATCACTACGGCAATGCCATCCTTCGTACTTTCAATCAGACCGGTCTTTTTCTCAGTTTGTTTTTTTGTATTTTTGTCGGCACTAGCACTAGAAGATTTCTTCTCGATGACCACGCCATCAGGAAAGGCGGTCTTGAATTTTCCAAAGGCCTTCATACCCATCACCACAGGTTCTTTTCCATCCTCCATTTTATTCCAGAAGATACGAGGATCAGATAGTTCGTGCGGATACACTTCATAGGTCGATCCCTTATCTGAAGTGGATAAAAAAGATTCGACTGATACACCATCGACATTTAGGGCCTTGAGGGCGCCGGGGAAAAAAAAAGTTAATTGCTCCAGCCCACGTGTCATGGGGTCCTTATGCAATTCAGTGCAACGTCTGTTACAGGCCATCAACGGGAGAAGCCGGGTGGGAGGGTCATAGGCCGAAAGGCGCCCCATGGCACTTAAATATTTATCACCTGCAAAGGCCCCTTCAATCGCCGTAATTCCCCATTTCTCCATCATCAGGCGAAATTTATCATCGGGCGAAGTATTCAGAGGCATCCCTCCCATTTGGGGAGGAGGAATATTTTGGGGAGTTCCCGTAAAGGCATGGGGATCAACCAAAACCAGGACCTTCCCACCCTGCAACATAAACTGATCAATGGCAAAAAGAGTTTGATCCGAAAGGCCATTAGGATGAATAACAAAAAGCGTATCAATCCCCGAGATAGTCTCCGTTTCGCGCCCAAGATTTTTTACCTCGTGAAACTCTCGTAACATGTTGATGATCGGCCATGATTGCTCCACCTGACGCCCCTGCATTTGCATAAGCTGCGCCATGTACGGAGTAACCTCATCTTTTACAATTGGAAGTGGCGACAAAATGCCAACTTTCTTTTTCTGTGGACTTAAAACTGAATAAATTAATTTAGTTATTTCATATTCTAACCCATCCCTTTTATTTGGATCAAAAAATTCAATCACCTTTTCACTGCCAGAATCACTAATGGCAACTAAACCAAAGAAGTAGCGCTCAGTCTCTGTGATGGAAAAGCGCTTGAGACCAAATGCTTCGGCTTCTTCCTCATCCTCAGTATCGGGTCTTGGATCAATGACTTCTACCGTGAGATTATTACGTGAATTTGTCACATATTCTTTTAAGAGGTCGTGAACATATAAAAAATAATTATTAAAGGCCCGCAATCCCTCAGAACCTTTGTTAGCTGCCGTTTTAGAATAATAAAGCTTGAGACGAATAGGAGAATCGAGTTTACTTAAAAGGGTCTTGCTTCCTTTTGATAATGAATAAATACCTTCATCGGTAAGGTCAATTTTGACACGATAAAACACTGTACTAACTATATAAATGGCCAACCCCATGCAGAGAATCCCCAGAGATACTTTTAGGTAGTTTTCCGTTTTTCTTTTAATCTTTTTCGACATAATGATAACTCCAGAAACTGTAAAACTATTCGGACTTATTCTCATTTAATAGGATGACACTACTAAAAGACCAAAAACTGATCATAATGGCAAAATAACCAAGATCGGAAAGACGGATTACTCCCTTCCCCATGGATTCAAAATGTCCCAACATAGAGAGCGATTCGAAAATGTTGAGTACATACCTGGGGGCAAAAGTTCCCACTAATTCTAAAACTGGAGGAGAATCGGCCATTAAAAGCACAAAGCATGTGGCGACTGTAAGAATAAAACTGACCACCTGATTTTTTGTCATAGCAGAAAAGAAACCACCAACCGAAAGCATGGCACCGGCCAAGAGCATAGAACTTGTGTAACCCAGAAAAATAACTTTCAAATCAGGCCGACCAAGTATCAGCACAGTAATGATCATGGGGAAGGTCAGAGACATTGCTAGGCCCACAAAGGTCCATGCTGCAAAAAATTTGGCCAAAACGGCAATCTTGACTGTTATGGGCATGCTAAATAATAGTTCGACGGTGCCCCTTTTTCTTTCATCTGCCCATAATTTCATTGAGACGGCAGGGACGAGAAAAATAAACATCCAAGGCACATAATCAAAAAAAGATCGAAGAGAAGCCTCACGCAGAAGAAAAAAAGAGCCTCGCCCAGGCTCAAAGGCCATGTAACCCAAGCCGAAAAGAAAAATTACCAAAAAAACATATCCTAATGGTGTTTTAAAAAAACTTTGAAACTCTTTTTTATAAAGGGCCTTAAACTGCGGACTCAGCATGTTGCCTCCTTCCTTTCGCATCCTGCTCCAGGACAGTCCTTCGGGACTGCCGTAGCTCGGCGCTCCTGCGCCTCCTTCTCCATGGTAATTTTGCGAAAAATGTCATCCAACTTCCCCGTGGGAGATTGGGCCTTAAGGGTGGCGGGTGTCCCATCAAAACAAATTGTCCCATGAGACATAATGATGGCGCGATCACACACAGCATCCACCTCTTCCAGGATATGAGTCGAGATAACAATTGTTTTTTCTTTAGATAAATTTTTTATAACTTTTCGCATTTCATGTTTTTGATTGGGATCTAGCCCATCGGTTGGTTCATCTAAAATCAAAACATCTGGGTTATGAATTAAGGCCTGTGCCAGAGAAACGCGTCGCTTGTATCCCTTTGATAAGGTTTCAATTTTTTGAAACTCAACTTCCTCAATAACGCAAAGTTGTAAAATCTCTTGAACCCTACTTGATTTTTGTTCCCTTGGAAGACCACGTAGATCATAAATAAATTCTAAAAACTCACGCACGTCCATCTCATCGTAGAGGGGAGCATTTTCCGGGACATAACCAATATGGGCCTGGGCCTTTTCTTTATCTGACAAGATAGAATGACCACAAATTTTGGCGTGGCCAGAAGTAGGATGAATGAATCCTGTAAGCATGCGCATGGTAGTAGATTTTCCTGCTCCATTGGGCCCCAAAAGCCCTAAGACTTGTCCCTTTCCAACCTGAAAGGAGACATTTTTTACTGCAGAAAACTGGTCGAAATTTTTGCATATTGATTCAACAACTATCAAAAGGGCCTCCTTTTTAATGAACCACAACTTTTATTTTGAGTTATTATATTTCATGCTCACAAGTGAGCAAGAGTCTTTATAAGAGTCCGACTCAACTAATCAACCTTGCCGCTCCATAAAATACTTGTGAAAACTCCTGTGATATAGTGGCCATCATCTTAAATATGTAAGGGGTGCTTCTTGGCAACGGTACCGGCCCAAAAAATCAGACATGATCCATGGGCGAGTTTGCGAATTCCAAATTTTCGGAAGTACTTGATTGCGCGCTTTAGTATCGTTGTCGCTTCACAAATTCAATATGTCGTTGTCGCGCAAATCCTCTATGAATGGACCCATGATCCCTTGGTCTTGGGATTGTCAGGACTGTGCGAGGCCATACCCGCCATTCTGTGCGCTTTACCTGCGGGACATTTAATTGATCGCGGAAGTGCCAAAAAATTTCTGCTAACTTCTTATCTTGGTGCCATGCTGGCAACCCTACTCATTCTTTGGGCCTTCAAATTTCAAAATGGCGTGGCATTTTTTCTTTATTTGCCTATGGGACTGATTGGAATTATGCGAGCTTTTTTATCGCCCGCTAATTTTTCCGTGCAAAC
>CAYHRT010000076.1:0-16251 GCA_964359085.1 uncultured Bdellovibrio sp. | reverse complement strand
GAAAGTTTCCCCCGCTGTTGTAAATATAAAAGTAGAAATGATTCAGTTTACTTCTTCTTGGATGGGTTTCCCATTACCTTTCGGAAAGAATGGCCTTCCATTCGGCGAAGATCTTTTCGACAAGTTTTTCCGCAATCCACACTCTGATAAAAAATTCCGCGAAAGAGAAGAAAAAGTTTTTGGTCAGGGTTCCGGATTTCTCATTTCGAGTGATGGTCTCATTATAACAAATAGTCACGTCGTCGGTGGGGTAGAACAGATCTACGTTAAACTCTTGGATGGGAGAGAATTTGTCGCCAAATTAGTTGGGAGTGATCCTTACTCAGATATAGCTATCATCAAAATTCCAGGCAAGAATTATCCCACTCTTGCCTTTGGCGATTCTGAACAACTTGAAGTCGGCGAATGGGTCATTGCCATAGGAAATTCGTTTGGCCTATCTCACTCGTTGACGGCGGGTGTGGTATCGGCCAAAGGCAGAAGTAGCGTGGGTATTACTGAATATGAGAATTTTATCCAGACGGATGCCGCCATTAACCCCGGCAATTCTGGTGGCCCACTCGTCAACCTAGATGGCCTGGTAGTTGGAATTAATACCGCCATAATCAGTGGCACTGGTGGATATATGGGGGTGGGCTTCGCGATACCATCAAGTATGGCGATAAACATTAAGGATCAGCTTATTAGTCATGGCAGTGTCACACGTGGTTATCTGGGAATCATGATTCAAGATCTTACAGACGATTTGGTAAAATCATTTAAATTAGAGAATAAGCGTGGAATTCTTATTTCTGAGGTAACAAAAGGTTCTCCAGGGGAAAAATATGGCCTGAAACGCGGTGATGTTATTATTTCCTTTGATGGTAGGCCGGTGAAAGACGTGGGAAGTTTTAGAAATGATGTTGCTGTAAGCATGATAGGAGATATTAAAGAGATTGAAATCAACAGAAACGGTGATGTAAAAAAAATAAAAGTTAAAATTGAAAAACTACCCGAAAAAAAAGCACAATCGGGCCGACCGCTAAATTCATTTTATGAAACCTATGGTTTCAAAATAAAAACCTTAGATAAAGACACGGCCAAAGATTTCGGTATTCCTTATGAGGAAGGCGTTGTGGTTACCGAAGTAGATCCTTCCTCAATTGCTGCTATGGCAGGAATAGAAAGGGGGGATTTAATTTTGGAAGTTAACAGAAAAAGGGTGGTCAATATTGAAGATTTTAATGCAGCTACCTCAAAGAAAACAAAAGCCAATGGCTTACTCCTGTTAATAAAACATGATCGATATTCAAGATATGTAACTCTGTCTGTTAATTAAAGGGGAGTCTCATTTCCAGTTCGGATGGATCCAATGTCGGATGTTGCGTAAATCCGTGCTTTTCAAAAACGCGAATCATGACAAGGTTGTTGGCCAAAACCAAACCAGTCATTTCGATAACTCCTCGCTTACTTGCAATATCAATCATGGCCTTTATCAGGCCATCCGCCATACCTAAACCTCGCTTAAGCTCGCTTACCACCAATCCAACCTGGACGGAGTTCTTTTCAAGATCAAGATAATAGCGGCCAACGGCAAAAATAACTTCCCGAGGCCCATGGCGCTCAATTACACAGAGGGCAAGATCTTTGGTTTGATCAACGTTCACCAGCTTGTGAGCATATTCACGTGACATGAGCTTCGGTATATTTCTGTATCGTTGCCAAAGTGTTTCTTTGGTATGGGAATAGAAGAATTCTTGCAAACGTCGGTCATCCGAACTTTTAAGTGGCCGCAAGACATATTCTTTTCCATCTTTCAGCGTGAGTTTCATGAGTTCAACAGAACCAAATTCTTTAACGGTCGCAGACCCATCTTTGTGATAGGCAGGTAACCAGCCAAACTCTCTGATTTGTTTGAGAAGATCTTCTCGAAATTTTGGATGAGCAATTTGAATAAGTTCTAAGGCACGTTCCCTAATACTCCGGCCACGGAGTGTGGCAACTCCATATTCCGTAACGACGTAGTGAACATCACCACGTGACGTAACCACGCCTGCACCGCAGGCCAAGGAAGGAACAATTTTAGACACCTGCCCGGCCTTCGCGGTGGAAGGGAGTGCAATAATAGGGCGCCCTCCCTCGCTCATGGCAGCTCCCCTGATAAAGTCAACCTGGCCCCCGATTCCACTATAAAAATGCCGCCCCATCGAGTCTGATGCGACTTGACCGGTAAGATCCACTTCGATGGCGCTATTGATGGCCACAACCTTTTTATTTTTTGCAATAACAAAAGGTCTATTAACATATTCACTCGGATGAAACTCAATATGCGGATTATTATGAATAAAATCATAGAGTTTTTTTGAACCCATACAAAAAGAAGTAATGGTTTTCCCAGGGTGAATTATTTTTTTTGAATTGTTGATGACACCAGATTTTAAAAGCTCAAGGATGCCATCACTGAACATTTCGGTGTGGACACCCAGATCACGATGATTGGTTAAGTTTGCAAGAACCGCATCTGGAATTTTTCCGATTCCCATCTGAAGGGTTGCACCATCTTCAATGAGAGATGCGACATACTGTCCGATTTTGAGCGTGACATCATCGATCTCACCACTGGCCACCACCGGAATATTCTCATCGACCTCTAGGTACGCATCGATTTCTGAGACATGAATAAAACTTTGGCCAAGAGTGCGTGGCATTTTGGGATTGATTTGTGCGATAACCGCATGCGCCGCCCGACAGGCCGCCGAAACAATATCGACCGAAACACCAAAAGAACAATACCCATTTTCATCCGGTGGCGTAACCTGAACAAGAGCGACATCGAGTGGCAAAACCCCCTCTAAAAATAGTCCGGGAATTTCCGAGAGAAAACAGGGAGTGTAATCGGCAAGGCCCTGACTGACTGACACGCGACTGTTTTGATCTAAAAAAAGCGCATTAACACGAATTCGATCTTTATATTTTGGCAAAGTCCACTGCCCCTTACCTGCGGTGAGAATATGAACCATTTCAATGTCGATGATTTCTGTGGCATGAGTTAAATAATGCTGTATCAAGGTATCCGGACATGCGGCATTTGATCCAATGAAGACACGCGATCCTGGCCGGATAAATTTATACCAATCATCGGGAGCCAGGGGACGCATGGCCTGACCATTCGAACAATGTTGGTGGGGTATCATTGCAGAGACTCCTTTCTCTAAAATTGAAACTCCCATCATAGTTCAAATCCACCTCTCTTGAAAAATTGATTTTACTCAAACTCAGGTTATGAGGAGGGTGCCCATATCTCTTGCCGTATTTGCCTGCTCCAAGTTCTTAAACCCTCTCCACATTTTAATATGTTACCTCTCCATTTCCTAGAATAAGACCACGCCATTAGAATAAGTTCTTGTCTCGAAAAAAGCGCAAGAAAAAATGTAAGATAGCTAAGGAGAATTGCAGTGGCGTTAAACATTCGTGCCTATCAACCACTCGATCACCCACCGGTAACCTTTCCTGAGCGATATGCTAAGAATGAAGCCTCTGCAGACGCCCTTGGAACTGCTCGCCGTGATGAAGGTGAACGTGCAAAATTTCTAGAAGATTGGCAACGCATGCTTGATGGTCACCTGCATAAACAGAATAAACAGGAGGAAGAAGATTCAGAGGAGATGGGATTAACGTTTATGCGTGAATTGGATGCCATCTAAGACATACTAACCTGAGTTTAGGATTAAGGATTTTGACGATTGTATTGCATGGAAAGATAGGTATAGCTGTCCAGGCATTCCTCGTAGAAATCCACCAATTTGACGCCCTGGCGTGGTGTGACCTTACCACGCTTCACCTGACCATCAATGGACCTTTTCACCGTAGCTGCCATGAAATCCGGGTTGTATTGCATGGTGGATAGAACCTGACGTGAAGAACCGCCCCGAATGGTTTCCTCGATGTAAAAATCAGTGGGATCGTCATCATCGGCGAAAACGTGTACCTCATTTAATCGGCCAAAAAGGTTGTGCATATCCCCCATGACATCTTGATATGCCCCAGTCATGAAAATTCCCAGATAATAATCTTCGCCATCTTTCAAATCATGCAGGGGAAGGGTTTTACAAATCCCATCAGCGCCCATGAACTGATCAATTTTCCCATCGCTATCGCAGGTAATGTCTGCTAGAGCGCTTGAAGAAAGTGGTCTCTCATCTAAACGATGCACCGGCATCACGGGTAAAAGTTGATGAATGGCCCAGGAATCTGCGGCAGACTGAAAGACCGAAAAGTTACACAGATATTGAGAAGAAATCAGGTCAAACAAAGAACTAAAGATTTCAGGAATCTGCTCCTTATCTTTGGCCAATAAATAGATTTTCTTGGCAATCTGCCAATAGAGTGTTTCCACTTTGGCCCGTTCCTCAAGACCTAACACTCCCAGTTGAAAAGCATTCAAGCAATCGTCTTTTAACTTGCTGGCATCATTCCAAACTTCTTGCATATTTTTTTCAGTCAAATATTCATCTAAGTCCCGCATGTTGGTAACCAAAACATGCTCACCAGTCACTTTGCGTGTCGAAAAAGACACATTGGCCGGATCAATTTTACCAATAACATTGGTAATGACACAGCTATGATGGGCAGTAATGGCACGTCCACTTTCAGAAACAATATTGGGGTGGGGTACTCCCGCAAGATCGCAAACTTGCTTCACACCATAAACGATATCGGAAGCATACTCCGTCATACTATAGTTTTTGGAAGAAAGGCTGGTGGAGTTACTGCCGTCATAATCAACGCCCAAGCCGCCCCCCACATCGAAATATTCAAAAGGAATTCCCATTTTGTACAATTCACTGTAAATTCGGACGCCTTCTGTAACAGCATCCTTAACCGCACGAATGTTGGAAATCTGACTACCAATATGAAAATGAAAAAGCTTGAGGCAGTCGCCTAGGCCTTCGGACTTCAAAGTATTCACAACATTCATAATCTCGGCCATAGTGAGCCCAAACTTAGCGCGATCGCCTGAAGAGTTTTCCCACTTTCCGAAGCCCTTAATGGACATTTTACCTCGAATACCAATCAAGGGTCTCACTCCCATCTCTTTAGAAAGACGTAAGAGTGTATGAAGCTCACTGGTTTTCTCAATCACCACAATCATGCTCCGATCCAACTGTCGACCGAGCAACGCCAAACGCATATAATCTTCATCTTTGTAACCATTTAAAATAGTTAATGCCTGTTGATTGGTATTGAGGGCCATTACCGCTAATAGTTCGGGTTTAGAACCGGCCTCTAGACCAAAATCATAGGGCGAGCCGGCATCAACAACTTCTTCCACAACTTCGCGCAACTGATTTACCTTGATGGGATAGACTCCGATATAACGTCCCTCATACTCAGCCTCTTCAATGACTTCGCGGAAGGCGCGATTTAAGTTTTTTACCTGGGAACGCAAAATATCGTGAAATCGAATAACTGCCGGAAAGGCCAGCTTTTGCGCCTTCATCTCTTCAATAACTTCATAAACATCGATCTTAATATCTTTGGAATTTTTATTGGGTAAGACTACCAAATGGCCTTTATCGTTGATATCAAAGAAACCCTCTCCCCAACGAGAATGGCCATAGACTGAATCGGCTTCCTCCTTAGTCCACTTTTGGACTTCATTCGACACTTCCGAAACACCCGAGATTCCCGCTATCCCCGAGATTCCCGATACTGCGGCCCCAACCCCATTTTCCATGGTTATGTACCCCTTTACTCTTGAAGTTACTTAGCATAATCATTACAGCAAAATGGGTAGAAGCATCAACAATATTTTTCAGAAAAAGGAGATTCGCTTATGTCGGCCCCTCAATGGACAATATCGGTCTTACTCATCTTCTCTTTCGCTTCCGTTTACCCTGCTAAGGCAAAAATGATCACCTTGGTTCATTACAATATCAAAGAATTGGACAGCACCAAATTACGAAGTACTCCCATGTGTCTCCAGCTCACCTCGGTGAAGAACATTATAAAAAAATGGGACTTTGACATTCTTTCCGTAAACGAGATGCAATTTGATCTTCCCGGTGTTCCTTCTCCCCGCTATAGCTCCCGCGGTGAAAATATGCACCTTTTTGCCAACCTCTTAGAAAAGGCCGAATTCAAGGACACTTTTCACCCAGCAAATACCGGTGGCAATGCCAAAAAACGTCCCGATGGGACCTATGCCACGAATCCCAACACCCCGGAAGCTCAGACATTGGCCGATCAAGTAAACTTTGGCTCCTTCCCGGCCCAATATTCTACTGGGGCGCTCTTTCGCTTTCCCCAAAAACGCATTATTGAAATACATGATCTCAAATGGAAAGATTTCAACAAAAATCTTGATCTGAGTAATTTTAAAGAACCCAATGGAACCCCTCTGCCTACCGATATGCCCCTCTTTGACAAGAATTTCAGTGATGTCGTCCTGGATGTCGATGGACAAGAACTGCATCTGATTCTCCTGCACACCGTCCCTTCTTACCATTTTGGGAATATGGCTTCCCCTAATTTTCAGCGCAACGCCGACCAGTTACGTTTCCTTGAATGGTATTTGACCGGTCAAACAGATCTTACTGTAAACCTTGCAGACATTACTCCATTACCCCAAGGTTCCTATGCCGTGGCCGTGGGCGATTTCAACGTGGGACTAAGCAGCACCGATCCCCGACAGGTCGGGGCCCAGGTGTTATCACGTCTGGCAAAAAAATGGATTCTTTGGATGCCTAACCCAGATTATACCAATGACGGAGATGGAGTGCGTGTAAAACCGATGCAGCTCCTCTTAGATTTCATCTTTCTATCGCCTAACCTAACCAAGATCCAAGGGGGTATCTATCACCCTGAAGCCAATTTAACTTTTCCCCACTCACCCACAGAAATAGCTCCGAGTGGGATGGTTGAAGTGTTGGTGAAAGAGCAAAATAATGAAAGACGGGCCTTCGTGAATGCGGACTATTTGGAATGCAAAAATGGCAGTGATCACTATCCTCTTTGGGCCAGCTTTGAAATCCCCCCAAAGAAAATAAATGACAAGAAAAAATGATGGCCACCGATCACTTATATCAGGCCCTCCCTGAAGAATTGGCCAATTGGTTAGTTGAACATGGTCATAGTCCCACGCAGTTAAGAAGTGTGATGGCGTGGGCCTACAAAAAAGCAAGCCCCCCGCTCTTTCCCCGTCTTTTGGATGACCTAAGAACATTGCCCAAGGCCCTACCCACCATCATCGAACGGCATCTCTCTGTGGATGGCACTCAAAAAATGCTCTTCGCCTTGGAAGATGACCGAAGAGTTGAAGCAGTCATTCTCAACTATCATCGCAAACTAACGGTTTGTCTTTCAACTCAAGTTGGCTGTGCCATGGGCTGTACCTTCTGTCGGACGGGACAAGAGGGCCTCGCCCGAAACCTAGAGGCCCATGAGATTGTCGGCATGTATCTTATTCTGCGCAATCTTATTTGGCATGGGACTTCGATGGAGGCCCCCTGCCCCAACATCGTCTTTATGGGCCAAGGGGAGCCACTGCATAATTTTGAGCAAGTCAAACGTGCCATTTCAATTCTTCTGCACCCCTGGGCCTTGGATTTAGGTTCTCGGCAAATCACGCTCTCGACCGTTGGATACCTTCCGGGACTCATACGTTTTCACGAACTCCCCCGGATTAACCTGGCCTTCTCACTTCATTCACCGTTTGAAGAAGAAAGAGGTGAATTAATTCCGATTGAGAGACGTTTTCCTCTCAAAGAAATTCAGAGGGTGCTCAAAAGCTTGCCTCTTCTGCCACGTCAGTTTATCACCTTGGAATATCTGATACTCAAAAACGTGAATCATAGCGAGCGTCATGCCCAGGCCCTAGCGGATTGGTCACGCGATATGAAATCCATCATTAATTTGATTCCTTACAACACAATCCCAGATCTCCCACATCAACGACCAAGCGAAGATATGGTTGATCTATTCAAAAAATCTTTGGTGAAACGTGGAATGCGGGTCATGGAACGAGTGGCTAAAGGAAGTGATATCGCCGCCGCCTGTGGACAACTCGCAAGCGCGCACTCTCATTCTAAATCTTGGGTTGGAGGAAGTTTGACTTCACCACCACTGCCTGTTTCTCGTGATAGTTTGTCGGCCTCTATTTCACTTTGAACTTGTCGAACATTTTCTTCTATCGTTGGCCTGGTCACCGTAACGGTCGAGACAGGCATGACTTGATCACTCTCAACAATATGTTCCCCTACGTTTGGCGTGTCGCTTTCGTGCAAAATTTTCTGGGCCTCTGCCTCTAACTCGTGCGTCGTCTTAAAACGGACCGGAGGACGTTTAAATTTAACTTCAGCTTCAGCACTACTTCCATCGATGGTGCCCTCATCTCCACCATTTTCGCCATTTTCCATGACCAAGGCAGGAGTTGTGCGTTCGCGAAATTCTCTCTCCTTGGCCTCTTGGGCCATACATTCGTACATATTTTTACTCTTACATACTTTTTTTACTGTGCGCTGAGAAGAAGCAGTCACCCCAGTTTCATTACCCGAGCCACTTCCTGATCCCTCTCCTGAACCACCACCTACACCACCGCCTTGACCAGGGCTTTTTACTTTCTGTTTGGCCATCAACACCTCGGCCATCTCCATTTCCGCACGCTCTTTTAAACAAGTCGGTTTTATGATTGACCACGTTGCTTCTTCATGTCCAACGCCTCCATCTCCACCTCCACCTCCACCATTTGTCGCTCCTACATTATCGGCATCAGAATTCTGACCAACATCACTGACGACCTTCTTATTCACTGGTCGACCATTCTTGATCAACATTTTTTTGGCCTTCTCCATTTCTATTTCTTCCCGCACGATGCGGGCCTGTTCTTCAAGCGTCGGTGGACGAATGATGACAATATCGGGTTTTTCTTCTGGTATCATCGGTTGATGTTCATCTGAAGCATTTTCAACATGGCTGCCACCACTACCTTCTAGCTCACTCTTTGCATCGTCATTTAGGTCTTCTGAATCTTCAATTTTTACCCCCATCATGGAAGAACTGCCGGAAACAGGGTTAGGGTTAGGAGTAGGATCAGAGTCAGGGACCTGGGCCATGGCAAATGAAAATATTACGAAGCCCCAAAGCATACATCCGATGACAGTCGTGGTTCTCATCCATTTATTAATAATTACAATTTCGTAATCCAAACTATTTTACTCATGCTTTATTGTTTTACTCTGTAAGAGTATCGGAATAAACGGTCTCAAAATTGAGACCTTCGGGATTGGAAATGAAAGGAGTGTGAGAAGTCAGAAATGTGTGTTGTCTAAGAGGAGAATGACTTAACTACCATCCCGAAGGTCTCATTTTATTAGACTAAATCTAATAGATGGCAGTTTACGCCCCTCTTACTATTCATATGTCGGCCAGGAGAAAACTTATTGTCATTTGTTGTTATTTTTTCAAAGAGAGCGGAGACGATAGCCAATGCCTCGGACAGTTTCGATCAAATCATCATAGAATTTCTGTCTAAGCTGCAGGATATGAGTGTCAACGGTGCGAGTGGTGGGATAATTTTCATAACCCCAAACTTTGTTGAGAAGCTCTTCTCGTCCGAAGGCGCGATTAGGGTGTTCCATCAAAAGACGGAGCAATTCAAATTCCATTTTGGTTAACTCTACCGATTTACTCTGAAAAGCTACTTCATGCCGAACTAAATCTAATTGAATGCCATTGATCTCAACTATTTTGGCGGTGGCCTCTTTGGATGGCCCTTGCCCATTGCGGTCTTTATTCCGCTCTTGCACACGAATACGGGCCAAAAGCTCGCGAGGCTCAAAAGGTTTTGTTATATAATCATTGGCACCTGATTCCAGCCCCAACACCCGATCAATGAGATCAGTTTTCGCCGTAAGCATAATTACTGGTGTGGAATCATGCTTGGCTTGCTTCTCTCTTAAAAAATCTATGCCTTGCCCATCTGGCAACATCCAATCCAAGATAATTAATGTGGGAGACTCCTTTTGCATTTCACGAGCGGTCTGAAGGTTTTTTGCCCACATGACCACTTGTCCCTCCCCTTTCAAATATTTTTCTAGGGAAGCTCCAAGATTGGCATCATCTTCGACCAATAAAATTTTTGCCATAGAAAACTCCTTATGTGGAAATTTTTAATTCTTTTAAGACAACGGTAAAAGTCGTGGGATTTCTGGTATATTTCAACTCTCCTCCCATGGCAAGAATGGCACGTTTTACAATGGACAGTCCAAGCCCAGTTCCCGAACTCTTTAAGCCTTTTTGAAATTCCTGACCAATATTAATGGAATTAAATGCCGTACCATCGCCTTGATCTCGAACAGTAATAATCAATTTACCCGAGGACAGCTCGGCCAGCATTTCAACTGGTGGCACACCATGGGTAAAAGCATTCTCCAATAAATTTTTGAATACGATTGATGGCCAATATGAATCCATAATAAAGGGTCTTTCTTCAATGGTACTTTTGAAGATTAGTCCCTTGTCAATAAATGGGCGAGCGATATCCAACAGGAATTCATTGATGAAGGGAATTTCCACTGGATTTAATTTAACTCTACCCTTTTTTCTTCCTACATTGAGATACTGTCGCGAGGCTTCAGTCAAACGCTGAAGCCGACGTATTTCGCTGCCCATGCGCAAAAAGGAATCCTGCATGTCAGGCGGAAGATGTTCAAGGTCTCGTGATACATTTTCACTTTCCAACACCAAAGAGGTGATCGGTGTACGTAATTCGTGAGTTAAAGTCTGCAAGGCCAACCGTTTACTCTCTTCCTCGGAACGATCATCCCGCAAACGGTTGCGCAAACCGATCAGTGCCCCTCCCATCAAAAAAAGGCAACCAATAAAAAGAAAAATCTGGGTAATATTAAGTCTTTCAAGAATCTTTTTAGAATTGGGAGACCAACATAATTCTTCATCACGAAAAAAACAAGGCCGTTTGGCATTATACTTCGACAAAGTATAATCGGCTTCGCTCAAAAACTGATCGAGATCGGTACGATCATAAACTCTATATTCGAGAATCCCAGGAGCATGTTTATAGATCAACCTTGCTAATAGATATTTACCTGTTAATACAGAGCCTTGCCCACGTGCCACGGACTCCAGCTCATCTTGGCTTAACTCCGACAAAATATAGAATACTCCGCGAAGACGCCCTTTTAGTTCCGTAATATTTTTTAATTCGCGCACATGAAACAGTGGTAAACGATCAATAACCCAATTCATCTCTCTAAACTGAGGTTTGCCGGTTAAATAGGCCAAGTACAAAAAACTAATCCCTGACGGATGTAAAAAAGGTGGTTCCTCAAAGAATTCCTCTGGCAGGGTTGGGCGCAAACCACAGCGGAACTCTTCCCATACAACCACTTTACGATGGCCGAACAGGCCTTGTAATTCAGGTATCCCTTTAAAACAGTCTCCAGGGTGAGCATAAAAACTGGGGTCTGTCCGATCAAACTCAGGCAAGGCATAAATGGGAGAGGCCAATTTAAAATGATGATTAGTGTAATAGTAGGAAGAAATATTAATAATTGATAAAGGGCCGACATCCCGCTGAAAGACCAACTTTAAATTGGAGATGGCGGCAATATCCTGGCCGGAAACCATTCGCTCATTGGTCCTCATGAGTAGCAGAGTGCCCCCGGCCAAAAAGGACATCAAAACTGCCACACCAATAAGCGCTACATACGCTCTCATGACTCACACCCTATCAGCACCCTAGCAAGAAGCTCCACAACTTTTGTCATTTTCTTGCTAACACCCGGCCATTTTTTAAGTAAAGTGCCCATTTTTGTATTTTATGTCAGGGATCAATACATTTGGGCCGTCTAACTTTTACACAATAAACCCGACTTACGGAAGTCTTGAATAGAAAATCCATGAGTTGGAAATATTTTCTCCGAACAACTTTTATCTCACTGATAAAAAATCGAGTTGTGCCATAATCACAGAGCGGCGAGATTGTTTTGATATTGTTTTAGTTTTAGTTTTAGTTTTAGTTTTAGTTTTAGTTTTGGTTCGTTGCTTTGTGTTTTAGTTTTGTATGCCGCAAGGGGTTGTTTAAGGTACTAGAGAAACGCGTTTTGCCCCTAGTTGTATACGTTTGTTATTTTTTAGTTTAACTCTTTAACCAGGGAGCTATCGATGATTTTTTTACGTGTGATGAGGAGCTTTCCCATCCACGAATTCTTCGTTGGTGCACCTCCAGGACGTTAGTGACGCCTCTCTAAAATTTATTTGCCATCAGGGATGATCTTTTATTGACTGTGGTTAATATGTCGGCCTTTGGCCGAATTATTTGATTAAAAATGTTTTTCGCCATTACAAATTTCTTTTGAAATGATGTTTGGTGTGGGGGGTGTAAAACCCCCTTTTTTTATGTCCAAATTCCGACCAAATAACTCCTATAGGCAAGCCCTGCCATTTTGCAATTGTTCTGACACCATTAGTCCTCCATGTTAGCATTACCTTAGTTTTGGCCCTTACGGATGAGGTCCACGTATGACAATCGAAAAAGACAGAGTTGCTAAACGCCAAATCTATCAAGATGAGGAAACCCTCAATAGTTTTGTGCATTTTTTTCACTCCTTTGAGGGCACCACAAACTATGCCTACAATCAGGCTTTGGTGGCACTCGCCAAGGTTGAAAAGACTGCTGATACTCCGCGAAAATTGATGGAATATCTCATGGAAGACATCATTTTCACCGCCCTCTATACCACCATTTATGAGGAACTCTTTCTCACTTTAAAACAGCATCCTGATGTGGCCATCAGACTGCTAGATAAATTTGCGGATGGACAAACTGATCGCGACCAATTGGTGAATGTTCATACTCAAAATCATATGAATTATATTATGCATGATGGTGAATGTACCGGTTGTTCAAGTTGTGAAGGGCATAGCGATCTAACTCCCCTCCTTGTACATTGGCATAAGGCCAACTTAGAATATTTTGTGAAGCTCTATCTGGAGGTTCAAACCATTCATTCGGGGCTGGAGCGCATTCTCTACGACCTTATTCCTACTCATCCGGATTATATCGATCGTATCAATGACACGATTATCTTGCAGTTTCGCCAATACATTGCCCAAGTTGTTACAAATAAATTGCACCAAGTTTAAAATGAAGTCATGCTAAACGTATTTCTTTCAATACTCCTGATTGGATTATTGTGGTCTTGCTCGACCTCACAAATGTCTCCGGTAACACCTGAGAATAGTTCGCCATCCAAGTCAATTCTAACACCGCCAGAATTATCTGCTGAAGACCATGAAAGAGAACAGGCGCTGCAACGTTATCGAGAGATGCGTGCCCAAGATTGGGATAGGTATATCAAGAAGAAAAAAACTACAGTCGAACGCCCTCCAAGAAACCAGGAACACATCATACCGCCTACGCAAGCCCCTCTCTTGGCGCCTCTTCCTACTCCGACTACTCCGATGGCAACTCCGCTTAATGAAGCAGGACAAGATCCCGACTCTGAGATTATTGCCGATCAAAAGATTCGTTTCCATTGCTCTGCTCGCACGACTATCCATGAAAAAGACAAATTTGAAAGATGCCTCATGCAGACCCAAGAAATCTGGAATAATTGCAAAAGAGATGAGCTAAGTACCCGAAAGGCCTTATTTTGCCTCAAGCAAAAGCTGTAGATCGCCGAACATATCTTAAACCTTTTCACAACGGTTATGAGGACACCCATGACACCTAAAACAGATGACACTCGTTCTCTGGTCGATCGTCCTGAACGTTTCACATTATCAGGCCTGCATAAAGTACAGTTTAAAGTAAAACTCACCGACGAGCGCGAGTTCAAATGTCGCTTGATCAATTTATCCTCATTTGGTTTGGCCTTTGAAATCATCGATGCTGACTTCCCTTTTGAGAAGGATCAGAAACTTCAAGGTGAAATTATACTCGATAACCAAGTTCTTTCTCTCAATCTTAATGTGCGACATTTGGATGCAGCGGTAGGCTGTCGCATCGAAAATAGCGACGGACGATTTCGAGAATTAGTAGAAAATTTTTTCATTAATGAGATTGCCGCCGAACAACTGGTGAAAGTGGAAACTGCCACGACTTATACCAACGTTGATGGCGAGGTTAATCAATATGTCGGCAGTAATAGTTTCTTTAATCTAACATATATTGAAAAAAATGGAAAAATCTCTCGGATTGATATCAAACTGATGGGTAATACCATCAAAATGGATGATCAAGGACACATCGAATATGGTTTTTTGGTTGAGGATCAAAACAGCGATCCAGAGGACATCATACACATTAAGGTCCATGATTTACCCGATGAAATGATTAACCATGCCTTGCGCTTTATCTGGAATGTTCAGGCCATCCCTTCCAACATCAAACAACTTATTATGGATATGCTAGAAAATTCGCGCCATAAAGAAACTGCCTAACAGGCCATTGAAAAAGGTGCATCTGCCGCGTTCTCGTCTTCAAATCGCCCTCGACGTACTCTTCAAGTACGCCTCAGACGATTTGAAGGCTTCGGCCTTGCATCTGCACCTTTTTGAACGGCCTGAAATTGTCTTTTTCAACACCCTATTAAGACTTTTTGTTGGCATAAAAAGCAGAATATCTTTTCTTGCGGAAAACAAACAAGGAAAAAAAACTTGGATAGAGAGAATATTCTAAGAGCGGCAGATAGCAGCTATACTCCACCATATCCAAAATATCGATCCCACCTTTTTGAGGATTGGGAAGAATCCGGTGGAGGTGACGCCAACTTTTTAAAGGGAAAGGTAATTTGGTTCCCTCATCTGTAAAATAAAAACCGCCCTGCACATCTCCAGCATCAACAATCTCACCACTCCAGGTAGTGGGTAAAAGGCCAGGGAACAATCCTCCGGCCAAATCAAATTCATACTTTGCTCCCTTTTGCACGCCTTCAAAACGCACCACTTTTAGAGGGAAAAGTGGCGGTAATAGATATTTAAAAAGTTCTTCACTAAAATTCTCTTTTACGACTTCAATAGACACAGGGACATGGCTTAAAAATTCAATTTTTTTCATGCTGTCCTCCAACGGACCCGTTACAGATCTCACTAAAAGTATTAATATCTTTTATCACAAAATTGAGCAACTCAGACCACCAATGACGCCATTCCGCCTTTGTCTCACCATCGGGCACGAGTCGATACGCCAACATTTGAAACCCCAATTTAATAAAGAGATTATTAGAAATTTTACTGTTGCCGTCCATAGAAAGAAGCACCCGTGGGATTAAATTAGGGGACATCACATCCGCCATTGTGACAACCAATTGACCCTTTCCACCATCTTTAGACTGGCCCAGTTCAATAAAAAAACGATGAATATCACTCTCAAGTCCCAAAAACACTTTTGCGAAGGCCACAGGCAAATAGGTGAAGAAGTTTGACTCAACTTTCACGTTTGGTCTCTCGCCGCCAATAAATGACAGTTGATCCATCTTCTGGAGAGGACGGTAGCTAAATGGAATTTTGTGCCCTTGGATTAAAGGCCTTACCCCTTGCACCTTCAGCGCAAAATCGGCCAACAGATAACCGTCAAAGGAATCCTCACCAATTCTCCAAACCTTGCTATTTCCGCTTTTCATATCAAGAGGAAGAAAACCTTGGACATCAAAGGCAAATTTCATACGAAACGTCAGTGATTGGGTGTCTAATTCTGCTTGGGCCCACTCCTTCCCTTCCTGCCCAAGCAGTATCACCTTCCCCCAAATCACGTCACTCAAACGCCATAAATATTTCTCAAGTTTCGGAAAGAAAGGATGCCAAGCCTCCTTCTTAACCTCTACCACAAGATTGAAAGTTTTATGCATAGGAACTTCGCTAGAAGCTTGACTAGGGACTTCAAGCCTGATGGCCACATAGCGCTCAAGCATGGCCATGGTCGCAGGAAAATCCTGCCTTACGGTTTGCAATATTTGCTCCCCATCCATTTGCGCCAGAATTTTAAAGTGTGAACGCCAAACATCATGCAATTCAGGGAGGGAATGGGGCCCAACATGCGCCTCTAAGTGAAGGTTTGGAAAATATTGTTTCCCAGCATGAGTTTCCTGCTGCAGTCCGAAATAAAAAATAAAATCACCAAAATTATTGGGATGTTCTGCCTGCTTCTGGTAGGAACTCAAATGAACTTGAAAGTTTTGAACTCCCTTTTCATCACCCTGCAAACAGAGATGAGCATGATTAGCGGGGGCCTTTTCAGGTAAGAGCTCAAAG